>NZ_KB907307.1:2842797-3158663 GCF_000381925.1 Nocardia sp. BMG111209
TCGCCGTACCTGCTGAGGATGTCCTTTCCCTCGCCGAAGCCGAGGTAGCGCAGGAAGCCCGCCGCCAGCGAATCGGGCGGCAGCGCACCGACACTGTAGGCGTACTCCGAGGCGCCGAAATGATATGTCCCGGCGAGCGCCTCGTCACGGGTGGCGCGGTGCCCGTCCACCTCGAGCACCCGGATCCTGGAATCCGCGGTGGCCGTGGCGACTTCGGAATAGCCGATCGCGCCCGGGGTCCGTGCGACCAGGGTGAGCAGGTCGGCGGTGGTGTCGGCCTCGCAGCGCAGCGGCTCCGGGGCGGCACCGGTGTGGCAGTCGGCCGAATTGTCCGCCGGCTCATCGCCTTCCAGGATCTCGTGCTCGAATGCCGAACGGCTGCCGGAACTCCGGTGCCGGCCGATCAGCCGCACCGCCAGATCCGGTCCGCCGAGATCCTTCCAGTTGAGGTATCGGCCGGCGTACAGATCCGCGATCTGCTGCCGGGTCAGGCTGTCGAATCCGGTGACCGCGGCGTTGACGACCGGCGTGAACAGCACGAACGCGATCGGCCGCGCGACCAGCGCGGGATGGTCGGTGTTCAGGCCGTCGGTGAAGGCCAGTTGCGTGGCCGGATCGGCCTGCTTCCCGCTGTCGAGCGTCTGCAGGCCGTCGTTGCTGCTCTTGAACCCGGTGGCGTCGATATGCGCACCGGGACAACGGCGTTGGTATCCGGCGGCACTGTCCTGCATCACCTTCTCGATCGCGGTGGATCCGGTCAGGGACAGGTGACCCGCCTCGCAGTCCATCGGATCGGAGTGCGGTTTCACCAGTCCGGTGACGAACTGCACGATCACCACCGCGACCAGCAGGGTCACCAGGGCGGCGTACGGGGTGGACATCCGGGTGCGGCTCTCGGTCCGGATGACCTTGCCGCGCCGGATGCCGCCGTCGACCTCGGGCAGCGGGAGTTCGTCCCCGCTGTACTTGGGCATGTCCGGATGCCGTCGCAGCACCGCCATGATCTTGTACGAATCCTCGCGGCCCAGCGCGAATTTGGGCAGCACGATGAGGCCGTCGCTGCCGTCCAGATCGGTCTTCACACCGCTGGTGTGGTCCCGCAGAACGGATTTCATCGATCGGCTGGGTGCGGTCAGCGCGACGCCCACGATCGTGCGGCCCGGAAATCGGAAGGTGATGCCGGAGTTGGCGCCCTCGCTGTGCCGGTAGTCCTCGTGGCCGACCTCGGTCCAGCCGTTGTTCTCGATCTTCAGCAGGACGATCGACATGTCGCCGAGCTTCGCCGGTTTCGACCCGTCCTCGGCCTTCTTCGGCAGCAGCTGCTGCAGGACGCCGAGTTGCGCTGCCTCCTCGGCACTGTCGCCGCTGGTGCGCACCGGATCGTTGACCTGCACCCGGTACCCGAGCCGTTTGCGCCCGGACAGGACGAACTCCCACAGGAACGCGACCACCGGAACGACGACACCGAAGACGGCGAAGACGTAGGTGAGAAGGCCGTCCACCGATTCCCCCTCGATCTGTTGTGCCCCCCATCCTCGGATCTCCACCGCATCCTGCCAACGTCGCGGGACAGTGTTCCGGCACAGTTCATCGCGCCGTAATCGCTTTGGCGGACTGGGGATCCCGCGCCTACGGGGTGAGCACGAGCCGCGCGGTGGTGCGCGGCGCGTCGGCCCAGGCCCGCTCCACCTCCGACAGCGGCACCGGGCGGGCGTCGATGTCGAAGGCGCCCGCGGTGATCGCGGCGGCCAGCGCCGGGAGTTCGGCGAGGATGTCACCGGTGGCGACGGAACCCTGTCCGCTGCCGACGATCTGCAGATGCGCGGCGCGCAGCGCCGCCGACGGGATCGCGGCGGTGGGGCCCGCGACCGAGCCGATCTGGATCCAGGACAACGGTTTTCCCCGATCGGGCCGGGCGGTGACGATCGCGGCCAGCGCGTCGGCGGCCGGCTCGCCCCACAGATAGTCGAGTACGACATCGACCTCGGCGGCGACCGTGCCGAGGCGGGCGGTGTCGGCCAGGGCCACGGTCTCGGTGGCGCCGAGGGCGGGCAGGGCCGCGAGCAGGCCGGCGTTGCGCGCGACCGCCACGATCCGCGTGGCGCCGAACAGCTTCGCGATCTGCACGGCCATCCGGCCGGCGCTGCCGGTGGCGCCGAGGATCAGGACCGTCTGCCCGGGGCCGAATTCGATACGCCGGCGCAGCGCCACCCAGGACGACATGGCCGGGTTGAGCGCCGCCGCGACCGCTACCGCATCGCTACCCTCCGGCAGCACGATGCTGCGGCGGAGGTCGACGAGGGTCTGCTCGGCCATCGTGCCGAGGGTGGTGTCCGGGAGCAGGAAATAGCGCAGGACCCCGTCGGCGCCGCGCCCGACGCCGTCGATGCCGGGTACCAGCGGCAGTTCCCCGGTGCTGGTGTAGTGCGAGCCGTCGGCCTGGGAGCGCACGCGTGGGTGCAGGCCGGCGGCGATGACGTCCACCACCTGTTCCGTCGCGCGCACGGCGACGGGTGCGGGGAAGTCCCGGTAGCGGGGCGGGGTATCGAACGCGGAGACGACTGCTGCCTTCACGGGATTGTCCTTCCGGGGGATCGGTGACGCCCGAAGTAGTTGGCGTTACGAACTAAATTAGTTGGTATCGCGAACCAAGTCAAGTACGCTGGGGTCATGAACCGATCCGACCGTGCGCCCGACGGCGTCTTCGATCAGGGTGAGCTGGTCGACAGCCTGGTGCAGGCGGCCTTCGTGACCATGGCGGTACTGACCGAGGTCGCGGGCGACAACGAGGTGTCGCTGACCCAGCTGCGCGTATTCGGCATCCTGCGGGACCGCCGCGTCGGCGTCACCGCGCTGGCCAACTACCTCGGACTGGAGAAGTCGACCATGACCGGGCTCGTCGGCCGCGCCGAGAAGCGCGGCCTGTTGCAGCGCGCGCCCAATCCGGCCGACGGCCGCGCGGTCGACGTCTTCCTCACCGCCGCGGGCGCCGAGCTGGTGGAACGCGTGCACGGTCACATCGCGCGCACGCTCGCGCCGATGACCGACGCGCTCGGACCCGCCGAGCAGCGCCGGCTGGACACGCTGCTGCGCCGCGTCCTGGATTCCGGGCCGTCCTGAGACCCGGCCGCCGGCGACCACGCGGCAACCGGCGGGGAATGTACAGTGCGGGCATGTTCGAACCGCACAGTCTGGTGGAAAACGGCGTCCGGCACTACGGACGGCTGGCCGCTCGGCCGGCCTCGGTGAACCCGCTCGACGAGTTCCGCGGACCGCGGCGGCTGCTGCGGCGCACCCGGCTGAAGGAGTGGGCGGGCTTCACCCTCGTACATCCGGAGATCTACGCGTCGATGATCCTGCAGGACGCGAAATACCTCGGCAGCTCCGAGATCTACGTGCACGACCGGGCCAACGGTGCGCTCTACCAGCACGAGCGGGTGGCGCCGCCGGGTACCGTCCGGCTCGCCGAACAACTGCTCGGCAGCTCGGTGGCGTTGCGCCGCAAGGGATATGCGATCGAATACGACTTCGCCGCGGACCGCCACCGGATCGGGATCGAGATCGCCGCCACCGCGGAGGCGCCGGCCTTGCGCGGACGGCTGGAGCTGCTGCCCGCGGCGGCCTCCCCCGCGCTGTCGGTGAGTTCCCGGCTGCCCGGCGGCGCCATGTACACGAACAAGGCGCTGTATCCGATCGAGGGCTCGCTGCGGGTCGGCGAGCGCGAATTCGTGTTCCGCCCCGACCGCGATCTCGCGATCCTCGACGAGCACAAATCCACACTCCCCTACCGCACCACCTGGACCTGGGGCACCTTCGGCACCTTCGCCGACGGCGTCCCGGTCGGCGCGAACTTCGTCGACCGGCCGGAACTGCCCGGGCAGCCGGAGGAATCCGGGATCTGGACCGCCGACGCCGCCGCGCCGCTGACCGATGTCGATTTCGGCTGGGACGCGGCGGCGCCGTTGTCGCCGTGGCGGGTTCGCTCGGCGGACGGGCGCCTGGACGTCACCTTCACCCCCGAGGGCCGCAAGACCGTCGATCTGCAACTCGGCGTACTGGCCATGGACTACTTCCAGGCCTACGGCACCTTCGCCGGTAGCCTCGACATCGGTTCCCGCACACTCGAACTCACCGATGTGCACGGCGTCTGCGAGCAGATGCGCGCGCGGCTCTGATTCCGGGATGCCCGCGCAGCCGGTCCCGGGCCGGGACCGGCTGCGGCCCGGCGTCATTCGGCCGGCGGTCGCAGGACTCCGGCCTCCCGCAGGCGCTCGATCACCAGATCGGCCAGTTCCTCCGGGGTCCGGGTGCCGCCGGAGTCCAGATGGACCTCCGGCGCCTCCGGTGGTTCGTACGGCGAGTCGATGCCGGTGAAGTTGATCAGTTCACCGCGACGAGCCTTGGCGTACAAGCCCTTCCGGTCCCGGGCCTCCACCACCGCCAGCGGGGCGTCCACGTGCACCTCCAAGAACGCGGCGGCGCCGAGCCGTTCGCGCGCGCGGGCCCGCTCGGCCCGGAACGGCGCGATGAACGAGGCCAGCACGATCAGACCGGCATCGGACAGCAGCCGGGCCACCTCCACCACCCGGCGGATGTTCTCCACCCGGTCGGCATCGGTGAAGCCGAGATCGGCGTTCAGGCCGTGGCGGACGTTGTCGCCGTCGAGCAGGTAGGTGTGGAAACCCTGCTCGTGCAGTCGTTTCTCGACCAGGTTCGCGATCGTGGACTTGCCCGCGCCGGACAGTCCGGTGAACCACACCACCGCCGGTTGCTGGCCCTTGCTGCGGGCCCGCGACTGCTGGTCGACCTCCACCGACTGCCAGTGGATGTTGTGCGCGCGCCGCAGCGCGAAGCGCAGCATCCCGGCCGCGACCGTGTCCTGGCTGAACCGGTCGATGAGGACGAATCCGCCGGTGTCGCGGTTCTCGGCGTACGGATCGAACGGGATCGGCCGGTCCAGATGCAGTGCGACGACACCGATCTCGTTCAGGCCGAGGGTGCGCGCGGCGGTCCGCTCGAGGGTGTTGACGTTCACCGCGTACTTGGGCTGACCCACCTGCGCGACGGCCGTCGAGGTGCCGAGTTTGAGCAGATAGGTGCGGCCGGGCAGCATCGGCTCCTCGCTCATCCACACCACGTGCGCCTCGAACTGGTCCGCGACCTCGGGCGCGGCGCAGGCGTCGGCGATGACATCGCCACGGCTGACGTCGATCTCGTCGGTCAGCGTCAGCGTGACCGACTGATCGGCGACCGCCGCGTCGAGATCGCCGTCGGCGGTGACGATCCGGGCCACCGTCGATTCCCGCCCGGACGGCAGCACCTTGACCCGGTCGCCGGGACGCACGGTGCCACCGGCGATCTGGCCGGCGAAGCCGCGGAAGTCCAGATTCGGCCGGTTGACCCACTGCACCGGCAACCGGAACGGCCCGGCGTTGCGGTCGTCGGCGATCTCCACCGTCTCCAGATGACCGATCAGCGAAGGACCGGTGTACCAAGGCGTATTCGGGCTCGATTGCAGGATGTTGTCGCCGCGCAGCGCCGACATCGGGATCGCGATCACGGTGGCGAGCCCGATGCTGTCGGCGAAACCGCGGTACTCGGCCTCGATCTCCGCGAACCGCTCCCGCGAATAGTCCAGCAGATCCAGCTTGTTCACCGCCAGCACGATGTGCCGGATACCGAGCAGCGACACCAGATAGCTGTGCCGGCGGGTCTGGGTCAGCACACCCTTGCGGGCATCGACGAGGATCACCGCCAGATCCGCGGTCGAGGCGCCGGTGACCATGTTGCGGGTGTACTGCTCGTGGCCCGGGGTGTCGGCCACGATGAACTTGCGCCGCTCGGTGGTGAAGAACCGGTAGGCCACGTCGATGGTGATGCCCTGTTCGCGTTCGGCGGCCAGGCCGTCGACCAGCAGCGCGAAATCCAGTTCCCCGCCCTGGGTTCCGACGGTCCTCGAGTCCTGCTCGAGTTCGGCGAGGTGATCGGAGAACACCATCTTGGAGTCGTAGAGCAGCCGGCCGATCAGGGTGGACTTGCCGTCGTCGACACTGCCGCAGGTGATGAAGCGCAGCATCGTCTTCCGCTCGTGCCGGCGCAGATACTCCTCGATGTCGGTGGCGATCAGATCCGGCGGATCGGGGTGCGTCATCAGAAGTACCCTTCCTGCTTCTTCTTCTCCATCGAGCCGGTGGAGTCGCGGTCGATGACCCGGCCCTGACGTTCGGAACTGGTGGTCAGCAACATCTCCTGGACGACCGCGGTCAGGGTGGTCGCGGTGCTGGCCACCGCGCCGGACAGCGGATAGCAGCCGAGCGTGCGGAACCGCACCATGCGCTGTTCGGGAATCTCGCCGGGCGGCAACGGCATTCGCTCGTCGTCGACCATGATCAGCGCGCCGTCGCGTTCCACCACCGGCCGCGGGGCCGCGAAATACAGGTCCACCAGCGCGATCCGCTCCAGATGGATGTACTGCCAGACGTCCAGCTCGGTCCAGTTCGACAGCGGGAACACCCGCAGGCTCTCCCCCGGCCGTTTACGAGTGTTGTACAGCCGCCACAGTTCCGGCCGCTGCCGCTTCGGATCCCAGCGGTGCTGCGCCGAGCGCAGCGAGAACACCCGCTCCTTGGCGCGGGACTTCTCCTCGTCGCGGCGCGCGCCGCCGAACGCCAGATCGAAGCGGTGCTGATCGAGCGCCTGTTTGAGGCCCTCGGTCTTCCACATCTCGGTGTGCAGCGCCGACCCGTGCTCGAACGGATTGATGCCCCGCGCAACGCATTCCGGGTTCCGGTGCACGATCAGGTCCAGATCGCCGGCGGCGGCGATCCGGTCCCGGAAGTCGTACATGGCCCGGAACTTCCACGTGGTGTCCACGTGCAGCAGCGGGAACGGCAGCCGGGACGGATGGAAGGCCTTGCGCGCCAGGTGCAGCAGCACCGAACTGTCCTTGCCGATCGAATACAGCATCACCGGCCGCTCGCTCTCGGCGACCGCCTCCCGCATGATCTGGATGCTCTCCGCCTCCAGGCGTTGCAGGTGCGTCAGCCCGCCGGTGCTCTCGAGTGTCGTGCTCGTCATCTCGCCCGTCCTTCAGTTGCGCAGGTGCGCGCCGCCGCCGATGAACCACACCTGGCCGTTGATCCACTCGGCCTCGTCCGACAGCAGGAACGAGACGACCGAGGCCAGGTCGTCGGGCACGCCGAGCCGGGTGGTACGGCCCGCCGTCAGGAACGCTTCCTGCAGCGCCACATCGTTCTGGTTCTGCACGGTCTCGCCCATCACCAGGCCCGGCATGACGCCGTTGGCCCGGATTCCCCGGCGGCCGTAGTTGATCGCGATGTGCCGGGTGAGCTGATTGACCCCCGCCTTGGACACGCCGTAGGCGACCCGCGACGGGTCACCGCCGACCGACGTCCCCGACGAGGTGTTCACGATGCTGCCGCCGCCGTGGGCCAGCAGATGCGGCAGCACCGCGCGCACGGTGCGGACGTACCCGAGCAGGTTCACGTCCAGTGTGCGCTGCCAGACGTCGAATTCGGTCTCCAGCACGGTCTTGTCGCGGCCGATGTTGCCCGGCGACAGATCCGCGCCGACGTTGAAAAGGCCGTGCACGCCGCCGAATTCGGCGATCGTCCGATCCACCATGGCCTGTACCGACTTGTCGTCGGCGAGGTCGAACTCCACCGCGATCGCGCGGCCACCGGCGCGCGTGATCCTCTCGGCGGTCGTCTCGGCCCCGGCGATGTTGATGTCGCCGACGGTGACGGCGGCGCCCTCCTCGGCCAGCCGGGCCGCCGCGGCGGCGCCGATCCCGGTCGCGCCGCCGGCGACGACATAGGTCTTGTCCCGCAGTCCGCGCATCGTCAGCCCCGCTCGATCTTGTGCAGCGGGTTGGATCGCTCGATCATCCCGTAGGTCTGCTCGCCGTCCCAGCGGTAGCGGACACCCGCCTGCTGCAGGGCCGGGAAATCCGAGTTCTCCTGCTTCAGCGATTTGATCGAATAGGTGTCGTCGTCGTGGTGCACGTCGTGGGTGGAGACCACGGTCTCGCCCTCGATGGGAATCACGGTGCCGTCGGCGGTTTCGAGGGTCAGCGACACATCCTCGCCGAGCGCCTGCAACCGGGTCAGCCACGGCGCGCGCACCACCCGCGCCGGGATCAGCTCGCCGTCGCCGAGGAAGACGAAACCCTCGTTGAAAGTGGGCTTCCCGTCGTCGCGCGGCGGATAGGCCATGTAGCCGAACGCCTTTCCGCTCGGGAACACCGCCGACTGCCAGCAGTGGCCCCAGAACTCGGCCAGCCGGCGCACACCCTGGCGACGGATCCGCAGCCCGCTGCCGGTGAACTCCCGCGGCGCACCGCCGTCCACGGTCACCGACCCGGCGGCGCGGAACAACTGCTCGTAGCGGGGCCCGCCCATCAGGTCGCCCTCGACCGAATTCTTCAGCTTGTCACCGGCATCCGTGCGCAGCGCGCCCTGGATCCACGGCGGCACCGCCATGGTCGCGGTGACCCGGAAGGCCAGATCGACCAGCGGGCCGCCGGTCTTCCCGGCGGCGAGGTCGGAAGAGGTTGTGCTGACGGCCTTTCCGTCGTAGGTCAGCTCCCAGGTGCGGAACGGTTCCACACAGCGGAAGGCCAGCGGGCCCGCGCCGAGTACCGTGGGCCGGCCGTCGGGTCCCGCTGGCGGCCGGGCCGGGCTGGTCTCGCGCAGCCGGAACGCGCGGCCGTCGGCGAAGGCCACGTTCACCTGGATGTCGTGCGAATCCCAGTTGGAGGCAACAGCTTCCACGCCGATGCGCGGCAGCCCCAGCTCACCGCGGTCGTCGGACACCCAGAAGCTGACCGAATCGCGCATCTCCGGATTGTCCGGGCGCTCGGCGAAGACGAATTCGCGGGCGGGATCGATACCGCCGGTCGTGTCGATGGTCATCGGATCGTTGTTCCTTCCGATCGAGAATGTCAGTGCGCGGTCCAGCGCCGCGCGTGCGCCACGTAGTCCGCGAAGGCCGGTCGGACCCGGTCCAGGTCGATGTCGTAGGCCACCGGGTCGGCGCGGTGGCTGGGCTCGCGCTCGGCCGCCGCGGTGGTCCACCAGCTCCGCATCCGCGCCTCGAATTCCTCGGACACGGGTTCGCGCAGCCACCGGTAGAGGCCCGTCACCTCGCCGAGCGGATCGGCCTGCATGGCGCGGAAGTCGATGTCGTAGAAGCGATCTCCGGCGCCGGCGGCGCGGAACGCGACCGTCCGTGCCATACCCGCCGACCAGTGCTGCACATTGAGCCGGCCGATATAGGGCAGGTCGATGTGGTCGGTGAACCGGCCGGTGATGTCGGCGTACAGCTCGGCCACCGAGAGGATCACATCGGCCGGATCGCGATGGGTCATCACGAAGCGCGCGTCGGGGAAGGCCGTGTCCAGATATTTCAGGAACAGCACGTGCGAGGGGCATTTCAGCCGCCACGGCCGCTGCGGCTCACCCCATTGCAGCAGCTTCATGACCCGGCGCTGATAGGCGAACGTCGAGGTGAGGTCGGCGTCGAGCAACCAGCTCGAATAGGACGGGATCTGCGCGTAGGCGTGGAAGATGTGCGATTTGAAGTCCAGCGCCATCAGGTCGTGGCATTCCATCGGACCGTGCTTGTCGACCGGTACGTGGTAGCGGGTGCCGACCATCTCGCCCTTGTCCGGCGGGATGCGCGGATCGACACCCGTCACGGTGGACGGCGGCGGGCAGGGCTGCGATGATTCCCAGCGCCGGATGTACCGCACGGCCGGGTCCTGGGCCAGCAGCACCGACAGTGCCGTGGAGCCGGTGCGCGGCAGGCCCAGCCCGATCACCGGCGCCACGATCTGCCCGTCGTCGATCTCGGGATGGCGCCGGTACCAGTCCTCCACCTGCAACCGCTGGCTCAGGTGCAGCACGATCCGGTCGTACAGGAATTTCTCGCCGGTGGCGTTGAGCCGCGCCTCGCGCGCCAGCGAATCCAGCAGGATCCCGAGGCCCTCGCGGAACGAGTCGTCGCCGAAATCGTACAGATCCGTTTGCGCCACAGCGCTTTTCAGCATGTCGTCGATCGTCGGCACCGGTCAGCCCATCCACTGTCCGCCGGCGACGTCGATCGTCTGCCCGCACATGTAGCTCGCCGCTTCCGAGGCGAGGAAGGCCACCACGTTCGCGACCTCCTCGGGCAGCGCGGCGCGGCCGAGCTGGACCCGCTCGGTGATCGACTCGGCGATGGCGTCGCGGCCGGCCCGCTCGGCATCGTTGGCCGGATTCAGCAGGTACCGCTTCATATCGTCCTTGAGCATGATGCCCGGACCCACCGCCATCACGCTGATACCCCGCGAGGAGTACTCGTGCGCGAGGTTGCGGGTGAAGCCGATGACGCCCGCCTTGCATGCGGAGTACACCGTCAATCCGGACTGCTGCACCCGGCCGGCGACCGCGCCGATGTTGATGATCTTGCCCGAACCCTGCGGCAGCAGATGTTCCAGCGCGGCGTGCGCGCCGTACATCATCATGGTCAGGCTGCCCAGCACGGTCATGTCGATATCCGCTTTGCTGTGCCGGTCGAACGCGCCGGCGGTCACCATGACCGGGTTGTTGATCATGATGTCGAATCCGCCGAGCGCGTCCCGGCTGTCCGCGACGGCGCGATGCACCTGATCCCAGTCGGACATGTCGGCCCTGATCGGGACCGTGCGCACACCCCAGCGCTGCTCGATCTCCTTCGCCCGGCGCTCGACCTTCTCGAACGTCCGCCCGACCAGCGCGATATCCGCGCCGCAGCCGGCGAGCCGGGTCGCGATCGCGTGCCCCAAGCCGTCACCGCCGGCACCGGTGACGACCGCTACCTTGCCGCGCAGATCCAGCAGATCGCTCACCCGCTTGTCGACAATGTGATAAGGCAACCGGTCGAAACCCAATATCTGGGACCAGTCCTGTTCCCGAGTCTCCATGGGGACTCCTCTCCCGCTCCGTCATTGGAGCGCATCCGGATCATCGGGCGTGGAATGCGGATTCGCCCGATGCGGCAGATCCTGTGGTGGAAGATTAGGACTCGGGACTTTTCACCGGCCAATACTGATTTCGGCGGACAGTCATATCATCGCGTTATGTCACGTGTTACCGTGCGGCGATGGACACCCATCGGCTGAAGTACTTCCTGCGGATCGCCGAGGAGGGTTCGATGACCCGGGCCGCGACGGTCCTGGGTGTCGCCCAGCCGGCCCTGAGCCGCCAGATCCGGCTGCTCGAGGAGGAACTCGGCATCATGCTGTTCCACCGGACCCGGCGCGGGGTGGAACTCACCGAGGACGGCGAACGGCTGCGCGCCTCCACCGCCGGACCGCTGCGTCAGCTGGAGCTGGCGCTGCACTACGCGGGATCGCCGCTGGCGCGGATCGAGCGCGCGCTGCATCTGGGCATGCTGCCGACCGTCGCGCCGCTTTTGGCCGGTCCGCTGCTGATCGGCCTGCGCGCGGCGTTCCCGAAGGTGAACGTGCATCTGACCGTTGCCGGGGCGGGCACCCTCATCGAGGAGATGCTGCGCGGCCGGATCGACTCGGCGCTGATCAATCAGGTGACCGACGAACGGCTGTTCGCCCGCGATCTGCTGGTGGAGGATCTGGTCGTGATCGGCGGGCCCGGATCGCAACTGCGTCCGGACACGCCGATCACCTTCACCCGGCTGACCGAGTTGCCGCTGGTGCTGCCCGCCTCGCCGCTCGGTATCGCCGGCACCGTCGAGAACGCGGCGCTGCGGCTGAAGATGCGCGTGCACGCCCCGATCGCGACCGACTCGCTGCCGGTGATGCTCGATCTGGTGGAGCGCGGCGAGTCCTACGCGGTGCTGCCGATCTCCGCCTGCGGCCCGGAGATCGCGCGGGAACGGGTGCGCTGGGCACCGCTGATCGAGCCGGGCCTGACCCAGCACATCGTGGTGGCGGCCTCGGCGCGGATGGATCTCCCGCGCGAATTCGCGTTCAAGGTCGGCGATGTGCTGCGCGAGGAGGTCAAACACCTGACCACGTCCGGGACCTGGCCGGCCCGCTTCCTGGCGCCGCGGCCGTGGAATCCGAACTGGGCCTGAGCGCGTCCTCGTCGAGGCGATAACCGGAACTGATATCTGCGGCGGTAATTCCCGGACCCGGTATTCCGGGAACGGTCCGGGAATTGCCGCCGGAAGCGTCAGCGAATCGAATAGCGGACGTAGACCACGCCGGAATCGAAGGACCGGGTTTCCAGCAGTTCGAGATTCACCTGCGCCTTCTCGTGGAACAGCGGGGTACCCGAGCCGAGGGTCACCGGATGGATCATGATCCGGAATTCGTCGATCAGTCCCATATCGAGGAAGGAATGCACCAGTTTCGGGCTGGCGTAGATCCCGATCGTGCCGCCCTCCCGCTGTTTCAGCGCGCGCACCTCCTCGGCCACGTTCGCGCCGATCAGCCGGGTGTTGTGCCATTCCGCGGCCGCCAGCGTGGTGGAGAACACGACCTTGTCCACGGCGTTGACCCACTCGGCGTGCGTGCGCTCGTTCGCCGAACTCTCCGGCGTCGGCTGCGCCGCCCAGTACCCGTACATGCCGAGATAGGTCTCGCGGCCGTACATCGCGGTGTCGAAATCGGCCTGGACGTGCTCCTGGACGAAGGTCGCCAGATCCTCGCTGTAACCGCCGAAGGTGAATTCGAATCCGAGATCCCGGCCCGACGAGGCGTATCCGTCGAGGGTGATGTGTTCCAGGGCCACGACCTTGCGCATGATGCTGTCCTTTCGGTGACGACGGGCCACTCGGCCCACATCCACTCCTCGAACGAGCCGGGCCGGAATCGACACGCGGCCCGCGATTGTCCTTGACGGTGTACAACGGAGGTGTCTAACGTCACAGCCGATACCGATAAGTGTGTTCGCCGTCGCAATCGAGTTGGGAGTCGCATGTATCCCGGTGCCTATGTTTCCCGATTTCCGGACAAGCCCGCCGCGATCTCGGCGGCGACCGGCGAGGCGCTGACCTACCGGGAGCTGGAGGAGAATTCCGCCCGGCTGGCGCGATACCTGCACGACGCCGGGCTGCGGCGCGGCGACCATCTCGCGGTGATCGCCGACAACCACCCGCGGGTGTTCGAGATCTATTGGGCGGCACTGCGATCGGGGCTCTACATCACCGCCGTCAACAGCCACCTGACCGCCGACGAGGCGGCCTACATCGTCGACGATTGCGGCGCACAGGCTCTCGTCGTCGGCGCGACCCTCGCGCCGCTGGTGGAGAAGGTCCTCGACGGCGCCCCGCAGGCGCGAATTCGCTTGGCGTACCACGGTTCCGTACCGGGCTACGAATCGTACGAACAGGCGCTGGCGAGTGTGCCGCCGGAGCCGCTGCCGCGGCAGCCGCGCGGCGGCGACATGCTGTACTCCTCGGGAACCACGGGGCGGCCCAAGGGGATCAAACAGCCGCTGCCCGACCGCGAGGTGCACGAGCCGGGCGATCCCTACGTCGCGATCTTCGGGCCGCAGTACGGGTTCGACCCCGACACCGTCTATCTCTCGCCCGCGCCGATCTACCACGCGGCGCCGCTGCGCTTCGGCGGCGTGGTGCAGGCGCTCGGCGGCACCGTGGTGCTGATGGACCGGTTCGACGCCGAGGGGGCGCTCGCCGCGATCGAGCGGTACCGGGTCACGCACAGCCAGTGGGTGCCGACCATGTTCGTGCGAATGCTGAAGCTGGACAAGGATGTTCGCGAACGCTACGACCTGTCGAGCCTGAAGGTGGCGGTCCACGCCGCGGCGCCGTGCCCGGTGGAGGTCAAGCAGGCGATGATCGACTGGTGGGGCCCGGTGCTGTACGAGTACTACGCCTCCACCGAGGGCAACGGCGGCACCTTCATCTCCAGCCCGGAATGGCTCGCCAAACCCGGATCGGTGGGCCGGGCGGGCATCGGCATCCTGCATATCTGCGCCGACGACGGCACCGAACTGCCCACCGGCGAGACGGGGCTGATCTACTTCGAGCGCGAGGGCTGGCCGTTCGAATATCACAACGCCCCGGCCAAATCCGCGGAGTCGCGGCATCCGGCGCATCCGCTGTGGACCACCACCGGCGATGTGGGCTACGTGGACGCCGACGGATATCTGTACCTCACCGATCGCAAGGCGTTCATGATCATCTCCGGCGGGGTGAACATCTATCCGCAGGAGATCGAGAACGCGCTGGCCCTGCATCCGGCCGTATTCGACGTCGCCGTGATCGGCGTGCCCGATCCGGAGATGGGCGAATCGGTGCTCGCCGTGGTGGAACCCGCGCCCGGCGCCGAGCCCGGCCCGGAGCTTGCCGAACAGTTTCGCGGCTATCTGCGCGAGCGGATCGCGCACTACAAGGTGCCGCGGCGGTTCGAATTCGATCGCGAACTGCCCCGCACACCCACCGGGAAGCTGGTGAAGGGCAAGCTGCGCGAGCGGTTCCACTGATCCGGCTGCGTATTGAGATTCTCCGATTCAGAGAATTAGACTCTCGTCGGAGCTCGTGTGATCGAGCTCGCAGGTGACGGAGGAGTGGATCGGTGACGGAATTCGCGGCGGTGCCGCTGCATCACGACGGAGCGGATCTGATCGGGGGGCTGATCGTCCCGGAAGGTCCCGGACCGCATCCCGGCGTACTGGTCGTCCACACCGCGCACGGGCCGAACGACATGATGCGCGAGCGGGCCGCGCGGCTGGCCCGGCTCGGCTACGCCGCCCTGGTGGTCGACATGTACGGCGGCGGCCGGGAACACCGGTCGGCCGAGGCGGCGGGCGGGCCGTTCGCCGAGCTGGTCAGCCGGCCGGAGCGGCTGCGCGAGCGGATCGTGGCCTGGCACGCGGCGCTGGCCGCCCGGCCCGAGGTGGACGCGGCGCGGACCGCGGCGATCGGCTTCTGCTTCGGTGGCAAGTGCACGCTGGAACTGGCCCGCAGCGGGGCGGAGGTACGCGCGGTGGTGAGCTATCACGGCCTGCTGGGCAGCGACCGGCCCGCCGAATCGGGGGCGGTGCGCGCACATGTGGCGGTGTACGCCGGCGCGCTGGATCCCTATGCGCCGCGGGCGGATATCGAGAAGCTCGAACGTGAGCTGGCCGACGCGGGCGCCGACTACACCCTGACCGTATTCCAGGGTGCCGCACACGGATTCACCGATCCCGACGCGGACGCGATGGGCCGCGAGGGCATCTCCTACCATGCCGGGGCCGACGCGCTGTCCTGGGCCGGGACGGTGGCGCTGCTCGAAACCGCCCTCGCCTGAGGCGATTCCACGGCGCCGCGCGAAAGATCGGGCGGCGCTGTGGGTTCCGGGCGGCGCGGGGATTCCGGTCAGCCGGGGCTGCCGCCGAGGGCGGACAGGCAGAACGCCCAGAGGTCGTCCGGCAGGGTCGCCGGCGGCTGTGCGGCGTACGCGTAGTGGTGGTAGACCGATCGGACCAGCTCGTTGACGAACCAGGCGGCCCGCTCCGGATCGGCGGGCCGCAATTTGCCCGCGGCCACACCCTTCTGGATCTCGCCGAGCAGCAGCGCCGCGAACGGCCGCACCGCCTCGGCCATCTCGTCCGGGAAATTCTGCTGCAGCCGCCAGTGCGTGGAGACGATGAAGCGGGCCGTGGCCTTGTCGTCGCCCTCCGCGTCCAGTGAGCGCAGCGTGGAGGTGATGTAGTAGCGCAGCCGGGCGATCGGATCCGGCAGATCGCGCGCGTCCTCCACCGAGCGGACGCACCCGGCGGCGATCATCTCCGCGAACACCGCCAGCAGCAGCTGATCCTTGCTCGCGAAGTACCGGTAGAAGGTCTGCAACGCGACCCCGGCCTCCTTCACCAGCTCCTGGGTGGTGAAGGCGTCCCCCTTCTGCAGAACCAACCGGTGCGCGGCGTCCAGGATCAGGCTCGCCTGCTGCATGCTGCGGCTGCGGGTCCGCCGCACGGCGGGCGACCGGTCCGCGGCTTTCTCGGCCCACGACATCCGAGATATGCTAGCGGGCCTCACGGCGGGGTGAGCACGACGACCGGTATCGGGCGGTCGGTGCGCGCCTGATAGGAGTCGTAGTTCGGCCACACCTCGGTCATGATCGACCACAGCCGCGACTTCTCGTCGTCGCGGGCGGTCCGCGCCACCACCGGGATGTGCCGGTCGCGCACCTGGATCTCGGCCTCCGGATGGGCCGTGAGATTGCGATACCACTCCGGATGCTCCGGCGCGCCGCCCTTCGAGGCCACGATCAGGTAGTCGTCCCCGTCCCGGCCGAAGATCAGCGCCGAGGTGCGCGGCCGGCCGCTGCGGCGGCCGGTGGCGGTCAGCAGCAGGATCGGCACGCCGTTCCAGATATAGCCGCGCTCGCCGCCGGATTCCCGGTAGGCGCGCACGTGCTCGTCGCCGCGCAGGCTGAGATCCGGTGGACTGTAGGGCTTTTCGGACATCACGACTCCTCGTTGGCGGATGCGGGTCAGTCGAAGCGGACGGGGATGGCGGTGGCGCCGCGCTCGTACATGCCGATCAGGCGCGGCGGTTCCGCGTCGGGATCCAGCCGCAGATTCGGCAGCCGATCCAGCAATGCCCCGATGCCGGTGAGCATCTCGGCCCGCGCCACATGCATGCCGAGGCAGGTGTGCGGGCCGCTGCCGAAGGCCAGCGACGGTTTCGGCGGGCGGGTGATGTCGTACTCGTCCGGGCGATCCCAGCGATCCGGATCGCGGTTGGCGGCGCCGAGGCACAGGTGCAGCACCGCGCCGGCCGGTAGCCGCGTGCCGTGGAATTCGGTGTCGGCGGTGACGAATCGGGAGAACATCGGATCGGTCGGCGACCAGCGCAGCGCCTCCTCGATCGCCGGGCGCAGCAGCCGCCGGTCCGCGTGCACCGCCCGCAGCACCTCCGGCCGTTGCAGCAGCGCGGTCAAGGTGATGCCCATCTGCTTCCAGGTGGTGCCCGACCCGGCGGTGAGCAACAGCACCGAGAACGAGTAGATCTCGTCGTCGGACAGCCGGTGCGTGACGCCGTCGTCGTCGGTGTACTCCGCCTGCACCAGCACACTGATCAGGTCGTCGGCCGGCTGTTCGCGGCGCGCGGCGACGATCGGGGCGAGGATCTCCACCACCGCTCCCGGGCGGCGCAACGCCGCGCGGATGTCGAGCGCCTGCGCCACCGGGACACCGAAACTGCCGGTGATGGTGAGCACCGGGATCGCCGCGCAGAAGTCGACATTCAGCTCCGCGCGGCCGTGCCCGGCGATCTCGTCGATCAGCGCGTGCACCGTCTCCTCGATCCAATTGCGAATCCACCATTGGGCTTTCGCCGGGACGAAGGACGGCTGCACCAGCCCGCGATAGCGCCGGTGCTGCGCGCCGCCCATCACCAGCATACTGCTGTCGGTGCCGATCGCACCGGTCGCGCCGACGGCGTCCGGGGAGGAGGCGAAGGTCACCGGGTCGCGGTAGGCGGCACTGCACACCTCGTAGCCGAAGGCCGCGAAGTGCGGCCGGTCCGGATGCGGAAGTCCTTGGAACACCAGCGGTTCCGCGACGCCGGTGAGTTCGTGCACGGTGCCCGCGTGCACCGGCGCCTGCTCCCGCAGCCGGTGCCAGGCCGGATAGGGATCGTCGGAATATCCGCCGCCGGTCTGCACCAGGAACGAGCCGCGCAGATCGAAAAGCTCACGGACGCGGGAGATGTCGAGTGTGGTGGTCATTTCGCGACATATCCCCCGTCGACCGGCAGCAGTACGCCGGTGATGTTGGCGGCGCGATCGGAGACCAGGAACACCGCCGCCTCCGCGCAGTCCTCGGCGGTGATCGGGCGGCCCAATGGGTGTGCGGCGCCGACCTTCTCCGCGGCCGCGGCCAGGTGCGCGGGATCGGTGAGCGACAGCCCGCCGGCGGCCATGAATCCGGTGTAGGGCATGCCCGCCGGGCAGATCGCGTTGGCGCGGATACCGAACGAGGCGCCCTCGATGGCGACCGCGTGGGTGAGCTGGTGCACCGCGCCCTTGGTGGCCCCGTACACCGAACCGCCCCAGGCGACCAGGCCCGCCACCGAACCGGTGTTGAGGATGACCCCGCCGTCGCCCTGCTGCTTGAACCGCAGCACGGCATGTTTGCAGCCGAAGAAGACGCCGCCGAAGTTCACCGCCACCAGGCGCTGGAAATCCTCGAGCGTGTGGTCCTCGAGCTTCGCGCCCAGCCGCGGGGTCGGGATGCCGACATTGTTGAACAGGATGTCCAACCGGCCGAACCGTTGCGCCGCGGTCTCGATCATGGCCTGGACCTCGTCCTCGCGGGACACGTCCGCCCCGACGGGAACCGCGGTGCCACCGGCGGTCTCGATGAGGTCGGCGGTCTGCTTCGCGGCGCCGGGGTCGATGTCGGCGCAGATCACCCGCGCTCCCTCGGCGGCGAACCGCAGCGCCGAGGCCCGGCCCACGCCGTTGCCTGCGCCCGTGACGATCGCCGATTTGTCTTGCAACAACATAGTTTTCACACTTCCAGTGAGTACCCGCCGGCGCGCGGTCAGGCGGATTGCGTCAGGCGCAGCGCGCCGGTGGGGCAGCCCTCGACGGCGACCCGGATCGCGTCGAGGTCGTCGCCGGGCGGGTCGAGCGCCACGGCCTTGGCGGCCTCGTCGTGTTCGAAACTGGCCGGGGCGTAGACGACACAGACACCGCTGCCGATGCACAGGGCCCGGTCGACGGTGATCCCGAGCTCAGGCATGCGGCCGCGCCGGGGGCTGGGCGGGGGTGAACCGGTAGAGCCGTTCGGCGTTGCCGCGCAGCAGCTTGTACTGGGTCTGCTCGGGCAGGTGCGCGATCCGCCGCCGCACCACGCCGATGCAGTCCGGCCAGGTGGAATCCGAATGCGGATAATCGGTTTCGCACATGATGTTGTCCTCGCCGATCGCGTCGATGCTGGCGATGCCGTGCTCGTCGTCGATGAAGCAGCCGAAGACGTGCTCCCGGAAGGACTTCCGGATGTCGAGGGTGTCCAGGTCGGCGCTGCCGCCGCCGGCGTGGTCCTGGAACCGCGCGCCCTTCTTCACCCAGTGCCGCTGCTTGTCGAGCACCTGTTCGGCGCGCTCCAGATAGTAGGGCATCCAGCCGATCTCACCCTCGGACAGCGCGATCTTCACGTTCGGGTAGCGCTGGAACATATCGCTGAACAACCAGGACAGCATGGTGCCGGAGGTGCGCATCGCGCCCCAGGTGAGGTTGGCCATGAACGGGGCGTCCGGAGCGATCTTCGGCACCTGTGAGGAGGAGCCCACGTGCATCGAGACCACCATGTTCAGCTCGTTCGCGGCCGCCATCACCGGATCCCAGTAGCGATCCTTGTCGTGGATCGTCGGCAGGCCCAGCGGGGCCGGATTCTCCGAGAACGCGAAGGTGGTGGCGCCCAAGCCCGCACAGCGTTCCAGCTCCGCGGCGGCCAGTTTCGGATCCCAGAGCGGGATGAGCACCAGCGGGATGTAGCGGCCCGGCGCGCTGCCGCACCAGTCCTCGATCAGCCAGTCGTTGTAGGCCTTCAGGCAGACCAGGCCGAATTCACGATCGGAGGCCTCCATGAACAGCTGCCCGCAGAACCGCGGCAGCGTCGGGAAGCACAGCGAGGCCAGGATTCCGGCGCGATCCATATCCTCGACGCGGGCCTTCGCGTCGTAGCAGCCGGGCCGCATCTCGCTGTAGGGCAACGGTTCCGGGCTGAACTCCTCCTTCGACTTACCCGCCACCGCGGACAGGCCGGAGGTGGGCAGCCGCTTGCCGTCGTAGACCCACATCTCGCGGCCGTTCGCGTCGGTCTCCATGTGCGGGGCGCGATCCCGGTCCTTCGCCGCGACCCGGTCGATCCACAGGTTCGGCGGTTCCAGGATGTGGTCGTCGACCGAGATCAGCCAGTCCAGGTCGAGGGCGGCGGGAGCCGTTGTGCCACGGGGGGTTTCGAGGGTGGTCATCGCGTCAGTTCTCCGATCGCCATATGCTTGACTTCCTGGAAGGCCCGGATGCCGTCCGGGCCTCGTTCGCGGCCCAGGCCGCTCTGTTTGTAGCCGCCGCTGGGCGCGTAGGCGCTGAACACGGCGGTGTTCACGTTCACCGCCCCGGTGCGCAGCCGGCGCGCGACGCCGACCGCCGCGGCCACGTCCGCGCCGTAGACCTGCGCGGAGAGGCCGTACTCGGAATCGTTGGCCAGCGCCACCGCGTGGTCGAGGTCGCGGTAGCCGAGCACCGCGAGCACGGGGCCGAAGATCTCCTCGCGCGCCGCGGGATTCGCGGCGTCGGGCAGGTCCAGTACGGTCGGCTCGAAATAGTAGCCGCGGTCCAGGCCCGCCGGTCGCTTCCCGCCGAAAGCGACGGTGCCGCCGTTCTTCTCGGCGGCGGCCACATACCGCTCGCAGCGCTCGCGGGCGGCCGCGTCGATGACCGGGCCCATGGTGGCGGCCGGATCGCTCGGCGCGCCGACGCTGATCCGCGCGTAGGCGGCGGTGACCGCCGCCAGCACCTCGGCCTTGCGATCCTCGGGAACCAGCATCCGGGTCGCGGCGACACACGCCTGCCCGGCGGTGGACGCCACCACCATCACGGCGCCGGCGGCGGCCCGGTCGACGGCGTCGGGCAGGTAGATCTGCGCCGATTTGCCGCCCAGTTCCAGCGCCACCCGTTTCACCGTCGGCGCGGCCTGGGCCAGGATCCGCCGGCCCACCGCGGTGGAGCCGGTGAACGACACCATATCCACCGCCGGATGCGTGGTGAGCAGTTCCGCTGCGGCCGAACCGGTTTCGGTGATCACACTGAGCACACCCGCCGGCAGTTCCGCGGCCTCGGCCGCGGCCCCGAAGATCAGCGAGGAGATGGGGGTGAGCGGGCTCGGCCGCAGGATCACCGAATTGCCTGCCAGCAGCGCCGGAATCAGCTTCTGGAAGGCCATGATGATCGCACCGTTGTACGGCGTGATCGCGGCGACCACACCCACCGGCTCGTGCCGCCGGATGCTCAGCGCCACCCGGCCCCGGACCAGATCGTCCACCGGGACCGGGGCGGACTGCTCGTGCGGCATCGACAGATACAGGTCGATCGTCTGCCGCGCCAGCGCGAGACCCGAACGGAACTGGCTCAATTCGGCGAATCGCAGTGGCTGCCCGGCCTCGAGGACCATGGACCGGACCAGTGTCTCGCGCGCGGCCTCGACGTGGTCGAGCAGCCGGTGCAGGACCCGGGCCCGGTCGGCGGCGGGCAGGTCGGCCCAGACGCCGGCGTCGAAACTGCGGCGCGCCTCGGTGATCGCGCGCTGCACCTCCGGCCACGGGGTCGCGGTGACGGCGCCGACGGAACTCTCGTCGGCGGGATTCTCGACGGCGATCGGCTCGTCGCCGGACACCCAGCGACCGGCGACGTAGGTACGGTCTTCACGGAGCAGATCCACGGTGGTACTCCCAACGCTCACAACGGAACCGAGCTGTAGACGACGGCCCCGCCGAAATGCGGGGAGGAATGACAGGCGACCCCGACGGTCGCCGTGCGCTGCCGCTGCCCGGCGCGGCCGGACAGTTGCAGATAGCACTCGAGCATCTGGGGCACACCGTGCATGCGGCCGTTGCCCAGCGCTCCCCCGCCGGACAGCGCGGGCAGCGCGCCGGGCCGGTCGCTGTCGATGCCGCCGTCGGCGACGAACCGGTGGGCCTCGCCCGGCGGGCAGAAGCCGAGCACCTCCAGCCAGAACCAGACGAACGGCGCGAAACCGTCGTACACCTGCGGCAGATCCACGGCGTCCGGGCCGATTCCGGCGCTCTCCCACAACCGGCGCGCGGTTTCCGCACCGCCGCCGAGGATGTCGTCCAGCGGCCAGTGCTGCGGCAGTCGCCGCCGGGTCGGCGCGCCGGAGGCGTAGCCGGACACGTACACCGGCCGGTGCGGCAGATCCGCGGCCCGCTCGGCGGAGGTGAGCACGAAGGCCGCGACGCCGTCGACCGGGATATCGCAGTCGAATGTGCAGACCGGGTCGAACAGCTGCGGCGCGGCCAGGTATTCCTCGGTGCGCAACGGTTTTCCGGCCCAATAGGACCAGGGCAGCCGCGACCCGTTCTTGCGGGCCTCGGTCACCACCGCCGCCATCGACTCGCGCTTCGCGCCGTAGCGCTGCAGATATTCGTTGTACGGCAACGCGATCGTGGCCAGCGGCCCGAAGAAGCCCTGCGGCACGGTCCACTGCTGCGCGCCGCCCGCCTCGCGCAGCGGGTTGCCGTGGTAGCGGCCGCCGGGATTGTGCAGAGCGCGGTGCAGCACAACGTAATCCGCGGCGCCGGCGGCGATCGCGTTGACCGCCATGGCCACCGAACCGGTGAGCTGCCCGATCCCGTCGAATCCGGCCGCGTAGCGCGGGTCGACGCCGAGGTGCTGGGCCAGCCAGTTCGGCGACACGATGCTCACGCCGTCCTGCTTGGCATGGTCACCGGCACTGGGCAGCAGCGCCGAACCGACGAAGCCGTCGACCTGTCCGACCGCCAGACCGGCATCGGCGATCGCCTGCCGGGCCGTCTCGACGGCCAGCGCGCCGAGCGGCCGATCCGCCTGCCGCCGTACCGGACTGTGCGCGTAGCCGACGACCGCCACCCGGTCGCGAGCGGGGAACCGGCCGGTCATGACGCCAACTCGAATGCGGGAACGGCGATTTCGGCCGCGAGGTGTTCGAAGGCGACCCGCACCGGGGCGCCGAGGCGCAGGGGTGCGTCCGGGCCGTCCAGCAGCCGGCCGATCAGGCGCAGTTCGGACTGCTCGGCCAGTTCCACATCGACGAGGACGTACGGCAGGTCGGCGTCGAAGCCGGGCAGGAAGGACTGCCGCACCACGGTCCAGGAGCGGACCGTGCCGTGGCCGCTGACCGGGGTGAAGGTGAAATCCGGTGTGCCGGAACCGCAGTGCGGGCAGACCACGTCGGGCGGGACGGTGTAGTGCTCGCAGCGGGCACAGCGGGCCACGGTGAGGCGGCCTTCCGCGGCGGCGCGCCAGTACAGGGCCGACTGCGCATCCGGTTGCGGGAGTGGACGGCCGGTCACGGAACCACCCCCGCGGACTTCAGGGCGGTGATCCGGTCCCAGTCGTAGCCGAGTTCCAGCAGCACGCTCTCGGTGTGCTCGCCGTGTTCCGGGGCGCGGCGCAGTTCCGGCGGCTGTTCGTCGAATTGCACCGGGACCCTGGGGAATCGGTAGGTGCGGCCGTCCTCGAGTTCGACCTCGCCGACATACCCGTTGGCGACCACCTGGGGATCGGTGACGATCTCGGCCATGGACTGCACCGGCGCCCAGGGGGCGTCCAGCTTCGACAGCAGCTGCTTCCAGTCGGCGAAGCCGCGCCGGGCGAATTCGGCGTCGAGTTCGGCGATACAGGCCGCGCTGTGGGTGCGGCGCGCGGCCAGATCGGCGAAGCGCTCGTCGGTGATCAGCTCCGGGCGATCGATCAGCCGGCAGAACTCACCCCAGTAGCGGTCCCCCTGCAGGAACATCAGCTGGATGTGCCGGCCGTCGGAGGTGCGATAGGTGGCGGTGAGCGGATTGACCTGTGGCCCACGGCCGCCGGTGGGCTCGGGCGCGGTGCCGTTGAGTGCCACGAGTAGATCCGACGACAGCGTCGACAGCGCGATCCCGAGCAGCGACACGTCGACCACCGAGCCGACGCCGGTGCGGGTCCGTTTCAGCAGCGCCGAGGCGATACCGAACGCCAGGGCCACCGCCCCGTTGCGATCGCCCATCGCGCCGCGCTGCGAGATCGGGTAGTCCCGCTCGCCGGGGGTGAGCAGATAGGCGAGGCCGCCGCGGGACCAGAACGCGGAACTGTCGTAGCCGGGCTGGTCGGCATCCGGCCCGCGGACCCCGAAACCGTTCCCGCGGGCGTAGATCAGGCGCGGATAGCGTTCCCGCAGCGTCTGCTGATCCAGGCCCAGCCGGGCCAGTGCGCCGGGGCGCAGGCTGGTCAGCAGCACGTCGGCGGTCGCCAGCAGTTCGTCCAGCACGGTCCGGCCGGCCGCGTCGCGCAGATCCACCGCCACCGACCGCTTGCCCCGATTCGCCAGTGCCACCGACAGATTCGGCCCACCGCGATCGGTGCCGATGCCCTGGGTGGCCAGCCCGCGATACGGGTCGCCGTCGAGTCGCTCGATCCTGATCACGTCGGCGCCCCAGTCGGACAGCAACGCACCGGCTACCGGTACGAACACCCATTGCGCCAACTCGACGACGCGTACTCCGTCGAACGCGCCCTGTTCCATGCAGCCTCCTCGGCTAGCTCGGATTGCCTTGCATCGCATGACTTTTCGATTCACGCCCCCCGGCGTCGCGATGCGGCATCCGATCCGTTCACGCTTCGTGAGCGTAACAAGACTCTCGCCGTTTGGGAACAACGTTCTACTTTGATCATGAGATATTCGATTCCGGCCCGAAGATCAGAACCCTGTTCTACCCTCAGGTGGCACGATGATCCAGAAAGGCGAGAGCAATGAAGCAGGCGCCTGTCTTCTCCAAGGGTCGCGACCTCGACATCACCGCGACCGTCCTACGACCGTGGCTGGCCGCCCGGCTGGCGGTCCCGTCCGTCGAGATCGAGGACCTCGACTACCCGCGCGGCGCGGGAATCTCCAACGAGACCATCCTGATCCGGGTTCGCTCGGCCTCCTCGGTCGACGAGTTCGTGCTGCGGATCGCACCCGCACCCCAGTATCAGATGTTCTTCGATCCGAAGTTCCGGATTCAGTACGACATCCTGGTCGCGTTGCGCGAGCACGGTGGCGTCCGGGTGCCCGAGGCGCTGTGGTTCGAGGAGGATCCCGAACTCCTCGGCCGCCCGTTCTACCTGATGCGCCGGATGAACGGCCGGGTTCCGGTCAGCATGCCGGTCTACAACCGCGAGGGCTGGCTGACCGAGGCCACCGCCGAACAGCGGAGAACGCTGTGGGAGAACGCCGTCGCGCAGTTGGCCGCGGTCACCCGGGTGCCCGCCGCCGCGGTGCCGTTCGTCGACCGGCCCGAACACGGCCCTGCCGGTGACGAACAGCAGCTGGCCTACTGGCGGCGCTACGTGGAATGGGCGCTCGGCGACGAGGTTCCGGGCACGGTCCGCACGCTGCTCGATTGGCTGTCCGACAATCGGCCGGCCACCTCCGCCCCCGGATTGTCCTGGGGCGACGCCCGGATCGGGAACATCATGTTCGACAACGACTTCGGGGTCGTCGGCGTCATGGACTGGGAACAGGCCGCGCTGGCCGATCCGGTCGCCGACCTGGCCTGGTGGCTGTTGTTCGACGAGATGCACAGCACCGCACAGGATGTCGCTCGCCTGCCGGGCCTGGGCACCCGTGCCGAGACCATCGACCGCTGGCAGGAACTGACCGGCCTGCGGGCCGACAACCTGCGCTGGCACGAGGTGTTCGCGGGCCTGAAGGCGGGCCTGCTGAGTCTGCACACCGGCCGCTCGCTGCGCCTGCCCTCGGTGAAATCGCGGCGCGGTCCCTATATTCCGCACGTCTGCCGAATGCTCGGCCTGCCCGATCCGGAGGATCTACGATGAACGACACCGGCGGCGTCGCGCCGTACGACGAGGATGTGGTGCTGTCCCCGCAGTGGCTCACACCCGTACTGGCGCAACGGTTTCCGGACGCGGTCCCGGTGCGTACCGAGGTGACCGAGCGGCTGCGCACGGTCGCCACCAAGGTGCGCTTCCGGGTCGAGTACCGCGAGCCCACCACCGCCCCACCGGCGTTGTGCGCCAAGGGGTATTTCGATCCGGCCACCCGCGGCCGTACCACCCGCGCCGAGGCGGACTTCTATCTGTTCGCCGCCGGGCAGCTCCCGATCCGGACCCCGCCGTGCGTCCACGCCGCGGTGGATCCGGACAGCGGGCACGCGCTGGTCCTGATGCACGATCTGGTGGCCGCGGGCGCGCGGTTCCTGGATCCGCTGCTCGGCTACAGCGCCGAACAGGCCACCGGCACCCTGGACCAGCTCGCGGCCCTGCACGCCGCGACCTGGGAGGACTCGAAAGCCGACCTCCAGCAACACTTCCCGGCCCGCCTGGCCGGACTGTCCCGGGTACTGCCCGCCGAGACGCTGCAACAACTGCTGGACGACGGCCGCACCGGCGACATCCCGGAGCCGGTCCGGCGGGCCGACCGCCTGCTCGCGGCGATGGCGGCCATGGATGCCCGGCGCGCCGAACATCCGTCCTGCCTGGTGCATGGCGATCTGCACACCGGCAACATCTACGAACTCGCCGACGGCAGCCCCGGGCTGATCGACTGGCAGGTGGTGCAGCGCGGTATCTGGGCACTCGATGTCGGCTACCATCTGGCGACCGTGCTCGATCCGGACGACCTCGCCGCCACCGAACGCGACCTGCTCGACCACTATCTGGATCGGCTCGCCGCACACGGGGTCACCCCGCCGGACCGCGAGCGCGCGTGGTGGCTCTACCGCGCCTATCTGCCCTACGGCATGTATCTGTGGGGTATCACCCGTGCGGTCGCACGCCCGATCGTCGAACGCCTCACCGGCCGGCTCTCCGCCGCGGTCGCCCGGCACGGCAGTCTGGATCTGCTCGGCGTGTGAGGCGCCGAACATGTTCTGCGCCACCGCGACACCCCGGCCCGCCGGCGATCGGCGGTAGTCCTACGATCGCAGCGTGTCACATCATCTGCGAATCCATCTCGCCTACCGGCAACAGCCGATGCACCGCCACGACCTGGAGGACTCGTTGCAGGTGGTCCTCGACAAGTTGCATCCGGGAACCGAAATCGACGGCGGCGGAACCGCTCTCGGCGCGGACGGGGAACCGCTGTCCTGCGATATCGAGGTGGAGGTGGCGGATTCGCCCGACCGGGTGGTCGGCACCGTCGTCGAATTCCTGAATTCCGTGGGCGCGCCGCGCGGTTCGTACACCACCGTGGACGGCGGCGATCCGGTGCCGTTCGGCGTCACCGAGGGTCTGGGCCTGTACCTCAACGGCACCGAGCTGCCCACGGAGGTGTACGAGAACGCCGACCCGAACGAGCTGATCGACTCGATCGATCGCTCGCTCGGCGAGGAGGGCGACTACGTGTCGTACTGGCAGGGCCCCACCGAGACCGCCCTGTATCTGTACGGACCGTCCGCGGATCGGATGCGGCAGTTGATCGCCGGCGTGATCGCGGCCACGCCGCTGGCCCAGCGCAGCCGGCTGGTGCCGCTCACCTGATCGAGTTCGGGGCGGCGACCGAATGGGTATCCGACAACCCTGACCGGACAGTCGCTTCTGACAGTCGGCATTGTCGAACGGACGTGAGTCTCATGCTGGATGCGATGGTGGAACATCAGCGGCAGGTCACCGCCGCGGCGCAGGTGCGCAGCGCGCTGCGGTCGGGATCGCCGATCGAGCGGGCGGTGGGAGTCGTGATGGCACAACGGCATTGCGACCGGGCGACGGCACTGGGTGTCCTGCACGAGATCTCCGGCCGCCGCGGCGTCGGATTCACGGTCGTGGCGGTGGAGATCGCCGCCACGGCCGGGTGACCGCCGCCCGGCGCGGGTCAGCGGTTCGCCGCCGCCCGGACCACGTCGCCGATCTCCGGCAGCACCGCGTCGGCGACCCGGATCCGCTGCCGGATCAGCCCGTTGGCGAAGAACAGGTCGGCGGCGTGCTGCTGCTCGGCAACGAAATCCGCCTCGACCGGCAGCAGGCCCCACGGGCGGGTGCGCAGGGCATGCTCCCACTCCGCCGCCGGACGGCCGTCGTCGGCGGCGAACAACGCGGCGGCCTCGGCCGGGTGGTCCCGCGTCCACTCGTCGGCGGCCTGCAGCGCCGCGACGATCGCGGCCACCTCGGCCCGGTGCTCGGTGGCGAACGCGCGGCCGGTGAACCACAGCGAGCGATGGCTGAACAACCCGTCGGTCGGGATCACCTCGCGCAGCTGTGCCTGCTGCTCGACCCGGGTCAGGAACGGATAGGACCCGACCCAGGCGTCCACGTCCCGGGCCAGGAAGCGCTGCGCCGCATCGGCATACGCGTCGACGGGGACGATATCGCCCCAGCCCAGCCCGGCCTTCTCCAGCGCCAGCAGCAACAGGGTGGTCTGCCAGGACCCGTGGCCGAGCGCGACCCGCTTACCGCGCAGATCGGCGGGCTCGTGGATATCGGAGTCGGCGTGGACGACCAAGCGGCCGTTCTCCACTCGCGGCCCGGAGACGGCGAGGTAGACGACGTCGTGGCCCTTCGCCTGCGCGGTGACCGGCGGTGTGGATCCGGTTCCGATGACGTCGTAGCCCCCGTCGAACAGATGGTCACCGTGTCCGGAGGGCAGCCCGGCGGTGGGGTCGACCCGCGGGTTGTCCAGCGTGCGCAGATCCACCCATTCGAGATCGGGCAGCGTCCGTTCGAGGATGCCGAGGTGCCGCAGCACCCACAGGGTGTTGTTCTGCGGGAAGTAGCCGATGCGGATGGTCATCGCGAATTCACCTTTCCGGTGCGGTCTTTCAACAGGGGCAGAACGTGGCGGCCCACCCGGCGGGCCTCCTCCAGGTGCGGGACGCCGGCCAGGATGAACGCGCCCACCCCCAGATCGATCAGTTCGTCGAGCCGAGCGGCGACCTCACGGTAGGAACCGACCAGGCCGAAAGCCGGTCCGGGGCGCAGCCGATGGAACCCGCCCCACACGTTGGGCTGCACCTCGAGTGCCCGATGATCGGCGGGGTCGGTTCCCACGGCGAAATCCTGGCTGCGCCGCCAGCCGACCGAATCACCTTCCGCGCGTTCGATTTCCGGTGCGGCGGCCCAGCCGAGCCGGATCTCCTCCCAGGCCTCGTCCGCGGTCTCGCGGGCCAGGACGTCCACGCGCACGGCGAATTTCGGCGGCCGGGGGCTGTTCGCCCGCACCGCGTCGAATTTCGCGGCCAGCGCCTCGAACGGTTCCAGCCACGACAGGTAGTGGTCGGCGTGCCGGCCGGCGGCGTCGATCGCGGCGGGGGACGAGCCGGAGAAGTAGATCTCCGGAAAGGGTTGTCCGGCGAGCAGTTCCGGCAGGCCACCGTCGTCGACCCGGTAGAACCGGCCGTCGTGCCGGAAGCCGCCGTCGCCGTGCCACACCCCCTTCAGGACGTCGAGGAATTCCGAGGTGCGCGCGTACCGGTCGTCGTGCGCGGTGGTGTCGCCCCACCACAGCTGCGCGGGTCCACCGCCGCCGGAGATGATGTTGTAGACCAGCCGGCCGCCGGTCGCGCGCTGCAAGGTGGCGCTCATCCGGGCCGCCTGCACCGGATGCAGGAATCCGGGCTGGAACGCGACCATGAAACGCCAGCTGCGGGTTTCGGCCGCCAGGGTGGCCGCGGCCGCCCACGGATCGTCGGTGTGCGGGAACGACGGCAGCAGCCCGCCGACGAATCCGGAATCCTCCGCGGACCGGATCACCTCCGCCATGTAGTCGGCGTGGGTGAACCCGTCCCAGCCGGCGCCGCGCCGGCCCGGCGCCAGCGCGTCGGGCAGGTGCGGGGCGAACCCGCCCCGGCTGCTGCCGGGCCGCCGCAACGAGGTCTGGTCGCCCTCCATCGCGATGCGCCAATAGATGTCAACCGACATGTGCGGACTCCTTCTCCCCCAGCCGGTACACCTCGCCCGGATCGGATCCGACCTCGACGAAGCCGGGTGTACCCCGGCCGTCGATCCCGCCGACGTACACCGCCGGAAACGGGTTGTCGGACAACGGCTTCGGCAAACCCTCTGGGGAATGCCAGAATTCGCGCGCCACCGCCACGAACCGCTCGCGGTCCGGATCGTCCGCCTCGAGGTGCCAGCCGAACCGGCCGCCGGAGAAGCGCTGCAACGAGGCCGACAACTTCGCCGCGTACTGCGATGTGGTTGCGCCGCTGTGGATTCCGGCGACGACCTGGACGTATCGGGTCGCCCGCAGCAGTGCCGCCGCGGTGACGATCGATTCGGGGCCCTGGGGGTCGAACGGCACCAGCACGCCGGCCAAGCCCGCGAGATCGGCGGCTCGGGCCAGTGCGAGCGCGGGAGATTCCGGCGCCGGACGCAGATCGGTGAGATGGGCCGGCAGCCGGGCCGGCGGCGGCGCATCGGCCGCGGCGGGCAGCACGATATGGGTCATGGGAGTCGAATCCTTTGCGAGGCGGGTGGATTCCGGTGGCCGGTCATGCCGATCCGGTGGCGCGCAACGCGAGCCCGGTGAGTGCGGACACGCCGTCCGCGAGCACCGAATCGTCGAAAATCGCTCGGGGCGAATGATTTCCGGGGGCGTGCGCGGGGTCCGTGCCGGGTGGACAGGCGCCGAGGGTCAGCATCGCGCCGGGCACCTCGGCGAGCACCCGGCCGATGTCGTCGGAGAACATGCCCGGCTGCGGCGTCGGCCGCACCCGGTCGGGGCCGAACAGCTCCGTGAGCACCTCGGTCGCGACGGCGGTCCGGGCCGGATCGTTGACGGTGACCGGATAGCCGTCGGTCACCTCGACGGTGGCGGTGACGCCGTGGGCCGCGGCGATGCCGTGGCAGACCTCGGTCGCGGCCGCGGCGAGCCGAGTGTGGGTCGCGGCGCTGAACGCCCGGGTGGTCGCCGTCAGCGTGGCCGTCTCCGGCACGATGTTGGCCGCCGTACCCGCGTGCACCGCGCCGATCGAGAGCACCACCGGGTCCTGCGCGTCGAATCGGCGGGTGACCAGGGATTGCAGCGCACCGATCGCGGCACCCAGCGCCGGAATCGGATCGCGGGCCAGATGTGGTGCCGCGCCGTGCCCACCCGCGCCGTGGAAGGTCACCGCGAGGGTGCCCGACGCCGCCAGCACGGGTCCGGCACGATGGCCGAACACGCCTGCCGGTGTGGCCGCTCCCACATGCAGGGCGTAGGCGGTGGCGGGCCGGGTTCCGGCCACCTCGAGTAATCCCTCGGCCAGCATCAGGGCGGCGCCGTCGTGGCCCTCCTCGCCGGGCTGGAACATCAGGATCACGTCACCAGCGAGCCGATCGCGCCGGGCCGCGAGCAGCCCGGCCGTCCCGACCAGGATCGCGGTGTGCAGATCGTGGCCGCAGGCGTGCGCGGCACCGGGGATCCGCGAGGCGTAGTCCAGTCCGGTGCGCTCCGTCATCGGCAGCGCGTCCAGGTCGGCGCGCAGCAGAACCGGTGCGGCGGAACCGGTTCCGCGCACCACCGCCACCACCGAGGTCAGCGCGGTACCGGTGCGCACCTCCAGCCCGAGACCGTCGAGCGCGCGCAGCACCTTCTCCTGCGTCCGCGGAAGGTGCCGTCCCACTTCGGGTTCGGCGTGCAGCTCCCGCCGCAAGCGGACCAACTCCGATTGCCTCGCGCGCGCATCGTCGAGCAGACCCGCCGCCGCGCTCGCGCTGTAGCCATGCGGCGTGAGCGGGAGGCCTCCGTGGCGAGGCTCCGGCCCCTGATCGCTCACGCCGGGACTCCCGTGACGCCGAGGTCGGCCAAGAGGCGGCGGCGTAATGCCGTGAAGTCCGGGTCGCCCGGGTCGCGGGGGCGGGTGACGGTCACCGGTTCGTCGGTGACCAGGTGGCCGTCGCGCAGGACCGCGACCCGGTCGGCCAGGCGGATCGCCTCGTCGACGTCGTGGGTGACCAGGAGGACCGCGGGGTGGTGGCGGGCACACAGGTCGGCGACCAGGTCCTGCATCCGCAGGCGGGTCAGGGCGTCGAGGGCGGCGAAAGGTTCGTCCAGCAACAGCAATTCGGGCTCGCGGACCAGGGCACGGGCCAGGGCGACGCGTTGCGCCTCGCCGCCGGAGAGGGTGGCGGGCCAGGCGCGGGCGTGGTCGGCGAGTCCGACCTCCGCCAGCGCGGCCTGTGCCGTCTCGCGGGTCGCCGCGCCGCGCGGTAGCCCGATCGTGACGTTGCCGAGCACCCGCTGCGACGGGATCAGGCGTGGTTCCTGGAAGACGACGGTGCGGGCGCGCGGGACGAGAACCGTGCCGGCGTCGGGCCGGTCGAGTCCGGCGAGGATGCGCAGCAGCGTGGTCTTGCCGGAACCGCTGGCGCCCAGCAGGGCCAGGAATTCGCCGCGGCGCACGGTGAGGCCGATGCCGTCGAGGACTCGGCGGTCGCCGAAGGCGCGGGTCAGGTTCGTCAGCGCAATCGCGGTGCCGGACAGGCTCATCGGGCCACTCCCGGGGTACGCCACGGCATCAGGACCCGTTCCAGCGCGCGGATGACGATATCCGCGAGCAGACCGAGCAGGCCGTAGATCAGGATGATCACCGACAGGATGTCGGTGCGGGAGAAGTTCTGCGCCTGCGCCATCAGATAACCCAGTCCCGCAGTGGAATTGATCTCCTCGGCGGCGATCAGCGCGATCACGCTGAGGGTCGTCGACAGGCGCAGCCCGGACAGCAGCGCCGGGAGGGCGCCTGGCAGCACGATCCGGCCCACCACGGCGAGCCGGCTCAGGCCGAAGGTGCGGGCCGCCTCCAGCAGTTTCGGGTCCGTGGTGCGGACCGCGCCGAAGGTCGACACGTACATCGGGAAGGTGGTGGCCACCGCGATCAGGATGATCCGCGCCGACTCGCCGATGCCGAACCACACCATGAACAGCGGCACCAGCGACAGGAACGGCAGCGCTCGCAGCGTCTGTACCGCCGAATCGAGCAGGTCCTCACCCAGCCGCCAGGAACCGGTCAGCACGCCGAGCACGAGCCCGGTGAGCACGCCGAAGCACAGTCCCGTTCCGGCGCGGCTCAGCGACACCGCCAGCGCGTCCGTCAATTGCCCACTGTCCCAGAGCTTTCCGGCCGCACGCAGCACCTCCGGCGGTGAGGCCAGCAGATCCGGGGTGAGCAGGCCGGTGGCCGACGCGATCCACCAGACCGCGAGGATCACCAGCGGGCCCAGCGCGCGCAGCACGAACGCCACCCCGCGCGGCCGCGGCCGGGGCACCCGGACCCGCGGGGTGATCAGGGAGCCACCCGATTCCGCCGCCGCGGGAGCCGCCACCGCGTCGGCACCCGTCCGGCCCACCACCGCGGTCATCGGTCCGCCAGCGCGCCGACGTCGACCAGATGCGGTTCGACGTCGAAGGCGCCGTCGAGCACCTTCTGATCGGCGAAGAATTTCGACACCTCCGCGAAGGCCGCCTTGTCCGTGGTGGTGATCGCCGAGGTCGGCTTGCCCGCCTTCAGGAATTCGATCTCCAGATCCCGCTGCCGGCCCTCGAAGGCGTCCGGGCCCGAGGTGTGGAACACGTTGAGGTAGTTCTCCGGATGCGCGGCCTGCTGCTGTTCGGCCTGGTGCAGATAGTCGTAGAACGCCTTCACCACGGCCGGATGCTGCTGCACGAATTCGTTGCGCGCCGCCCACACCGCGTAGTTCTGCGAACCGATGTCGCCGCCGTTCACCAGGAAATGTTCACCGGCGTTGGCGCGTTCGGAGACCGAGTAGGTGGCCCAGGTGGCCCACGCGTCGACCTGACCGGAGTGCAGCACCGCCGCACTCTGACCGGGTTGCAGGTACACCCGCGTCACCGCGTCGGCCGGGACGTTGTTGCGGGCCAGCGCCCGCAGCAGCAGATATTCGCTGGACCCGCCGTGCCACACCACGACCTTCCTGCCGGCCAGGTCCGCGACCGACTTGATCGGCGACGAGTCCTTGACCAGGATGCCTTCCCCGACGGCGTCGGGTGCGACCGCGGCGAACAAGCCGAAGCCCGCCTTCTGCGCCAGGGCCGCGACCGCCGAGGTGATCGAGCCCTCGGCGAGGTCGAGTTCGTTGTTGTCCAATTCCTGTGCGGCCGGGGCGAACGGGCCGGCGCTGCCGGTCCACTGCACCTTCGCACCGACCTTCGCCAGCGCGGCGTCCAGGCTGCCGTCCTTCTTGCCGAGGGCCAGCGCGCCGGAGTTGCCGGGATCGGGAATGCGGACCGTGACGGTTCCCGTCGCGGATTTCGCGCCGTCCGAGCCGGTGGACGAGCAGGCGGACACCACGGCGGTGAGGGCGACGGCGGCCGCCAGGGCCAGGACACGGGTGACGGTCATCGGGAACTCCGAACTTCGGTGGGGACGAGACGGCGGCCGGCGCGGGCCGAGACGAGGGCGGTGGCGGCCGCCAGCGGTGCCGGGTCGGCCCATGCGGCGACGTCGACCGGCGCGGCGAGGAAGCCGTGGCCGCGCAGGAAATGTTCTTGGCGGGCAAGCAGTTCCAGGCGCTGCCCGGACAGATCCAGGCGCAGGTCGGGGTGGCCGGTCCAGGCATAGGCGCCCGCGACACCGGCGGCGCCGGCCCCGGTCTCGGCGGCCAGGATGCGCGGCACGTCGGCCGGGTTGGCGGCGGCCCAGTCGGCCGCTTCCAGCAGCACCGCGAGGAATCGGCTCACGATCCCCGGATGCTCGTCGAGCAGCCGCTGATGCACGGTGACCGGTCGCGGCGTGCCGTTGTTGATGCGAATACCCTTGTCCGGGAACGAATCCAGATCGAGGGCGACCACCGCGTCGTGGCGGGCGGCCGCCTCGACGGCCAGCGCGCCCTTCACGTACACCGCGTCCACCCGGCCGTCGCGCAACGCCTCGAGTTCGGCGACCCACTGGTCGGCGCCGGGCGCGGCGTCGATGTCCACCGGCCGCACGTCGCCGAGGGTGCGCCCGGCGGCGGCGAGCGCACCGGCGAATCCGGCCAGGGCCATGGCCCGCCAGAAGTCGATGGCGATCGGCCGGCGCGGGATCGCGACCCGCAGGCCGGCCAGTTGTGCGGGCGCGGTGAGGTCGTGGCCGCGGCGGACCAGGACGGCCTGGCGTTCCTCGATCCAGGTCAGCCCGATCAGCCGGGTCGGCTCGCCGCCGGCGCGCGCCCACAGCGCCGGCACGTTGCCGCCCTCGCGGAACAGGCCGGTGAGCGCGTGGGTGTAGTGACTGTCGCGCAGCACGCCGGGACCCGCGTCCTGCAGCGAGCGCACCGCGAGCCCGTCGGCCGCGAATTCGGCGGCGAGCCAACCCCGATCGGCCGCGATACCGGTGGCCGTCGGCACCGGACACCGGGTGAACCACAGCGTGTCCAGCGTCTCGGGCGGGACGGGAGCGGACATCGCGGTACCTCCGGAGGCGGAATCGAACGGGACGAGCGGAAGCGAGTGCGGCCCGCTCCGGAATCCGCCGGGGCGGACCGCTCGGCGCCCAATGCTGCCCGACGGCACCCGGGTAGTCCATATTATGGAATCAGCGAGATTATAAGTCGCAGAACCAGATCGATTGCTTCCACATTATGGGAGACTCGGTGGGGTGAGCGGAGATTCGGCGAAACCACGGGACGGCGCGCAGGCGGTCCATCGGACTCTGGCGCTGCTGCACTGTTTCGGCGACAGCCCGCAGGATCTGTCCGCGTCGGATCTGGCGCGCCGCACCGACCTGCCGCTGTCGACGACCCACCGCCTGTTGCAGGCCATGACCGCGACCGGCTTCCTGGAACAGGACCGCGACACCGCCCGCTACGGCCTCGGCCCGACCATGGCCGAACTCGGCCGGGCCGCCTACCACCGCCGCGGCCTGCATCGCGCCGAACCGGAACTCGCGGCGCTGTCGCAGCGCACCGGCGTCACCGCGGACCTGGCCGTGCGGGTCGGTGCGCGCGCGGTGATCCTGGTCGGCAGCTCGCTGGCGAACGACCATGGTCGCGCGCTGCGCCGGCCGCTGCATTCGACGGCGCTGGGCAAGGTGCTGCTCGCCTGGTCGGACGCGGCGGACCGGGAGATCGGCACGCCGCTGACACCGCAGACCGACCGCACGATCACCGATCCACAGGCGTTGCGCGAGGAGTTGATCCGGGTCCGCGCCGCCGGATACGCCCTCAACGACGGGGAATCCGCCTCGGGGGTGCGCACGGTCGCGGTCCCGGTCCTGGACGCCGACGATCACGCCCGCTTCGCGCTGGCGCTGCGCTCGTCGCCGGAGGTGATCACCGGCGAGCGGCTGGGCTGGTTCGCGGAACAGGCCGCCGCGTGCGCGACCGCGCTGGAAGTCGTTCTGCTGCCGCCGAATCGGCGGCGCACCGGTCCGCGACCGGTCATCGCGCTGCCCTGACCGCCGGCCGGGCTAGTAGCCGCGCAGTCCGCGATACCGGACGATCAGCAGGGCGCCCAGCGTGCCGAGCAGCCAGACGCTCAGTCCCACACCGGTATTCAGGACGAAGCGCAGATTTCGATCGATATGCGGCAGCAGCCGCAGCAGCGGATCGTGCTGGATCCCGTCGATCGGGGCGACCAGGTAGTACAGCGCGTAGGGCAGTGCCAGATGGCCCAGCCACAGCCAGGTCTCGCGGCTGCGGCGGGCCCGCCAGCGATGGACCAGCGAGCGCGTCTCCACCGGCAGCAGCACCGAGATCAGGTTGCCGACGCCGAGCCAGCACAACAGCGGCAGCAGCACCGTGAACAGGGTGCCGACCAGCCGGGTCGGCGGTAACGAGTGCGCGAGCACGGCGGTCAGGGCCAGCAGCGGCAGGCCGACGATGATCAGCAGCGCGAGGTTCTTGGTGAGCAGGATGCTGCGCACCGGCAGGCCCGCGGCCAGGCCCGCCCGGACCCGGGGCGCGTCCAGGCCGAGGATGTTGGTGGTGGTGACGTCGGCCAGGATGAACGTGGCGAAATAGGTGCCGACCAGCACCACCCAGCCGAACTGCCGGTGCGGGTGTGCCAGCGGCGAGACCAGCAGATACAGCAGCGACAGCACCAGATTGGCGGCGACGCCCTCCAGCCAGTAGCGGGGTGCGGCGAACGACCAGCGCACCTCGTCGGCCACCCGGCGGGCCGGGTGGTGGCCGGGATCCAGCGGGATGTGCGAGGGTACGGGCCGATGTTCGGCCCGCAGATAGCGCCGGACGCGGTCGCGGGCGGCGCCGGACATCCGGTCAGCCCAGCGAACCGGCGAATTCACCCAATCGGTGTGCAATGGCATCCGGTATCCGTCGCGGTATCTGGTGGCCACCGGCCCGGACCGACTCGAGCCGTGAGCCCGGGAGGCGGTTCTGCAACGCGTGGGCGGTGGCGATCGGGACGACCTTATCGGCCGGGTCGGCGATGATCGACACCGGGAGTCCCAGGTCCGCGACGCGGTCGATCCAGGGGTCGAACCCGCGCAGCAGTTCCCGCTGTTCGGTGAGGAAGCTGCGCCACACCGGACCGTGCTCGTGCCGGATGCCGGCGAGCACCCGCACCGACGCGTGGTCCGGGGCGGCCGCGTGCCCGGCCAGCCGCCGGGCCGCCCAGGGCAGCAGCGCCCAGGCGGTCATCGCCAGCACCGGGCCGGCGACCGGTGCGGCCAGCAGTTCGTCCCAACGGGACACACATCCCGGGCCGACGCCCGCGATCAGCACCAGACCGCGCACCCGATCGGGCGCCGCGGCGGCCGCGGCCAGCGCGACCCCGCCGCCGTAGGAGTGCCCGACCAGAACCGCGTCCCGGATCTCGGCGCGCGCCAGCCGATCCGCGACCCACTCGGCATTGCCCGCCAGGCCGGTGACCGGCGCGCGGTTGTCGCCGTAGCCCGGCCGGTCCCACGCCACCGCGGGCACGGACGCGGGCAGGCAGGTGAGCACGCCGTCCCAGTCCGCGCGACTACCCGGCTGCCCGTGCAGCAGGACCAGGTGCGGGATACCCATGCGGACCACGGTAATGGGCCGATGTGACGGTGACGTGGCGAAATCCTGTGTTTCCGCGGTGATCCCGCGTGCGTAGGGTCGTCTCGTGATCGAGATCCCGGCGGAGTTCATCCGCATCAAGTCCGCCAACGCGGGCGAACGCGGGCTCGCGTGGACCGCGACCCTGCCGGGCCTGCTGGACGAACTGCTGCAACGCTGGTCGTGCACACCCACCGGCCCCGTGATGTACGGCCGGGTCGGAATCGTGGTGCCGGTGCGGAATCCGGACCTGCCACCGGCGGTGGTCAAGGTGTCGTTCCCGCATCCGGGCAACGTCCACGATCCGGACGCCTACGTGACCTGGGCGGGCAACGGCGCGGTCCGGCTGTTCGCGCGGGACGACGACAATTTCGCGATGCTGCTGGAACGGGTTTCGCAGCACACCCTCGCCACCGTCACCGACCACGAGGAGGCCCTGACGATCCAGGGCGGGCTGTCCCGCCGCCTGGCCGTCGCCGCCCCACCGGGACTGCCGCGCCTGGCCGCGAAGGTGGATCGATGGGAACACGAGATACTCTCCACCGCAACCGCTTTCGGTGACCCGGTGCCGCGCGTGGTGCTCGACGCCGCCGTCGCCACCCTGCGCGAGCTCGGCCCCGGCCAGCCCGACATCCTCGTCCACGGCGATCTGCACGACGCCAACATCCTCGCCGCCGATCGCGAACCGTGGCTCGCGATCGACCCGGCGACCCTGGTCGGGGATCCGGCGCACGACGCCCTCAACGTGATCCGCAGTCCCCGCTTCGGCGAGGTCCTGCTGTCCTCGGAGATGCGGCCGGACATCCTTCGCTTCCTCGGCATCTATTGCGCCGCGGCCGGACTGGACCCCGAACACGCGCGCCGCTGGACCCAGGCCGGCGCCGTCCGGGAAGCGATGTGGGGCCGCCGGCACGGGGAACCCGACTGGCTCGTGCACGCCACCGATCGACTCGCCGAGGCGCTGCTCTGAGATCCGGTCCGGATCGGGGTGGGTGTGGGTTGTGATAGTTCGGGGTGGTTGGACGGGAGGCGGGCGCGGGTGGGTGGGGGCGGCCTACGATGCGGGGCGTGGACTGCCACCTACGGGACGGGCGGCCGGGCAGGAGGTTCGGGGTGATGGAACCGGGGCAGATCTTCGCCGGGTTCACGATCGAGCGGCTGCTGGGACGCGGCGGTATGGGTGAGGTCTATCTGGCGCGCCATCCCCGGCTGCCCCGGCTCACGGCGGTGAAGGTACTGGATCGGGCCCTGGGGGCGAACCGGGCGATCCGGGCCCGATTCGAGCGGGAGGCGGATCTGGCGGCCCGGCTGGATCATCCGAACATCGTGGCCGTACACGACCGCGGGGTCGAGGACGACCGGTTGTGGATCGCGATGCAGTACGTGGACGGTACCGATGCGGGGGCGCTCGATGTCCGGCTGCTGCCGGCGGGCGAGGCGGTACGGATCGTCGCCGATATCGCCGATGCGCTGGATCACGCGCATGCCACAGGGATTCTGCATCGGGATGTGCGGCCCGAGAACATCCTCATCGCGGCCGAGCCCGGGAATCGGGTGCTGCTGGCCGATTTCGGGATCGCGCGACTGCGGGACGACACCACGCATCTCACCGGCAGCGGGAACCTCACCGCGACACTGGCATACGCGTCGCCGGAACAACTCGCGGGCGCCGAGGTCGATCATCGGGCCGATCAGTACGCGCTGGCGTGCACATTGTATCGGCTGCTGACCGGGAATGTGCCCTATCCGGTGGGCAATTCGGCGGGGTTGCTCGACTCGCGCGGCGCCGCACCGGTTCCCGTGCACGCCCAGCGGCCGGAGATTCCGGCGGCGATGGATGCGGTGCTGGCGACCGCGCTGGCGGCGGATCCGCGGCAGCGGTTCGCGTCGTGCGGGGATTTCGCGGCGGCGGCGCGGCGCGCGCTGACCGCGCCGCCCGATCCGGCGCGGGCGGCGGGACGGCGGCCGCGGCGGCGGGCCGCGTTGATCGCCGGCGGCGCGGCGGCGGTGCTGGCCCTGGTGGCCACCGTCGTTGTGGCCGTGGCGAATTCGGCGCAACGTGGCGCGGAGGCCGGATCCGGGCCGGTCACGGTGCCGCCGGTGTCGTTCGCGCCGAGTGTCACCGCGCCGGCGACCACCACGGACCAGGTCCGGCCGACGGGCGCGGCGGTGGTGCTGCACAACACCTTTCCGCGGATGGTGCCCGAGAACGGCGGGCCCGGCAGCGGATTCCGCGACGCCTGGTGCACCTTCGACACCGGCAACCGGCACGAGAAGTTCGACAACCTGCCGTCCTTCGGGGACTGGACCGTGGCGGCGAACTGCCCGGGGGCGATGAACAGCCGGCCCGCCGCCCAGTACCTCTACTACCTCTACGACACCCCGGACGCCGCGCGCGCGGTGCTGGCGGGGCTACCGCCGAACATCCGCGCCGAGCGCAGCAGGTCCGGCCACGGCTATACCTCGTACACGATGCAGGGTGTCGGCGCCGGCGCGTACACCTATACGGTCACGGCCTTCCACGGCGATCCGGATCGGGAGCGGATCCTGCTCCTGTCGATCCTGCCGACGCTGGAGGACAGCCTCGACTGGTGGTGGTCGGCGCCGCTGGACTGAGCCGCCGACACGCCCGGAGTTACCGGCCGGAAGCCCGCTGCGGCCCTACCCTTTCGAAAGAGCGTGCGAAAGGCGAGGGATGCGGTGACGACAGTGGACAAGGTGCCGGCCGGGCTGCTCGACGATCTGCGCGACGGGGTGTCGTTCGCCCTGGAGGAACTCGACGAGATCCTCGCGGTGATGGCCGCCGAACAGGCCGAGGAGCGGCCGCGCGACGGCGAGCTGATCACCGCGCGGCTCGGGCTCGACGGCGAGCGGCCGGAAACACTGACGATGATCGGCGCGCGGTACGACCTGTCGCGAGATCGGGTGCGGCAGTTGTACACCCGCGCGGTGGGGCAGATGGTGCGGCGGGTGCAGGCCACCGGACATCCGGACGTGGGGTTGTTCGCGCGGCGGTATCCGGTCGGGTGGGGCGACGAGCGGCTGGTGCGGACGCTGCTGGGCGAGACCTACGTCACCGACAGCGATATCGCCGCACAGGATCTGGCCTATCTCAAGCTGCGGCTGGCCGGGCACGCGCTGATGGACGCGAAACGCATCGCGGGCTTCGTGTTCCAGCGCATCGCGGGCTGGCAGCAGCGCGGACGCTGGCATCCGGCCGAGCCGCGGCCGGTCGAACCGATTGCCGGGCAACTGGTTCCGCTGCTGCGCCGGGCCGAATGGCCGGGCGGAACCGCCGCCGGCCTGCCGGAACTGCCGATCCGCACCGTCGACGCCGGCGACGACGCGCGCGGTCACGTCTTCGCCGAGACCCTCGGCCGGGAGACCACTTTCGACACCGCGCTGGAAGCCCGTCTGCTGCGGATGCTGGACGAGAGCGAATCGGTGGCCACCTTCACCGAGCGGCCGATCGCGGTCGGCTACCGGCTCGACGACGTGCAACGGCTGCATCATCCCACCGTCGGCGCCCGGCTGACCGACGGGCGGGTACTGCTGATCGATGTGGTGCCGTTGGGCCGCTTGGCCTTTCACGGCAACCGCGCGAAGCTCGACGCCGCCCGGTCGCTGGCGCACGAGCACGGCTGGGGCTGGCTCGTGTTCACCGGCAGCCGGCTCGGCGTCCCGGATCTGTTGCACCACAACGTCGAGCCCCGCCGGGAGCACCCGCTGCGCAACCGCCTCGCGCGCGGCCCGCTGGACTGGGCGGAATTCCGCCGCTACCGCGAGGAGGCGGACCTGGACGTGATCGACGTGACCGCGCTGGCCCTGCGCCACGGATGGCGCTGGGAGCGCGGCCCGTTCCGGCTCGCTAGCGCTGGGCCAGGATCATCGCCGCCATGAGGAAGGTGACGACGATGAACACCGCGAACCAGGTGATCAGCTGCCAGTGCCGCACCGCCACCCGCTCGCGCTCGATCGCGTAGCGCAGGCCCGCGTCGACCCGATTGTGGTCGTCGAGGCGGCGGCGGGTGACGGCCAGCCGCTGCGCCACCTCCTCGGCCTCCACGAGATCCCGCTGCAGCCGGTCCAGCTGGCGTTCCTTCTTACGGGTCGCCCTGCGCGCCAGCGCCAGCGCGGTGCGCTGATGCACCAGCTCCCGGCGCTGCGCCGCGATGACGGCCGCCTGCGCGCTGGTGTGCTGCTCCCAATCGGTCACCGTGGCCCAACCTCCTGTGTCCTCGTCGCGAATGCCCCAGGCCACCCGGCCCGCGACCCAGTCCTCGATGAATTCGCGCAGCGTGTACGTGCGCGCCGAGGGTGTGGCCAGGCCGCTGTGGGTGAGCTCCAGCAGGCCCGCGGTCACCTGGTAGCCGCACCCGTCGGGGGCGAAGTCGTCGACGGCCATCGCCTGGATGCGCGGCACCCAGTAGCCGGGCGGGCACAGCCACAGCACCTCCTCGCAGCCGACCGCCCGCAAGCGCGTGGTGCGTTCCCTGGCCTGTTCCAAAGACACCGGGGCACTGCGTATTTCGATCGCACACAATCGAGATTCGCGGTGCCACAACAATCCTGCGGTCTGGGCGCCGAGCGGCTTGTCCACCTCGGCGTCGTCGGCGCCGCAGGCCAGCAGCCAGCCGCGCAACCAGTACTTCATCCGCTGCACGTCCCAGCGGCAGTCCCCGCAGTCGGGTTCGCGGCAGCGCTGCCCGGGGCGATGCCCGCGCGGATTCGGTTCGACCGCTGGAAGATTCAGAAGTTCCGGAGCGCGCTCGGTGGCGGCGACCGCCACCTGCGTGCGCCCGATCCCGGCCTGTTCCTTCGTGCTCACGCGACCACGCCCCTCACACACCCGTGCACCCGCGTCCCGTTCCGGTCCGCTACATCTAGATTGCCGCACAACCGAGTCCCATTCAGGGGATCCGGGCACCTTTTGTTACCCAACCGCTAGCCCGGCGTGACCATCTCCGTTCCGCGCCTGCGTATTCGGCGTCTCGCATAGCAGTGGGCTATCAACGATCCGGCCCCCGCTCCGCCGCACCGAACCGCCCGGCGGCGGCTACGCTGCGCAGATGGCCGCCGAATACATGTCTGTATCGTCACCGCTCCGCGCTGCGCGCGTGGCCAATTCGATGGCCTTCGCACTGCAGGGTTTCTTCCTCGCGGTGGTGCTCACGGAACTGCCGCAGGAGAAGGATCGGTTCCATCTCACCGACACCCTGATCCTGATCGCGGTCGTGCTGATCTCTCTGCTGGCGGCGGTGGGCAGTGTGCTCGCCGAACATCTGGCGGTGCGGTGGTCGAGCCGGGTGGCGTTGCGAATCGGGTTGGGCCTCATCGCCGTCACCGGCCTCGGCGCGGCGGTGTCGCCGAATACCGGGGTGCTGTTCGCCGCCCTCGGCGGATACGGCGTGGCGGTCGGCATCGTCGACGCCAGTACCAATATGCAGGCGGTGTTCATCCAGCACGGGTACGGCCGGATCGTGCTCTCGTCGTTCTACGGCGCCTGGAGCGCCGGTTCGATCCTCGGGGCGCTGTTCGTGGCCGGCTGCGAGAAGTTGCACGTGACGCTCGGGGCGGCGCTGGCCGCCGCCGCGCTCGTCGTCCTGGTCGCCGGGCAGGGGTTCGGGCCGCGGCTGCTCGGCACCCGGCAGGCCGAATCGGAACCCGGCGAGCAGGGCAAGGCGGGAATCCTGCCGCTGCGCGCCTATCTGGTGTTCGGCGTGGCGATGGCGCTGGTCTTCGCGATCGATCTGGCCGTGGGCAACTGGTCGGCGCTGTATCTGAAGGACGATCTGGCGGCGACGTCGGCGACGGCCGCGCTGGCCCTGGCCGCGTATCAGGGTGCGTCGCTGGTCACCCGGCTCACCGGCGACCTGTGGGTGCGGCGATTCGGGCCGCGCGTGGTGGTGCGGGTGTCGGCCCTGATCGGCGCGGTCGGGCTGGCGGTGGTGGTCGCGGCGCCGGGCCCGATCCCGGCCCTGATCGGATTCCTGATCGCGGGAATCGGATTGCCCGTGATCGCGCCGTTGTGTTTCAGCGAGGTCGGTGAGCTCACCGGCGGACGCGGACTGGACGCGGTGATCGCGCGGCTGAATCTGTTCAACTACGCGGGCACGCTGGTCGGCGGCGGGGTGGTCGGCGGGCTGGCGGATGCCACGACTCGCCGGGCGGGCTTCGCGATTCCACTGTTCTTCGCGGTGCTGCTGATCTTCGCCGCGCGCTTCTTCCACGCCCGCGCCGGCGCCACATCGGCGGTCGACGCCGCCGATTAGGGCAGGTCTCGACCCTGCGTCAGGCGTACCGAGATGGTTGACCTGCCTCCGGCTGCCCACCAGACTCGGACGTGCTCAGAGCTCGATCCGAGCTGTTTCCACTCCGACGGGCACGGAAGGAATACATATGAGCTCCATCGGCATGGCACGCACCACCCTGGCGGTCGTCGCGACCGCCGCCGCGTTGGCACTGGCCTCGACGGAGGCCGCCGCCGACCCGGCGAATCCCGGCGCCGGTTCCGATCCGGGGACGAGCGCGGGCGCGGACAGCGCGAATCCGAACACCGCACCGGGCACGCGTTCGGACAGCACACCGGGCGCCGACTCGAACATGGGCCCGGGCACGGGTGCACCCGGCGCGAGTTCGAACTCGGCGCCGGGCACGAGCTCGGACAACAACGGCACGAACTCCCGGACCGCTCCCGGCACGAACTCGGACAACAGCACGACGGGCGCCGAGTCGGGCACCCGCTCGGACAACGCCGGGTCGACTCCGGGTGCGAGCTTCGGCGCGCAGTTCCCGCTGCCGAATTTCCTGAGTCCGTTCGGCGCCACACGCTGACCCGGGCGGGCACACTCGCTCCCGGGTCGTACAAGCGCAACGGCCGCATCGGCATTGATCGCCGATGCGGCCGTTGTGTACCCGGCGTTCGTGCGCCGGGGGAAATCACTTGCCGCGGTTCATGACCCGATCCGCCGCCGCCCAGTGCGCCTCGGCCACCCAGAGCCGGGCGAAGGCCGCGACCGCCTCGGCCGGCGGCACCCCGCCGACCACGCGCTTGATCGAGGTGGCCGACTCGGTGGCCAGGGACCGGGCCAGCGCCTGCCAGCCCTCCTCGAACGACTCGCGCGGGAACACCCGGTCGATCAGCCCGAACCGCTGCGCCTCGGCCGCCTCCAGGATGGTGCCCGCGCCGGCCAGCATGAGCGCGCGCCCCCGGCCGACCAGGGCCGCGAGCCGCTCGGCGCCGCCCCATGCGGGCATGATCGCCAGCGCGGCCTGATTGAAGCCGATCTTGATGTCGTCGGCCGCGACCCGGATGTCGGCCGCGACGGCGAACTCCGCGCCGCCGCCGAGCGCGTGCCCGTTGAGCGCCGCGATCACCGGCGCCGGGAACTCCGCGATGCGGTCGCAGATCAGGCGCATCCGCCAGGCCATCTCCTCGGCGCCCGCGAGGGTCCGGATCTCGGCCAGCTGCTTGAGGTCGCCCCCGGAGACGAAGGCGCGATCCCCCGCGCCGCGCAGGACCAGTGCCCGCGCGCCGGCCGCGCCGTCGAGCGCCTTCTCCAGCTCATCCATGGTGGTCGGGGCGATGGCGTTGCGGGCCTGCGGCCGGTCGATGGTGATGACCGCCAGCCCGTTGTCCAGCTCCAACTCGACGTCCGCCATGCAGTGTCTCCCGGTCTCCGCGTTGTCGGTCGCTCACCGGCCCGGAATGCCTCTCCGGATTTGTTCCGGTGAATCAATTCTCAGAACTGGATACTGAGCTTCTACTGTGATGAGAATATTACTCTATGCGAACGATCCCCGAAGAACTGGCCGAGAAGTACGTGGCGGAGGGGTGGTGGACCTCCGACACGCTGGGTGAGCTGCTGGCCGCCGGTCTCGCGGCCACGCCGGACAACGTGTTCGAGGTGCACTCCGACACCCGGCCCTATCAGGGGACCTATCGCGACGTGGAGCTGGTGGCGCGCCGCCTGGCGGCCGGCCTGCACGCGCGCGGTGTCGGTCCCGGCGACGTGGTGGTGTTCCAGCTGCCGAACTGGATGGAGGCGGCCGCCTCGTTCTGGGCCGCGGCGCTGCTGGGCACGGTGATCGTCCCGATCGTGCACATCTACGGACGCAAGGAGGTCTCCTACATCCTGGAGACGGTGCGGCCGAAGGTGTTCCTGCGCGCGGAGAGTTTCGGCAACCGGGTCTACGACGACGACCTCGACGCCGGCGTGCCGATCGTCGGCGTGGTCGGCCGCGACTTCGACGATCTGCTCGCCGACGAGCCGATGGCCGGTGTGCTGCACACCGATCCGGCCTGTCCCGCGGTGATCGCCTTCACCTCCGGCACCACGAGCAATCCGAAGGGCGTGGTGCACAGCCATCAGACCCTCGGCTTCGAGACCTTCCAGCTGGCCGAGCGCTATCCCGACGACTACGACCGCCAGCTCACCGGCGCCCCGGTCGGGCACTTCATCGGCATGCTGAACGCGCTGCTCATCCCGGTGCGCCGCGGCTGGCCGATCCATCTGCTCGACGTCTGGAATCCCGGCCGCGTCCTGGAACTGATGAGTACCCGCGACGTCATCGTCGGCGGCGGCGTGCCCTACTACATGACCAGCCTGCTGGATCATCCCGACTTCACCCGGGACCACCTGGTCAACATGAAGTACGCGGGTATGGGTGGCGCGGCGGTCCCGGTCGCGGTCACCGAACGCCTGACCGAGCTGGGTATCACCGTGTTCCGCGCCTACGGCACCACCGAACATCCGTCGATCACCGCCTCCTGGTACACCGCGCCGGCGGCGAAGCGGCTCTACACCGACGGCAACGTGTCCACCGGCGTGGAGATCCGGCTCTCCGAGGAGGGCGAGATCATCAGCCGGGGCCCGGACCTGTGCCTGGGTTACGTCGACGACGAGCTGACCGCGAAGATGTTCGACGACGAGGGCTGGTACCACACCGGCGATATCGGCGTCCTGGACGAGGACGGTTATCTCACCATCACCGATCGCAAATCGGATGTGATCATCCGCGGCGGCGAGAACATCAGCGCGCTCGAGGTGGAGGAGGCGCTGCTCGGCATGTCCGGGATCGCCGAGGTCGCGGTGGTCTCCGCGCCGGACGCGCGCCTGGGTGAACGCGCCGCCGCGGTGGTGCGGCTGCTGCCCGGCGCCGAACTGCCGACACTGGACCAGGTCCGCGAGCATTTCGCGAACAAGGGCCTGGCCAAACAGAAATGGCCCGAGGAGATTCTCGCCGTGGCCGACTTCCCGCGGACGGCCAGCGGCAAGATCCAGAAATTCCGCATCCGCGAGACGCTCCGCCAGCGGGAACAGTGACCTGTCCCTCTTGCGAGCCTTCCCTTATTGAGAATAGGATTCTCAATTGAAGCAAAGGAGGATCTCATGACCGCAGCGCCGACGTTGCCGTATCCGCTGTTCGACGCGGACAATCACCTCTACGAGACCGAAGAGTCGCTGACCAAGTTCCTGCCGGATCAGTACAAGAGCGCGATCCAGTACGTCCAGGTCAACGGCCGCACCAAGATCGCGGTCCGGGGTGTCATCAGTGACTACATCCCCAACCCGACCTTCTCGGTCGTCGCCGCTCCCGGTGCCATGGAGGAGTACTTCAAGAACGGCAACCCGGAGGGCAAGAGCCGCCGCGAGATCTTCGGCGCGGCGATCAAGGCCCCCGCGGCGTTCCGCGAGCCCGGCCCGCGCCTGGCGCTGATGGACGAGCTCGGCGTGCAGCGCACCCTGATGTTCCCGACGCTGGCCAGCCTCGTCGAGGAGCGCATGCGTGACGATCCGAAGCTGATCCACGTGGTCGTGCACGCGCTCAACGAGTGGCTGCTCGACACCTGGAAGTTCAACTACGAGGACCGGATCTTCACCACCCCGGTCATCTCGCTGCCGATCCTGGACAAGGCGATCGAGGAGCTGGACTGGGTCGTCGCCAACGGCGCCAAGGCCATCCTGGTCCGCCCGGCCCCCGTGCCCGGCTTCGAGGGCCCGCGCTCGTTCGCGATGCCCGAGTTCGATCCGTTCTGGGAGCGGGTCGTCCACCACGACATCCTCGTCGCGATGCACTCCTCCGACTCCGGTTACGCGCGCTTCGACGCCGAATGGGAGGGCAGCAACTCCGAGATGCTGCCGTTCCAGACCAACACCTTCCGCATGGTCAACGAATGGCGGCCGGTGCAGGACACGGTCTCGTCGTGGGTCTGCCACGGTGCGCTGTTCCGGCACCCGAAGCTGAAGATCGCCGTCATCGAGAACGGCTCGTCCTGGCTGAAGCCGCTGCTCGACATCCTCGCCGACGTCTACAAGAAGGCGCCGGAGGGTTTCGGCATGCAGGATCCGGTCGCGGCCATCAAGAAGAGCATCCACGTCAGCCCCTTCTACGAGGAGGGCGTGACCGACCTGATCGACCTGATCGGCGTCGACCGCGTGCTGTTCGGCTCCGACTACCCGCACCCGGAGGGCCTGGCCCAGCCGACCCACTTCGCCGACATGCTCCAGCACCTGCCCGTCGAGGATCAGGCGAAGATCATGGGCGGCAACCTGGCTCGACTGCTCGGAGTGTAGCCACTCGCATCGGCCGGGGGCAGCAACGACGCTGAGGGAGACGAGAGCATGACAGCATGGGACACCATCCCCGCGATGGTTCTCAGCTCCGCGGACCGCTTCGGTGACGCCGAAGCGGTCGTGGACGGCCCGGTACGGCTGAGCTTCACCGAACTGGTGGATCGCATCCGCCGGGCCGCGGGGGCCTACGCGGCCGCCGGAATCGACCGCGGCGACCGCGTGGCGCTGTGGGCCCCGAACTCTCTCGAATGGATCGTCGCCGCCTTCGGCCTGCACGTCGCGGGCGGGGTACTGGTACCGGTGAACACCCGGTTCCGGGCCGAGGAAGCCGCCGACGTGATCCACCGCAGCGGCGCGAAAGCGGTGCTGGTGCAACAGGGTTTCCTGGGTCAGGAGTACGCGACGCCGGCCGGCGTGCCGGTGTTCGACCTGACATCGGACTTCCTGGCCGCCGGATCGCCGTTCGAGCGTCTCAACGCCGGAACCGACACCGCGGACATCATCTACACCTCGGGCACCACCGGGCGGCCCAAGGGCGTGATGATGAACCACGTGCAGACCCTGCGCCTGTACGCGGAATGGTGCGATCTCGCCGATCTGCGCGAGGGCGACCGGTATCTGCTGGTGAACCCGTTCTTCCACACCTTCGGCTACAAGGCCGGACTGGTCAGCTCGTTCATCCGCGGCGCGACCATGCTGCCGGTCCCGGTGTTCGACGTGAACACCGTGCTGGAGCTGATCGAGCGGGAGCGGATCACGATGCTGCCCGGCCCGCCGACGCTGTACCACTCGCTGCTCGAGGCCGCCGCCGAGGGCAGATACGACCTGTCGACACTGCGGTCCGCCGTCACCGGCGCGGCCGACATCCCGGTGGAGCTGATCCGCCGGGTGCGCAGCGAACTGCCGTTCCGGTCGATCATGACCGGATACGGGCTCACCGAGGCCGGCACCGCGACCGCGTCCCGGCCCGGGGACACCTTCGAGCAGATCGCCACCACCGTCGGCACCCCCTGCGACGGCGTGGAGGTCGACATCGCCGACGACGGCGAGGTGCTGGTCCGCGGCTACAGCGTGATGCAAGGCTATCTCGACGATCCGGCGGCCACCGCCGAGGCCGTCGACGCCGACGGCTGGCTGCACACCGGCGACCTGGGCAGCCGCGACGACGACGGGCACATCCGCATCATCGGCCGCAAGAAGGACATGTTCATCGTCGGCGGCTTCAACGCCTACCCGGCGGAGATCGAGGGCTTCCTGCTGGAACATCCGGCGGTCGCGCAGGCCGCGGTGATCGGCGTGCCCGACGAGCGGCTGGGGCAGGTCGGCAAGGCGTTCGTCGTCGCGAAGGCCCCCCTCACCGCCGAGGAACTGATCACCTGGAGCCGCGAGCGCATGGCCGGGTACAAGGTACCCAGGTCCGTCGAACTGCTCGGCGCGCTGCCGCTCAACGCCACCGGAAAGGTGATGAAAGACCAACTACGGTAACGCTTTCCGAATGGAAGGCCGTCGCGGGCCCGGCAACCCGATACGCAACCCCCCACCGGGTTCGCGGCGGCAGGCGTCACCGGAGTTGAGCGCGGGGCGGGATCCGAGGACCTTGTCAGTCACCGAGGATCCCGTCCCCGCGCCGCATCCGCGCAGCTGATCCGGACTGCTCCGGACCGCGGCATCCCTACAATCGACTCCGTGAGCATCATGATCAGCCGACCCGAGGACGGCGGCCTGGACATCGATCCGGCCGGTACGCCGGATCGGCCGCTGGTCGTGGTGGACCTGGACCGGTACGCGGCCGAACCGCCCGCCGTGATCGCCGCCGTCGCCGACCGCATCGAACGGGCCCTCCCGCTGGTGGTGGGCGTCCTGCGCGGCCCCGCCAGCGCACCGCTGCGGCCCCTGCTGGCCGCGGCCACCCTCACCCTCACCGACCGCTTCGCCTCGGCCCTGTGGCCGCAGATGGTCGCGGTCGGCGACCTCGACGCGGCGCTGGCCGAGCTGCACGCGGCGACCGCCTACTCCCCCCGCGCCGCGATCGCCTGCGGCCAGTTGCTGCGGCAGACCGTCCGCCTGCCCACCACACCCGCGCTGGCCGCCGAGGCGGCGGTGTACTCGATGCTGCTCGGCGGCTCCGAATTCGCCCGCTGGCTGGCCGAACGCGGTCCCGCCCGTGAGGTCCGGTGGCCGGCGACCGATCTGGTCCGGGTGGAGCGCGAGGCGGACCACCTCGAGATCGTGCTGGACCACCCGCAGCGCCGCAACGCCCTCAGCATGCGACTGCGCGAGCAGTTGCTCGCGGCGCTGACGGTGGCCGAGGTGGACCCGTCGGTCGGATCGGTCACCCTCCGCGGGAACGGTCCGGTGTTCTGCAGCGGCGGCGACCTGGACGAATTCGGTACCGCCACCGATCTGGTCGCCGCCTACCTGGTCCGGCTGGACCGGGCGCCGTGGCGGATCATCGACGAGCTGGCCGACTGGGTCACCGTCCGGGTGCACGGTTCCTGTATCGGCGCGGGCGCCGAGATGTCGGCCTTCGCGGGCACCGTGATCGCCGCCCCCGGGACCGTCTTCCAACTTCCCGAGATCCGGATGGGCCTGGTGCCCGGCGCGGGCGGCACGGTGAGCATCCCCCGCCGCGTCGGCCGCTGGCGCGCCGCCTGGCTCATGCTCACCGGCGCCACGCTGCCGGTCACCACGGCGCTGCGCTGGGGCCTGGTGGACCGGCTCGAGGAGGGCTGAAACCCGTTGTCCGCGTTCGGCGACGACGCCGCACCCGGGACGTGGTCCCGGATGGTGCGGCAGTGGCTGCACACACCCCCGGCAGCCGAACCCCTTGCGGCCGAATCGGAGTGCGCGGTGCTGGCCTGGGCCGCCAGCGGGGCGATGGCGCTGACCGGGCCCGAGGCGGGGCCGCCGGTGTCGTCACCGGCGGGCGCGTACGGGCTGCTGCGTGCGGTGGTGCGGGTTTTCGAGGCCGTGACCGCGGAGGCCGGTACGCCCGTGGCGGTGGATGCCGCCCTCGCGTTGTCCGGGCGGGCGGGTCTGCACGGAAAACATCGCGCCGGGCAGCGGTCGGCCGGTGGCGCGACGCGGTTGCTGCGCACCGCCGACGGGTGGTGCGCGGTGACGCTCAGCCGTCCCGACGATATCGAATCCGTGCCGGCGATCGTCGGTGATGTGGTCGACGGTGATCCCTGGGAGGCGCTGCGCCGCACAGCTATCCGGTCTACTGCTGAGGAATTCGTCGATCGCGTACAGCTCCTCGGCGTGCCTGCGGGTGCCTTGCCGGGTTCGGCCGTGACCGGAGCCAGGGCCCGGGATGCGGGCGGGGCCGGAGGGGTGGCCGGGGCCCGAGGCGCGACCGGGGCCCGAGGCGCGACCGGGGCCCGAGACGTGACCGGGGCCCGAGACGTGACCGGGGCCCGAGACGTGACCGGGGCCGGAGGCGCGGCCGGAGCTGGAGGCGCGGCCGGGACCCGAGGCGCGGGCGGAGCCGGAGGGGTGAGCGGGGCTGGGACCAAAGACGTGGGCGTGGGCTGGGCCGGGGCCGGGGGCGGCTCGAACATGGACGACTGCACAGGCACAGGCGATGGGGGCGCGTTTCCGGTGCCGTGGCGGCGTAGCCGGATTGCGGAGCCGAAACCTGTTGTGGCACTGCAGGACAGCTTGGTTGTCGATCTGTCGTCGATGTGGGCGGGTCCGTTGTGCGCGCAGTTGCTCGGCCGGGCCGGGGCGCGGGTGGTGAAGGTGGAGAGTGTGCATCGGCCCGACGGCACTCGTGCCGACACCCGGTTCTTCGAACTGCTGCACCGGGGGCACGAATTTCGTTCGATCGACTTCCGTTCCGATTCCGGCAGAAGGGAATTGGCCGCCTTGATCGACGCCGCGGATATCGTGATCGAGGCGTCGCGACCGCGCGCGCTCGCGCAACTGGGCCTCTCCCCCGAGCTGACATCCCATCGGCCGGGGCGAATCTGGTTGAGTCTCACCGGAAACGGTCGTGACGATCCGTTGCGGGTGTCGTTCGGTGACGATGCCGCCGTGGCCGGTGGCCTGGTCGGCTGGTATCGGCCCGAAATCGGTACGGGCGCACTCGAACCGGTCTTCTGCGCGGATGCGGTCGGGGATCCGCTGTCCGGTATCTGCGCGGCACTCGCTGTGGTGGATGCCGCGCGCGCCGGTGGTGGTCTGCTGCTGGATCTTTCGATGCGCGCTACCACTGCCGCTTTCGCCGCGGCCCCGGATCCCGATCACGGGCCGCACGCGCTGGTCCGGCACGGCGACGGCTGGGAGATCCATTGCCCCGCCCTCGACCGCACTCAGCAGGTGCTGCCGCCGCGGGTGCCGGAGCGTGCCGCGTGCTGATCCGCAACGCCGTGGTGTTCGGTGCGACGTATACGGACGTGCGATGGCACGGTGGTCGGATCACCGAGTGCGGCACCGGATTACGGGCGATTTTCGGCGAGGACGACATCGACGCGGCCGGTGGCTGGCTGCTGCCGGGGCTACACGATCATCACATCCATCTCCGGGCCTTGGCGGCACAACAGGATTCGGTGCGGGTGGGTCCGCCGCAGGTACGCGACCGGGCCGGGCTCGCCGCCGCGCTGCGTCGGGCCGATGCCGAACTGCCTGCGGGACAATGGATTCGGGGAGTCGGGTATCATGAGGACCCCGAATCCGGGCTGGACCGCGCCGAATTGGACCGGCTGATCCCCCTCCATCGGCCGGTGCGCATCCAGCACCGGTCCGGGGCGCTGTGGATCCTCAATTCGGCGGCCTGCCGAGCGCTCGGGGTCGACGAGTGCGAACAGGCCGGGGTGGAACGGGATTCGGCAGGCCGCGCCAACGGTCGGCTGTGGCGGATGGACGCGTGGCTCGGCGCTCGGCTCGGCACCCGGGAGCCGGATCTCGCGGCGGTCGCCGGCCGCGCCGCGGTTCGGGGGATCACCGGATTCACCGATGCCACACCGGGTCTGGCCCAGCACGAGGTGGCGGGCCTCGCCGCCGCGACCGCGGACGGCCGCATCCCGCAGCGCCTGCACTGCATGGCGCCACCGGGTATCACCGATCCGGGTGTTCGCCGATTCACCTTGGGGCCCACCAAATTTCTGCTCGACGACGCCACGCTGCCCGATCTCGAGCACTTCGCCGATTCGATCCGTGCGGCGCACGCGGCGGGCCGGCCGGTCGCGGTGCACTGCGTCACCAGGGTTCAGCTGATCTTCACCATGACCGCCCTGGACATGGCGGGCCCGCTGCCCGGCGACCGCATCGAGCACGGCGCGATCGTGCCGCCGGAAGCCTTCGAATGGTTGCGCTCCCGCGGCGTCACGGTTGTCACGCAGCCGCATTTCCCGGTGGAACGCGCCGAACAGTATGCCGCCGAGGTCGATCCGGCCGACCGTCCCGACCTGTGGCGTCTGGGCACCCTGCTGGCCGCGGGTGTCCCGGTGGCCGCGGGCACCGACGCGCCCTTCGGCGATGCGGATCCCTGGCCGATGGTCGCCGCCGCCGTCTCCCGCACCCCGGAACATTCGTCGCCGGAGGACATCTCGCTGTACACCGCGATCTCGCTACTGCTGGGCCGCTCCGACCATCCGGCCGTACCCAGGACCCTGGAGCCCGGCCAGCCCGCCGATCTCACCCTCCTGCGCGTGCCCCCACCGGAATTCCGCGCCGCCGCCGGGGAAGCGGTGGCCGCGACCATCGTCGACGGCCACCCGATCCACCTCGCCCCGAACTGAGCCGTATCGGCAACCGTCCGGCCGCTCGCACGCGGGCCGTTGACGCGTATCGCACGCGGGCATTGATGCGTATTGCCCGAAATACGCGATACCGCTTCATATCGGCGCGTTCGACGAACGAGCACGCGACTCGGCCGGATCGGCGAGCGGGACAACGGGAGGTCAATCTCATGGCAGGACGGGCATTTCGGCGGCAGGACATCGTCCGCGAACTCACCACCGGCGTCGCGATAGTGGTCGGCGTCCTGGCGGCGTGCGGTGCGATCGCGGCCTGGCAGAACAGGTTGTGGCCGTTGGTCGTGTTGTGCGCGTTCGCCTTCGTCGCCTGCGTCCCGATCATCGTCCGCGCGTTGCTCGAGGAGCTTCGCGACTGGGCTCTGCTCGCGCTGCTCGTCGTATCCCTGCCCCTGTTGCTGTTCCCGAGCGGCCGGCAGCGGTGGAGCCGGATGTGGACGGCCCGTTCGACGGAGGATCGGGCCACCGTATCCCGGGTGTGAACGAGTGCACCTGAGGTGCCGGAGTTCGCACTCACCGCGACGGCCCGGCGGTCCGACGACAGCTCGATATCGCTGTGGCGCAGGGACATTCCGGTCGACTTCGATCGGCGGCGACGACACTGCGGCCGGCATCGGGCCGGTCCGCGATCAGGTCGGGGGCCGATCGGTGCGCAGGGCCGAAGCGGCGGCGGCTCGGGAGCGGACGCCGAGTTTGGTGCGGGCGTTGGCGACGTGGCGGTGGACCGTGTGGGGGCTCAGCGTGAGGCGTTCGCCGATCTGGGCGTCGGTGAGGCCCTCGGCGACCAGGCGGAGGATTTCCCGTTCCCGCTCGGTGAGCGCGTCGGGGCCCGGCGGGGCGGGGCGGGGGCGGACGGGGTGGCCGAGGGCGCGCAGCGTCGCGTCGGCGACGGCGGTCGCGTCGCCGCGCCACGGGAAGTGGTTCTCGCCGTGCAGTTCCACGAAGGTGGCGCGGCGGATGCGGCGCGCGACGTCGACCCCGAGGGCGAAGGGGACGGCGCGGTCCTCCCGGCGGTGCAGCACCGTGGTCGGGGTGGTGACGGCCGCGAGATATTCGGTGGCGTCGAGTTCGTAGGTGGCGGCCAGGGATCGCGCGGCCTGGTCGGCGGTGGCCGACAGGCGCTGGAACTGGGCGAAACGGTCGCGTTCGGTGTGGTCGGCGCCGGGGAGGAAGACGTCGGCGAGCAGCCGCGAGCCCAGTCCCCAGTGCGCGGAGATGGTGTCCACCATGGCCCGGCGAGCACTCTCCGGCGCGATGTCCGCACCCCGCGCGAACGCGCCGTAGAGCACGAGACGGTGTACCCGGTCGGGCAGGCGGGCGGCGAGGCCGGCGGCGACGGCCCCGCCGGAGGAGGCGCCGAGGACGGCCAGGCGCGCCACGCCGAGCGCGTCGAGGAGATCCGTGATCACGGCGATCTCGTCGGCCAGGCCGATGGTGGTGCCGGCCGAACCGGACATGCCGCGGCCGGGCTGGTCGTACCGGAGGACGGTGAATCGGGTGGCCAGCCCGGACAGGTAGGCCCGGAACAGCGGATCCTCCCAGTTCAGGGTCAGATGGCTGCACCACCAGCCGCCGACCAGCAGCGCGGGCCCGCTGCCGACCGCGGAGTAGGCGATGTCGCCGCCGACGGTCTTCATGTGGCGGACGACCTGATCCTCGACACGCAACACGATGTCACCTCGCACAGTTCCCACGACATGAGGTAATCGCGCGGGGCGTGGCCCGCGTATCACCCGTTCCGGCCATTCATCATGGCCCGAACGGGCCATGCCCGGGGCCGCCGCCACGCGTCAGACTCTCGATCATGACCTCCGCAACCTTCGGCCAGCGCCTCTTCGCCCGCTGGTATCCCGGCTTCATGGCCCGCGTCGAGCGGGCCGGACAGGCGCAACTGCGCCGCACGCAACTGGCCCGCGCCCGGGGCCGCACCCTCGAGATCGGGGCGGGTAACGGCCTGTCCGTACCGCACTACCCCGACGATCTACCCGAACTCGTTCTGCTGGAACCGAATCCGGCGATGCGCGACCGGCTGACGGAGTCGGTCGGCACACCCACCGCACCGGTCACCATCGTGGACGGCGACGCCCATGCCCTGGAGTTCCCGGACGCGAGTTTCGACACCGTCACCGCATCCCTGGTGTTCTGCTCGGTGCGCGATCCGGCCCTGGCCCTGAGCGAGGTGCACCGGGTACTGAAACCCGGCGGGCAGTTCCTGTTCCACGAGCACGTCCGCGGCACCGGCCTGCGCGGCTGCTGTCAGGACCTGCTCACCCCGCTGCAACGCCGCCTCGCCGACGGCTGCCATGCCAACCGTGACTTCGAATCACTGCTCGCCACTGCCGATTTCGATGTCGAGACGATTGACCACACCCGGATGCCGACCTCGGCGTCCACCATCGTGCCGTTGGTCGTGGGCACCGCCCGCCGACGCTGACCGGGATCGGGAGCGGTGCGCGCGACCCGGACGGTCAGCGCGGTACGGCCGACGCGGCCGCCCACTCGCCGAGCTCGAAATGCGTTCCGGTGCGGCGTATTTCCACCGCGCCGGAGCCACCGAAATGCGCCGGAATCACCAATTCCCTTCGGTCGGCGGCACGTTCGAGGATGCGGTGCCGGGTGGCGGCGGCCCGCGCCGGATCCAGGCACAGGCAGCTGCCGCACGAGGGGTCGAGCAGCTGCAGCGGGCTGTGCACCAGATCGCCGACGAGGATCGCGCGCTCGGCGCCGGATTCCACTGTCAGCACCGAGGATCCGGGAGTATGGCCCGGCGCCGATTCCAGGACCAGACGATCGTCGATGCGATGGGTGCCCTCCCAGAGCACGGCCCGACCGGCCCGGTGGATCGGGGCCACGCTGTCTTCGTAGAGGAGCCGGTCGTCGGGCCGGCGCCCGCCCGCGTAGCCGCCCGCGGGGCCGAACCAGCGGTCGTCCGCGGCCGGAATCAGGTACTGCGCGTGGGGAAATGCCGGTACCCACTGCCCGTCGGCGTCCCGGGTGTTCCAGCCCACATGATCACCGTGCAGGTGGGTGTTGATCACGAGATCGACCTCGTCCGGATGCACCCCGGCACGCGCCAGCCGGTCGAGGAAGTCACCGTGGCGCCGGTGGAACAGTGCGCGGCCGGGCCGTTCCCGTCCGTTGCCGACGCCGGTGTCGACCAGGATCGTGCGGCCCCCGCTGCGCAGCACCCAGGTCTGGATCGTCGCCACCACCGATTCGGTCGCCGGATCCCAGTGGTCCGGTGCGAGCCAGTCGATGTTGTCCCGCCAGGTCCGGTCGGTGGTCCCGGGCAGCAGTTCGGGACCGGACATCAGCGTGCCCTGCCATTCGACGACCCGGAACATCTCGACATCCCCCAGCACGATGCTCTGCGAACTCTCCATGCTGTCGAGCCTAGGAAGGCGATATGAGTCGTTCAATGTGCCCGATGCTCGGATTGATACGCGATCCACTCAATGCTGAGTGCCCCGGTAATATCGGGGCGTGGATGTACTGAGCGATGCGATCGCGGCCGTGCGCCTCGGGCAACCGTCGTCGAGCCGGCTGCACACCCGGCAGCGCGACTGGTGCACCCGGCTCGACCCGTATTCCGGCGCCGGATTCCACATCGTCCTGCGGGGCAGTTGCTGGGTGCTGCCCGACGAGGGTGAGCCGGTCCGGCTGGGCACCGGGGACGCGATCCTGCTGCCGCACGGCGCGGGACATTTCCTCGCCGACCGGCCCAGCGCCGCGGGAGCTGTGCCGTTCGAGCAGTGGCGCGCCGCGCAGCCGGCCGGAAACGATTCGGGCACAGCCGAATTCGAGGCCCTGTGCGGCAAGTACCGGCTGCACCGGCAGGGCCGCCATCCCCTCGTGGCGGAACTGCCGCCGATCATCCATCTACCCGCCCGTCTCGGCGAACATCCCGAACTGCGGGCCGCCATCGACCTCTTGGCCGCGGAGGCCGATCAGCGCCGCCCCGGTTCCTGTGTCGCGGTGCCGAGCCTGCTCGATCTGCTGCTGGTCTACATGATCCGCGCGTGGATGGCCGAGAGCCGGACCGGGACGTGGCCCGCGGCGCTCACCGATCCGGTCACCGCCGCCGCGCTACGGGCCCTGCACACCGATCCGGACGCGCCGTGGACCAACGATCGCCTCGCCGTCGAGATCGGCGTCTCCCGCGCCACGCTGACCCGCCGATTCGCCGCGCTGGTCGGCCGGCCGCCGATGGGATATCTCACCTGGTGGCGGCTGACGCGGTCCGCCGCGCTGCTCCGCGACACCACCGAACCACTGGCCACCGTCGCCGACCGGGCCGGCTACGCCACCGCCTACGCCTTCTCGCACGCGTTCAAGAAGCAGTTCGGCACCGCACCCGGCCGCTACCGCCACGATCACGGCGTGGCGGGCTCGTCGGCGGGCTGATCGTCCGGTTCGTCGTACAGATTCGCCATCCGCGGCGACAACAGCACCTTGATCGCCGCCGCGATCGGAATCGCCATCAGCGCGCCGATCAGGCCGAGCAGCGCACCGCCGGTCAGCGCGACCAGCAGTACCGTCACCGAGGACAGATCGACCGCGTTGTGCAACACCCGCGGCACCAGCACATAGGTCTCGAACGCCTGGTAGACCAGGAAGAACAGCAGCACGATCACCGCCGCGGGCCACAGGTCGGCGCTGAAGACGGTGACGATCAGGCAGGCGATCGCGCCCAGCGTGGCCCCGATCAGCGGGATCAGATCGGTGACGGCGACGGTGACCGCCAGCGGCAGCGCGAACGAGGTACCGACCAGTCGCAGGCAGACGAACGTGAGCGCACCCGCGATCAGCGACACCGTGATGTTGCCGAGCATGTAGCCGCCGACCTTCTCCGTCACCACGTCGACGACCTCCTCCGCGCGCGGGCGGCGCGGCGGCGGGAACAGCCGGGTGATGCCGTGACGCAGCCGGGGCATATCGGCCATGAAGTAGATCGTGAGCGCGATCACGGTCACCGTGGAGGCGAGCAGTCCGACGAACTCCCGCATGAAGCCGATCGCGCCGCCGGACAGCTTGCCCGGCAGCTGACTCGCCAGATCCGCCAGCCGCTCGGTCAGGTGGTAGCGGTCGGCGACGCGGCGGGCCGGGCTGGATCGGGAGGAAACCCGTTCCAGATAGCCGGGCAGGTCGCCGACCAACCGGCTGCCCTGATCCACCAGCGGCGGGACGATCGACCAGACGAATACGGCCACCAGGGCCAGTGCGACCAGCACCACGATCAGCACGGCCAGCCAGCGGGGCAGGCCGCGCCCGGTGAGCCAGCGCACGATCGGGTCCAGGCCGACGGCGAGGAACAGGCTCACCAGGACCAGCACGAGCAGGCTGCGCACCCGGTAGATCCCGTACGCGGCGACGAGCACCAGCAGCACACCCACCGTCGCGGCGGCCGCCCAGCGCAACACCAGGCCGGGCGCGGGCGCGTTCATCCGCGCCCCGATCGGGACGTCGATGTCATGCCGAACTCCTCGACTGTCACCCGATACGGCCGCTACGTCGTAACCCTAACGTCGGAGCCGGATTCCGGCGAGGCGGCCGGACAACCGGGATGCGAGAGCGGTGGTAACCGAGTGCCGCGCGCGCCGAGCGGGTAACGTCGCAACGGTCGGACCCGATCGCCGGTCATCGCACCGGACCCGGTCGAGTCTCGGCCCTCGACCGCAGGCACCAGGCGTTCGGTCGGGGCTACTCGCAAGGAGCCTTCATTGACCTCGGCCCGAAGCAACCCACTCGCCGAGCCGGCACTCGCGTTCGCGGACGTCCGTGCCGCCGAGAAGGCGGCACATCTCGAGCGGAACGCGCTGGCCGCGAAAACGGTGGCGGTCCACTCGCAGGACGCCGCCGAGTGCGTGGAACTGCTGGCCATGCTCGGCCTCGATCTGTCCGAATTGAAGTAGGCGCACCCGCTCCTACCGAGACGTCGCCGGGCGGCCACCGACGTGGCCGACCGGCGTGGTAATCGGGCCGTCTTCGTCCGGCGCGCCGAAGTGTGACATGCTGGTGACGGGCACGGGTAGTTGATGTGATCGCTCGGCTCACAAACAGGAAGCAAATTCAAAATATGTCGCAAGGCAGTGTCAAGTGGTTTAACGGCGAAAAGGGCTTCGGGTTCATCGCGCAAGACGATGGCGGACCCGACGTTTTCGTCCACTACTCCGAGATTTCCGGCTCCGGCTTCAAGTCCCTCGAAGAGGGTCAGCGCGTGGAGTTCGAGATCGGCCAGGGCAAGAAGGGCCCCCAGGCCCAGAGCGTCCGCCCCATCTAGGCGCCGACAGCACGAAACCCGCACCGACGGAGCGGGTTTCGTGCATACAGCGATTGCCTCTCGATCGCTCCGTCCTCGCACGCCGACGAGTATTTCGGCGAACCTCCTTCCCGGCTCGCGACACGCAGCGACACGCGCGGCCCGACTCGACCGGTTGCGACCTTTCGCCGGCGACCCGGTAGAGATGTATCGCGGGTCGAGATCCGGCGAGGATTCGGCACCGGAACTTCCATCACCGCCGGGACCACGCGGCCGGTACGCCGGCCACGCGCGGCCCCTCTGCACCGACAACCGAGAAGGACGATCGTGAGCGACGAGCAACCCCTGCGCGCCCAGCTGTTCAGTCACGAGGACGCGAATATCGACAGCGCACCCGCCACGGTGCCCATCGACCTGCGGCCGACATTCCTCGCAGTGCCCGAGAACGTCCGGGAGCACGACTCGCGGCGCCCCGAGCGCGGCTGACCACCTGCCGAACCGTTACCGGTCGTAATCCGCTGCCGCCCAGTCGATTACCGAAATCTCCAGCCCGCGCCGGCGCTGTCCCGGTGCATCCGATCGGGCCTCAGTCCCGCCGGAAGAACGCCAGTAGCCTACGGGCGGCATCCGGGGCGGCCAGGTCCTCGTACATGTTCGCGGACATCCGGGCCGCCGCGCCGGTGCGTTCGAACATCTCGCGCTCGTATTCGGCTGTGGCCGTGGCGAAGTCGTCCGGATGTGCGGCCAGCGCGAGGCCCAGCAGCGCGCCGTCGAGCAAGGCCATGTTGGCGCCCTCCCCCGCTCCCCGCATCAGATGCGCGGCGTCGCCGATCAATGTGACAGCCGGATTCGACGGCCAGGTCAGGCCGGGCGGGAGGGTGGTCGCCGATCGCGGCCGGACCGTATCCTCGCAGGCGGCGATCAGCGCGGTGAACCGCGCGTCCCAGCCGGCGTACAGCTCGATCAGGCGGGCCTTGGTGGCCGCCGGGTCACCCAACGGGATTTCCCTTGTGGCGAACCAACTCTCGGCGGCGCCCGGATCCGCGTAGAAGTTGGCGTAGACCCGGACGCGACCGTCGCCGTTGCGCTGCGCCACCAGGGCCTGCCGGTCACCGAACACCCAGAAGTTGCCGCGTCCGACCATCGCCGCGAGTTCGGGATGGGTGCGATCGATCTCGGGTATGCCCAGTTCGATGCTGTGCTGGCCGGTGTACGCCGGACGAATGTCGGTGAGCAGCGGCCGGATCCGGGATTCCGCGCCGTCGGCGCCCACCAGCAGGTCGTAGGCCGCGGTGCCGCCGTCGGTGAAGTGCAGCCGTCCGTCCCCGGCGTGGGCGACTGCGTGTCCCCACCGCACCGTGTGCTCCGGGATCGAATCCAGTAACAGGTCGCGCAGATCGGCGCGGTCGACCTCGGGCCGCTCGAACGGGGCATCGTCCGGTGTGTCCTCCTCGAACAGGAGCGTGCCGTCGGGCTCGAGCAGGCGCATGTCCTGCCCCTCGCCGCGCGCGATCGCGTGGAATCCGTCGAGCAGACCGGCCAGGCGCAGGGCCCGCTGTCCGGTCGCGGTGTGCAGGTCCAGCATCCCGCCCTGGCCGCGCGCGGCGCGCGCGGCGTCCCGTTCGTACACGACGGCCTCGAGGCCGTTGAGGTGCAGGATTCGGGCGAGAGCCAGGCCGCCGGGCCCGGCTCCGACGATCGCGATGGTCATGACAGCCTCCGATACACTGTATTTTCTTGGACACTGTATCGGTATGTGCGTTGTATCGTCAGCGGCATGTTGGTGTGGGAGCGGCCGGAGCCGCCGAATCGGCCGGTCCCGGCCCCGTTGAGCCGAGAGCGAATCGTCGCGACGGCGATCCGGCTGGCCGATGCGGACGGTCTGGAGGCCGTCTCGCTGCGCAAGGTCGCCGCCGCGCTGGCGGTCGGCCCGATGCGGCTGTACGGCTACATCGCGACCAAGGACGAATTGCTCGATCTGATGGTCGACGCGGTCTACGCCGAGATCCGGCCGACCGGCGACGATTGGCGAGAAGTGTTGCGCGATATGGCCGAGAGCACGCGCGCGGCCGCACACCGGCACGAATGGTTCGCCGACCTGATCGGCGGCCGGCCGCAGCTCGGGCCGCACGCCCTGGCCCGGGGCGAGGCCGTGGTGGCCGGGCTCGGCGCGGTCGACGTGGATATCGTCATGCCGGTGACCAATGCCGTGAACGCGTATGTCATCGGCGCGGTGCGCCGCGAGATCGCCGAACGGCGCGCCGAGCGCGTCACCGGGATGGACACCGAGCAGTGGCAGTCCGCCTCCGGACCCTATCTGCGGCGGATGTTCGACACCGGCCGATTCCCCCGGCTGGCCACGGTCATTCGCGACGCCGCCCATCTCGACCCGGACGAGACCTTCGACACCGGCCTGGATTTCCTGCTCGACGGCATCGCGGCCCGCCTCTCGAAGTAACCGCCCCGGCCGCATACCCTCGCGGCATGAGCGCATCCACCGGCACGGCCGCCGTGACCAACCTGATCGCCCGATACGCGGAACTGGTCGACACCGGCGATTTCGCCGGTGTCGGAGACCTTTTCGCGAACGCCGTCTTCATCGGCGGCGGTGGTTCGGCCGAGGGCGGTGCGGCGGTCGAGCGGATGCTCCGCGATACGGTGATCCGGTACGAGGACGGCACCCCGCGCACCCATCACGTCACCACCAATATCGCCGTCGAGATCGACGAATCGGCCGGTACCGCGACGGCCCGCTCCTACGTCACCGTCTTCCAGGCGCTGCCGGACCTCCCGCTGCAACCGATCGCGGCCGGACGCTACCAGGACCGCTTCGAATACCACGACGGCACATGGCGATTCGCCGAGCGCCGGGTGCAGATCAACCTGACCGGCGACCTCCGCCACCACCTGCGCGGGCGGCCGCTGGGCTGACGCACGGACCGGGACCGCGGTACCGGTCGCAGGAACGCCGGTGGGCCACTCGCCCCTCGTAGCCCGCACAATACGATCGAGGACGAGATGATCGGGGTGTTGTGATCGGCCCCAAATATCAGAGTTCCTGATATTCCGGGGGCGGGGTGGGTGAGAGCATGCTTCTCATGTTCAGAAATTCGATGTCCGCCCGGCGGGCGGGTTCATCCCGGCAGCGGCGCCGGATCGGCGCGGTGCTCGCGGCGGTCGTCGCCGGTGCGGCGACCTTGTCGGCCGTGGAAACCGTGACGGCTCAGGCGGATCCGGCGGTCGTGGCATCCGCGGGATGCGGTGCGGCGGATCGGCCCGCGGGCGGGTCGTCCACGGCGCAGTTCGCCTCGGGCGGCCAGACCGGGCACTACCTCCTCGATGTACCGGCCGCGGCCGACGGTCCGCTGCCGCTGGTGCTCGATCTGCACGGATATCTCGAACCGGCGGAGATCGAGCACGGCAGCAGCGGGCTGGGCGATTTCGGCATCGCGCACGGATTCGTGACCGTCACCCCGCAGCTCGACGAACCCGGTTTGCCGCGTTGGGCTTTCGCCCCGGGTGAGCCCGACGTCGACTATCTGTCGGATCTGCTCACGCATGTGGAGGCGACGGCGTGCGTGGATCAGCGGCGGGTCTACGCCGCGGGGCTGTCGATGGGCGCCTTCACCAGTTCCGCACTGGCGTGCCGGCTCTCGGATCGGATCGCCGCGGTGGCGCCGGTCGCCGGGCTGCAGGACTTCGACTGGTGCCGGCCGACCCGGCCGGTGCCCGTGGTCGCCTTCCACGGAACCGCCGATCCGATCATCGCCTACACCGGCGGGGTCGGGCCGAACGCTCGCTACCTGCCGGCGCCGGACGGCAGCGGGTCGGTCGTACAGCAGGACGGCGGCCCGTCCGTACAAGGCCCCGGGCTACAGAGCATTCCGGACAACGCCGCCGCCTGGGCGCGGCGCAACGGCTGCGGCGCGACGCCCGCCCAGACCCACGTCACCCCGGACGTCGACCTGACCACCTATCCCTGCCCCGAAAACGGTGCCGTGCAGTTGTATTCGGTGATCGGCGGTGGGCACACCTGGCCCGGAAGCGCTTACGCCTTCCCGGCCGCGCTCACCGGCACGACCACCACCTCGATCAGCGCCGACCAGATCATCTGGGACTTCTTCCGGGCACATCCGCTGCCGTGACCAGGTGGGCCGCCGGTCACGCCGGGGCGGCGGCTCGCGCGCGGTACTCGGCGACGGCGCGGTCCGCGTCCGCCGTCACGAGGTCGGCGTTGATCTGCGCGCCGGCCCAAGCGCCGGCCGCGGCCGCGCCGCCGACCTGAGCGGTGAGGTCGGTGACGTTGCCGGCCGCCCAGACCCCGGGCACCTCGGTGCGGCCGGTGGGGTCCACCGGGATGTGCTCACCCATACCGCTGGGATGCGGGACGAGGTGCAGGCCCAGATCGGACAGGAAGTCCGCTCGGGCGACCATGTGGGACGGCACCGCCAGCGCGTCGCGGGCGACCACCGTGCCGTCCCGCAGGCGGACGCCGGTGAGGCGATCCCCGGCGATCTCGGCGGCGGCCACCGCGCCGGGAATCACCCGGATACCGAGGGCGGCAAGGCGTTCGGAGTCGTCCGGGGCGTCGCCGGTGCCGGTGAAGATCACCACGTCGGGGCCGAGCTGCCGCCACAGCAGCGCCGCGTGCATCGCCATGGGCCCGGCGGCCAGGATGCCGATCGCCTCGTCGCGATGCTCCCAGCCGTGGCAGTACGGGCAGTGCACCACATCGCGGCCCCAGCGCTCGCGCAGGCCCGGGATGTCGGGGAGTTCGTCCACCAGTCCGGTGGTCACCAGCAGCCGGCGCGCCCGGGGTGCGCGGCCGTCGGCGAGTTCGACCGTGAAGTCGTCGAGCGTGCCGGTCACGCGGGTGACCTCCCCGGTCACCACCTCGCCGCCGTAGCCGCGGACCTCGGCGCGGCCGCGTTCCACGAGTTCCGCGGGTGACACCCCGTCCCGGGCGAACAGGCCGTGCACCGCGGCGGCCGGGGCGTTGCGCGGGGCGCCCGCGTCGATCACCAGCACCGAGCGCCGGGAGCGGGCCGCCATCAGGGCGCCGTTGAGGCCCGCGGCCCCGCCGCCGATCACCACCACGTCAAAACTGTCGTTCGTCATGGCCCCACGATGCCGACCGTGTCGCGATATTGGCAAACAGATTTGCCGTTGTGGCAAAATCGGAGGCATGGAAGATCTGGATCGGACACTCGACTCGGTCGGGCCTCGGTTGCGGGCGCTGCGGATCCAGCGGGAGGCCACGCTCGCGGAGCTCTCGGCCGCCACCGGCATCTCGGTCAGCACGCTGTCGCGGCTGGAATCGGGGGGCCGACGGCCGACCCTCGAGCAGTTGCTGCCGCTGGCCCGCGCGCACGGCGTCACCCTCGACGAACTGGTCGACGCCCCGCCGACCGGCGATCCGCGGGTGCACATGCGCCCGCTCACCCGCCACGGCCTCACGATGATCCCGCTGACCCGCCGCGCGGGCGGGATCCAGGCCTACAAGATGATCATCCCGCCCGGTCTGCGCCGCTCCCCCGAACCCCGCACCCACGAGGGGTACGAGTGGTTGTACGTGCTCAACGGGCGGCTGCGGCTGATCCTCGCCGATCACGATCACATCCTGGTCCCCGGTGAGGCCGCGGAATTCGACACCCAGTTGCCGCACTGGTTCGGCGCCGCCTCCGACGAACCGGTCGAATTCCTCAGCCTCTTCGGCGCGCAGGGCGAGCGCGCTCATTTCCGCGCCCGCCCGAAGAACTCCGCGTGAGCCGTCAGCCGACGCCGTTGGTCGCCATCCGGTGATCCAGCAGACCGTTCGCGACCATCCGGGGATCGGTGAGAACGCTTGCCGGCGCGCGATGTTCGGCGACGTTGTTCGGATGCCAGTGCGTCTGCGCGAGACTCTCCAGCACACAGACCAGCAACATCTTCCGGCTGCGCTCACCGCAGCCGTTCTCACCGCAGCCGTTGCCGTCGCCGACCAGTCCGCCGGCCCGGATATCCGGAGCGGACAACTGCCAGAACATCTCCGGGCCGATCAGCACCGACTGCCCGCTGGTCTCGGCCAGCCACCGGCCGGCATAGTTGATCACCATGTCGGTGAACACGTCCGCGTCCGAGACCGCCTCGACGAATCGGTTCAGCGCGGTGGTGCGATCCTGACTGTTCTGGATGATCGTCGCCAAACGTCCCGCCACCTCGCGGAATTGGTTGACATCCAGGTTCTGGCACATTGCTGAGGGCATCTGCTCACTCCATTGGACGAATTCGACGGTAACGGAACAACTCTCGTTTGCGGTGTACAGGTGGACGTCAGGTCCGGACCCGCTCGCCGGCCGGCGCCTGATACCGGGGATCGGCGGGGTATCCGGTGCCCGCGGGGCCGGGTTCGACGCGCATCGACGCGATCCGTTGCGCCGGTTCGAAATTGCGCAGATGTCCGGCCACGCTCTCCATGAACGGGTCGACCGGCACGAGACGTACGGTCTCGGCCTCGACGATGCGCGGTCCCGGTTCGGGCTCGGGGGTCCGCGCGCGGTTGTCCTGTTTGCCGTTGTTCCACAACAGCAGGGTCAGATGCACCGCGAACATCATCGTCAACGGCATTCCCGCATGGATCGCGACCGCCACCCCGTCGCCACCGATCTCCCGCGCGTACTCGATGTTCCCGGCGACCGAGACCAGCGTCGACGAGACGAACAGCACCACCGCGTACCACCAGCCCGGACTGCGCCGGCGGAAGAACGCGGTGGCGATCACGGAGCCGACCATCAATCCGTCCACGGCGGTCGGCACGTTCGCGGCCAGGTCCGGCGGCACATAGTTACGGATCGCGAGACTGTGCAGCGCCGCGAACGACATCGCGAACGACTTTACGGCAACCACACAGGAAACCACCACCGAGGCATGCAGCGGCCCCGGCCGGAACCCCTGGAACCCCGGGAACCGCGACGCCAAGCTGCGACGATTCTCGGTATCACCGGTCTGCTCGGCACCAGCGTCGTCGCTCTCGGATCCGATGGGGGTCATGGGCGCACAGCCTAACGGCCACCTCCCCGCAACCGATTCATTGCCCCGGCCGTGTCGAGTCCCTTTCGACCGAACTGTCCGTGCCCCTGGGCATTCGGCGGCAGACACACCGAGAAGTCAACGCGCCGAGCGGTTTCCGATGCCCGGTTTGCGACGGTTCCGGGTCCGACCGGACCCGGTCCCGGGTCGAACGGGCCGCGGCGCGGCGGAACCCGTTCGACCGGCGGTGGTTCAGATGTTGGATTCGAGGAATTCGACCAGCTGTCCCTTGGGCGCGGCGCCGACCTGGGTGGCGGCCACCTCACCCTTCTTGAACAGCAGCATCGTCGGAATGCCCTGGATGCCGTACTTGTTCGGCAGCGACGGGTTCTCGTCCACATTGACCTTGGCGATGGTGACCCGGCCGTCGAACTCCTCGGCGATCTCGTCGAGGATCGGCGCGACCGCCTTGCACGGCGGGCACCACTCCGCCCAGAAGTCGACCAGGACCGGGTCCTCGGAACCGAGCACCTCCGCCTCGAAGGAACCCTCGGTGACGTGCGCGATCTTCTCTGACATCACTCCATGGTAGGTCAGCGCGACCGGCGGCGGACGCCCTCGGCCCGGACCGAATCCTCCCGTTGATCCGGTTTCGTCACTCGGTCCGGCGCAGGGTGGCGGTGGCGGTCCGCCGGCCGCTCCGGTCGCGGGCGAATATCGTTGTTTCCCCGGCATTCTCGACGTGGTTGATGATCAGGCCCTGATGGTCGAACAGCGGTGAGCGCAGCCGGTAGTCGAAGACGAGGTTGCCGGATGCCCCACGGGCGCGGGCGGATTCGGCCATCGCGACCGCTTGCAGCGGGCCGTGGACCAGCAGACCGGGATAGCCCTCGACGTCGCGCGCGTAGTCGCGGTCGTAGTGGATGCGATGGCCGTTGTAGGTGAGCGCCGAATAGCGGAACAGCAGCGTCGGTGAGGTGTCGATGACCCACTCGCCGTCCTCGGGCGGCAGGTCGGGGGCCGGCTCGGCCTGTTCCGGCGGCGGCCCGGCAACCGCCTCGCGGTAGACGATGTCCTGGCGCTCCTCGACGACGAGCCGGTCGCCCTGGGTGATCCGGTGGCCGACGGTGAGGAAGGTCAGTGGGCCCGAACGGCCTTGCTTGTCTTCGACTTTCAGCACCTCGGTACGGCGGGTGGCCGCCTCGCCGAGCCGCAGCGGCCCGTGCGTGGTCACCTGCCCGCCGGCCCACATCCGCCGCCGGCCCGGATCCGGCGGGGCGGGAACGGTATTGCGGAACGGATGTCCGTCCGGGCCGAGATCGGCCTGCGCCGGGCGGTCCAGCAGATAGATCCAGTGCCACAGCAGCGGCAGTTCCGCCTGTGGCTCGGTCACTCCCAGCAATCCCGCCAGCGCCTGCGCCGGACCGGGCAGCAACACCTCGTTGCGCTCGACCATCTCGTTCACCGCCGTACCCCTTTCCCTGCTGTCGATTTCGCGATCGCTGCCGTCCTCGCGGGGCCCGCGTTCACCCGGTACCCCGGATCCTCGCCCGCGCCCTCGTCATCGCGCGTGCAACGACTCCGGTCACCGTGCGTCCTCGGCGAATTCGGCCCGGACCGCGGCCGTGTGCGCACCCAGCGGCGGCACCGCGCCCATGCTCGGCTCCCAGGCGTCCGACATCACCGGCGGCAGCATCGCGTCCATCTGTCCGCCCGGTAAATCCACGGAGCGGAATCGGTTGCGGGCCACCAGTTGTGGATGCCGGGTCAATTCCTCCGGGGTGCGCAGCAACGCGTTGGCGATCCCGGCCACCTCCAGCAACTCGACCACCTCGGCGCTGGTGTGCCGGGCGAAGGCCCGCTCCAGCAGTGCGGCCAGTTCGGCGTCGTGGACGACCCGGTCCGGATTGCTGCCGAAACGCGAATCCGCCAGCAGCTCCGGTTGTTTCAGCACCTCGCGGCACAGCCGCTGCCATTCGCGATCGTTCTGGACGCCGAGGAAGACGGTGCCGTCGGCGGTGCGGTACGGACCGTACGGGGAGATCGACGGATGCTTCGCCTCGGTGCGCCGGGGCGGTTCGGCGCCGTAGCGGGAGAAGTAGGCGGGCTGGCTCATCCACTCTCCCAGCGCGTCGATCATCGCGACGTGCAGCGACGCACCCGTGCCGGTGTGGTCGCGGTCGTAGAGCGCGGTGAGGATGCCGCTGTAGGCGTACATCCCGGTGGCGATGTCGGCGATGGAGAAGCCGGCCTTGGCGGGCACCTCCGGCGTGCCGGTGGACAGCACCAGCCCGGTCTCGCACTGCAACAGCAGGTCGTAGGCCTTCTTCGACCGGTAGGGGCCCTCGGGGCCGTAGCCGGAGATCGAACAGTGGATCAGTTCGGGCCGGTCGGCGCGCAGCGTGGCCGCGTCGAGCCCGGCCCGCTCGGCCGCGCCGGGCACCAGATTCTGCACGAACACGTCGGCGCGCGCGATGATCGCGTCCAGCACCCGGCGGTCGGCGGACTCCTTCAGGTCCAGCTCGACGCTCTCCTTGCCGCGGTTGAGCCAGACGAAATAACTGGAGTCGCCGTGGACGGTGCGGTCGTAGCCGCGGGCGAAGTCACCGGCGCCGGGCCGTTCGATCTTGACGACGCGCGCGCCGAGGTCGGCCAGCTGCCGGGTGGCGAAGGGGGCGGCCACGGCCTGTTCGACCGCGACCACCAGGATGCCGTCGAGCGGCCGGCGGAAATCGTTGGCGGACAAGCTAGTCGATCCTGTTCCGGGAGATCAGCTGGCGGGCGATGACATTGCGCTGGATCTCGTTGGTGCCCTCGCCGACGATCATCAGCGGTGCGTCACGGAAGTAGCGTTCCACATCGAATTCCGTGGAGTAGCCGTAGCCCCCGTGCACGCGCACCGCGTTCAACGCGATCTCCATCGCCACCTCGGAGGCGTACAGCTTGGCCATCCCGGCCTCCATATCGGCGCGCGCGCCGGAGTCGTAGCGCCGGGCGGCGTACTGCACCAGCTGGCGGGCGGCGGTCAGCTTGGTGGCCATATCCGCCAGATAGTTGCCGATCGCCTGATGCTGCCAGATCGGTTTGCCGAAGGTCTCCCGCTGCTGCGCGTACCGCAGCGAATCGTCCAGGGCGGCCTGTCCGACGCCGAGCGCGCGGCACGCCACCTGGATGCGGCCGACCTCCAGGCCGCGCATCATCTGCGCGAAGCCCTCCCCCTCGACGCCGCCGAGCAGCGCCGCGGCCGGCACCGCGAGGTCGGCGAAGGACAGCTCGCAGCTCTCCACACCCTTGTAACCGAGTTTCGGCAGATCGCGCGACACCGTGAAACCGGCGGGGTCGGCGAAGGCCGGGCCCTTCTCGACCAGCAGGATGCTGATGCCGCGATGCGCGGGCCTGGCGGCCGGATCGGTCTTGCACAGCAGGGCGACCAGCGACGATCTACGCGCGTTGGAGATCCAGGTCTTCGAGCCGTCGACCACGTACCCGTCGCCGGCGCGACGCGCGGTGGTGCGCAGGCCCTGCAGGTCGGAGCCGCCGCCGGGCTCGGTGAGCGCCATCGTGGCGCGGATCTCGCCGGTGGCCATCCGCGGCAGGTAGCGGTCGCGCTGTTCCGGGGTGCCGTAGTCGACCAGCAGTTTGGCCACCACGGTGTGGCCGCCCATCGCGCCGGCCAGGCTCATCCAGCCGCGGGCCAGCTCCTCGGTGACGGCCGCGTAGCACGGGGTGGACACCTTGACCTCGCCCCACGGCTCCGGAACGGCCAGCCCGTAGATGCCGAGCTCCTTCATCTGGTCGATGAGCTTCTCGGGATAGACATTGGCGTGCTCGAGTTCCTGGACGACCGGCCGGACCTCCCGGTCGACGAAATCGCGCACCACGGCGACGATCGCGGTCTCTTCCTCGGACAACTCGTACATAACCCTGCCTCGGCTGGTCTGGATCCGGACACTCCGTCCGCAGTACCATCATGAACTCTGATGGATAGGCATGTGAAATACCATCTCTTGATGGCTCCCATGCCGGGACGCGATAAGGAGATCCGGTGGACCTGAAACAACTGAAGGCACTGGTGACCGTGGCCGAGGTCGGCAGCGTGACCCGGGCGGCGGAGTTGCTGCACCTCGTGCAGCCGGCGGTCACCCGGCAGATCCGCGCGATGGAGACCGAACTCGGCGTCACGCTGTTCGAACGCACCCGCAACGGTATGCAGCTCACCGAGGCGGGCGCGATCATGGCCGAACGCGCCCGGCGGGCGCTGCGCGAACTGGCCCGTGCCACCGCGGAGATCCAGCCCCAGCGCGGCGAGGTCGCCGGGCAGGTCACCGTCGGGCTGCTGGAGAGCACGATCGACACGCTGGCCGAACCGCTGGTGACCGCGGTCAAGGCGAACCATCCGCATATCGAATTGCGAATGCTCACCGGCTATTCCGGCCATCTGCAACGCTGGCTCGACGACGGCGATCTCGACGTCACGCTGCTGTACAACCTCACCGACACCCCCTCGGTGAACGTCGCGCCGCTGCTGAGCGAGCAGCTGTGGGCGGTGGCGCCGCCGGAGGCCGGACTGCGGGCCGACGAGCCGATCACGCTGGCCGAGGTCGCCGAGCAGTCACTGGTGATGCCCGCTCCCGGGCACGCCCTGCGCGCGCTCATCGACACCGCCGCGGCGCGCAACGACATCCTCTTCGACGTGAGCGTGCAGACCAATTCCCTGGCGCTGCAGAAGCAGTTCGTACTCGGCGGGCACGGGTGGACCATCCTGCCCGGCGCGGGCATCGTCGCGGACGTGTCGGCCGGGTTGCTGAGCGCGGCGCCGTTGTGCGAGCCCGAGATTCGCCGGGTGGTGGTGCTCGGCATGCCGCGCACCGGGCGGTTGCCGGCGGCCGCGGAGGTCGTCGCGCAGGAACTGGTCCGGCAGGTGCGCACCGCGGTCCAGGCGGGGCGCTGGCCGTCCGCGCGCTGGAAGGATCACGCCGCCACCGACCGGTAGAACACGATACTGTTTTGCCAGAACCACGATCGTCCGTATGGCAATGCCATTCTCGAAGTATGACATCGGTGTATGCCGACATACGGGATTGTTATTTCTCAGATGTGTTCTGCATCACTCATGATTTGCGGGCATCGGCACCGCACATGAGAGAGAGCCAGAACCCATGAACCAGGTCTCCAGGGTGACAGCGCTTTTCGCGCTCGCTGTCGCCGCGTCCGCTGTCACCGCGGGCACCGCCGCCGCGGCTCCGTCCAGTACGGACAACGCGGTCGCGGTCGCCGGCCCGCTCGTGTCCGAATCCGTTGCCGCCCCCGCCGCCGAGCCGGTCGACGAGCACCAGGCTCCCGCCGCGGCCCCCGGCGGGCCCGTGGATCCGAATGCCGAGTACACCAAGGCGTTCGACGCGATCGCCATGGCGTGGGGCACCGACTCCACCATGGGCCGCGTGATCGGCTCCGGGCTCGGCGCGGTCGTCGGCTGTGGCCTCGGGGCGGTGACCGCGGGTTCGCTGGTCGTGGCCGTACCGGTCCTCACCCCGGTCATGGCGATCGGTGGCTGTGTCGTCGGCGCCGGCACCGCCGGATTCCTCGGCGGCACCATCGGCAGCATCGTCACCGGCGCCGGACCGCTGGCCGACGCGGCCGGGCAGGAGTACGCGAACCTGCACTCCAAGGGCCTGATCGCGCAACCGCTGCCGGACGCCCAGTAACCACCCCTTCGGCTTATCCAGAAACGAGCAGACCATGAAGGTGAAGACCCAGGGCGCGACCCTGACCGCCCTGACCGCGATGGCGGCGGTGGCGATCGCCGCGGGAACGGCCAACGCCGACACCGTGTCCCAGGACCCCCAGCAGAAATCGATCACCGTCGATCTGGCCCCCGGCGTGCAGTACACCGGCAATGTGGCCCAGAACGCGGCCGTGATCAACACGCCGATCGGCAGCGTCGCGATGCGCGCGGGCCAGATCGGTATCCAGGACGCGGCCGGTAACGCGCTGTACGGGGCTCCCGTCCAGGCGATCTCGCCCGCCGACACCGGTGTGGCGGCACCCGCGCCTGCCGCCGCATCGGTGGCCGAGGTCACCGATCCCGCCGCGGCCCCGGTGGGCCGGCAGGCCCAGCCGGTCGGCGACTTCAACTCCGACCTGCACACCGCCATCGAGACCGCCAACGGTCAGATGGGCCTGGCGATGGGGGTCGGCGTGCTCGGCGGCTCGATCGTCGGGATCATCGCCGGCTGCCCGTTCGGCATCGCCACCGGCGGTACCCTGATGGCGCTGGCCTCGCTCGGCACCCTCACCGTGCCCGCCATCGTCGCGAGCTGCCTGGTCGGCGCGACCGCGGTCGGCGGCCTCGGCGCCACCGTCGGCGGCGTTCTCGCGGCGGTGCCGGTGGGCATCGCCACCGGTGTCTCGACCTTCAACCAGCTCCAGGCGCAGCACGGATCCGCCCCGCAGGCGGCACCGGCCAACAGCTGAGCGCACTCCTGCGCCAGTATGGTTCCCATGATGCAGTATCCGATGTTCATCGACGGGAAGGATCATTCTCCTCTCGGGAGAGAGTGGTTCTCCACCGATAACCCCTATCTGGGCACCTCCTGGGCGCAGATCGCGAAGGGCGGCGCCGACGATGTCGACGCCGCCGTCACGGCCGCACACCGGGCCTTCACCTCCGGTCCCTGGCCGGAATTCACCCCCAGTCAGCGCGGCGCGCTGCTGCGCAAGCTCGGCGACGTGCTCGCCGAGCACGCGCAGCGGCTGGCCGAACTGGAGACCCGCGACAACGGCAAGCTCTACGCCGAGATGTTCGCGCAGGTCTCCTACCTGCCGCAGTGGTTCTACTACTACGGCGGGCTGGCGGACAAGGCCGAGGGCACGGTGCTGCCGCTGGACAAGAAGGGCTACTTCGCGTACACGAAGAAGGAGCCGGTCGGCGTGGTCGGCATCATCACGCCGTGGAATTCGCCGCTGATGCTGCTCACCTGGAAGCTGGCGCCCGCGCTGGCGGCCGGCTGCACGGTGGTGATCAAGCCGTCGGAGTTCACCTCCGCGTCCGCCGTCGAACTGGTGCGGCTGTTCGACGAGGCGGGTGTGCCGCCCGGGGTGATCAACGTGGTCACCGGATTCGGCGCGGACGTCGGCTCACCGCTGGTCGAACATCCGCTGATCCGCAAGATCAGCTTCACCGGCTCGGACGGCACCGGCCGGTTCATCGGATCCGCGGCGGCCAAGGACTTCAAGCACGTCAGCCTCGAATTGGGCGGCAAGTCACCGAATATCGTGTTCGCCGACGCGGATCTGGACGCCGCGGTCAACGGCGTGGTGTCGGGGATCTTCGCGGCCACCGGGCAGACCTGCCTGGCCGGCTCGCGGCTGCTCGTACAGCGCGAGATCCACGACGAATTCGTCGGCCGCGTCGTGGAATTGGCGAAATCGGCGCGGATGGGCGATCCGCGTGACGAGACCACCCAGGTCGGCCCGGTCACCACGCCGCCGCAGTACCGGAAGGTGCTCGACTACATCGACGTGGCGAAAGCCGAAGGCGCACAGGTGGTTCTGGGTGGCGGACCGGCGCAGCGGCCGGAATGCGGCAACGGCTGGTTCGTGGAGCCGACCATCTTCACCGGCGTCGACAACTCGATGCGGATCGCGCAGGAGGAGGTGTTCGGCCCGGTACTCGCCGTCATCCCCTTCGACGACGAGGAGCATGCCGTCGCCCTCGCCAACGACGTGCGGTTCGGCCTCGCGGCCGGCGTCTGGACCTCCGACATCGGCCGCGGATTCCGCATGGCCGACCGCATCCGCTCCGGCACGGTGTGGGTGAACACCTATCGTGCGGTGAGCTATCTGGCCCCCTTCGGCGGGTTCAAGGACTCCGGCATCGGCCGGGAGAACGGCATCGCCGCCGTCGAGGAATACCTCGAGAACAAGACCGTGTGGATCAACACCGGTGCGCCGGTGGGCAATCCGTTCGTCATCCGCTGACCCGAACCAATTGGCGGGTGTGGGCGCCGGGACCCTCTGACCGGCGCCCACACGGACTTCCCGCACCGCGCGGCTAGGCCCGCGCGCGCTCCACCCGGATCGGCTCGACCGGGCCGACGCCACGAATATCCCGCTCCCCCAGCGACTTCAGTTCGAAGCCCGGATGCCCGGCCAGTTCGCCGGCCACCTCCGGGGCGGCCAGCACGGTGTGCGGCTCGGCGAGGGCGGTGAGCCGGCTGGCCAGATTCACCGTGGGGCCGAACACATCTCCGAGATAGTGCAGCACCGAACCGTGGGCCAGCCCGATCCGGACCCCCGGAATCAGCGAGTCGGTGGCGAACCGCGCCGCCAGCCGGGTCGCGATATCGGCCAGGTCGACCGCGGTGTCGGTGGTGAACAGCACCTCGTCGCCGAGCATCTTCACCACGTTGCCGCCGCAGTCGGCGACGATCTCGGTGGCGCGGTACTCGAACCGCGCGATCAGCCGCTTCAGATCGATGTCCGAATACGACCGGCTCAGTTCGGTGAAGCCCACGATATCCGCGAAACCCACACCGGCGACGGGCATCTCGGATTCGGCGGTCTCGTCCAACCGGCCGATCGCGGTCGACACCTGCCGTCGCCACATCTGCCCGAGTACCCACTGGGCCTCCGGCATCCGCAGCACCAGTTGCTCGACCGCGTCCCGGCCCACGGCCCGGGAGCGGTCCCGGTGACTGGCGACGATCTCCATCTGCAACTGCGCCAGATAGCCGATCGCCCGACTGAGAATCCTGGTGAGCCGCAACGATTCCGGCTCGTCGAGCGCCCCGTCGGTGACGTAACCGGTGATCAGGCGCAGCAGTTCGACGTCGGAGGCGGTGAATTCCAGCGCGCCGTCCGGGGCCTGGGGGTAGCCCAGCGCCCGCCAGTACCGGCGGGCGCGTTGCACCGTGACACCCGCGGCGGTCGCCGCCTCGGCTGCGGTGTAGCACAACGGTTCCCCGAGACCCGGGGGCACCGGTCCCGAGTCACCGGGGCCCGGCGGGATCGAGTCACCGGGGCCCGGCGGCATCGGATCGCCGGGGCCCGGCAGTACCGAATCGCCGGGGCCCGGCAGTGTCGAATCGCCGGGGCCCGGCAGTACCGAATCGCCGGGGCCCGGCAGTGTCGAATCGCCGGGGCCCGGCAGCGGCGAATCGCCGGGGCCCGGCAGCGGCGACGCGGACACGGCCCACCGCTACCGGTCGCCGGTGCCGAGGGCGCGCACGAAGTCCGGCGGTAGCAGCACGTCCGAGCGGCTCAGATCGTGGATCGAGCTGTGCCCCAGGGCCAGTAGCGTGGAATCGATACCGTTGCGCAGCACGTCGAGCACGTTCTCGACGCCGGCCTGGCCGTTGGCGGCGAGGCCCCACAGGTAGGCGCGGCCGATCATCACCGCGCGAGCGCCGAGGGCCACGGCCTTCACCACATCGCTGCCGCGGCGGATGCCGCCGTCGATCACGACCTCGAGCTGATCGCCGACCGCGTCCACGATCGCGGGCAGCGCGCGGATCGAGGCCGGGGTGCCGTCGAGGTTGTTGCCGCCGTGGTTGGACACCGAGATGGCGGCCACTCCGGCGTCGACGGCGCGCCGCGCCTCGTCGACCCGGTAGACGCCCTTGAGCAGCAGCGGGCCCTCCCACTGTTCCACCAGCCAGCGCACATCGTCCCAGGACGGCGGCGCGGTGTTCATCCATTCGCCGTACGCACCGAAGAAGGTCGGCACCGTGCCGTCGGCGGCGGCCATATTCGGCGCGGTGAGGTCCGGGATGTGCCCGGTCCGCGCGAACGACCACAGCCAGCCCGGCCGGCGCAGCGCCTCCGGCGCGAAGCGCATGGCCTCGCGGAAGGTGAGCTTCTCCGGGATGTGCGGGCTGCCCCAGTCGCGGCCGTAGGAGAACGACCAGTCCAGGGTGAGGATGATCGCCAGCGCCCCGGCCTGCCGGGCCCGGTCCAGGCGGCGCAGCATATCGTCGCGGGACCCGATCCAGTAGAGCTGGTAGAAGGTCTTCGGATTGGCGGCGATCACATCCTCCACCGGCTTGCTCGCGAACGAGCTCAGCCCCATCGCGGTGCCGCGGGCGGCGGCGGCGCGCGCCACGGCCACCTCGCCGTCCGGATGCACCGCCTGCACCCCGGTCGGGGAGATGATCACCGGCAGCGAGATCTCCTGTCCCAGAAAGGTGGTGGACAGGTCGCGCTTACCGGACATGCCCGCGGTCAGTGGCGCGAAGCCGATCTCGTCGAAGGCGCTCATGTTGTCCCGATAGGTGACGCCCTTCTCCGAACCGGCCAGCAGCGCGCTGTACACCGACGGCGGCAGTCGCTTCTGCGCGCGACGCTGCGCCTCGGCCACGGTCTCGAACCAGCCACCGGCCATGAAAGTCTCCTTGTTGCAGTATTGTTCGGCGCGGCCCGGTCGGGCCGCGATGGAATGTGTTGGTGCGTCTCAGTTGCCGCGCATGCGTGGGCGGACGAACTTCGGGCGCAACGGCTTCCAGGTTCGGTTTCGCACGCACCCGGTATAGACGCCGGCGCCGTAGGCCACGTCGTCGGCGAGCCGGTACGCGGCGGTGCGCAGCGGACGACCGTCGGCGCCGTCGCGCAGGCCGGTCGCCAGGAGCAGTGCGGCCAGGGCCAGCCGCCGGCCCCAGCGGCGCCGGCCGCCGGGCAGGGCCGCCGCCAGTATCAGCGGCGCCGCGAACTGCGTTGCGTATCTTCCGGTTTCGACGGCGGTGCGGTGGACACCGGCGGCTGTCGCGCCGAGGGCGAGATCGGCCGGCACCCCGGCGCGGTCGAGCGGCACCGCGACGGTGGCGGCGCTGCCGATCGCCCCGGCCAGCGCCAGCGACGGCCGCCGGGCAATCAGCCCGAACACCGTCAGCACCGCCCAGGGATGCACGATCAGCGGCGGCACGCTGCCCGGATGCAGTTGTGCCAGTGGCGCGGCCGAGGTGCCGTAGCGGAAGCGCCGGGCCAGCAGCCGCGGCAGCGCGACCGGCTCCTCGTGCGCGACCCGCACGGCCGGGTCGTAGCGCACCCGCCAGCCCGCCTCGTGCAGCCGCCACACCAGGTCGACGTCCTCGCCGACACGCAGGTCGGGATCGAAAGCCTCACCGTCCCAGCCGACATCGAGTACGGCGCCGCGGCGCACCAGCAGCGCGGCGGTGGGTACATAGGCCACCGCGCCCTGCGGCTGCACCCGCGCCGGGCGGTCACCGAGATCCAGTCCGCAGCGGCGGGTATGTCCGCCGGTGGGCAGCGTGACGATCCGCGGCGCCACCGCGGCCACCACCGGATCGGCGAAATGCCCTGCGAGACTGTCGATCCAGTCCGGCTCCGGCACACAGTCGCTGTCCAGGAAGGCGATCAGCTCGGTGCGGACCCGGCGCAGCGCGGTGTTGCGCGCCGCTGCGGGACCGCGGTTGCGGTCGTGCCGGATCAGCGTCACCCCCGGGCGGTCGGCCACGGCGGCCAGCGATACCGGATCGTCGGAGCCGTCGTCGATCACGACCACCGGATAGTCCGCGCCGAGGGCGTCCAGGCAGCGCGCCAGCATGGCGGCGCGGTCGCGGATCGGGATCACCACGGTGAGATTGGGCCGGACCTCCGGCCGCGGCGGCCGCGGATGCGCGAGACCCGAATCGGTCAGCCGGCGGGCCAGCACCCCGGCGGCCCGGCTGGTCACCGGCCCCGCCTCCAGCTGCTGCCACAACCGGCTCCCGGCGGGGGTCAATCGCAGGACGCGCGAAGGGGTTCCGCCCCACCAGAGATTCCCGGGCAGCAGTCGCACGCTCGCGTCCGGTACCACGTGGAATCCGGTCGGCAGTGGATCGATCGCGCTGAGTGTTGTAGCCAGCGCATAGTTCTCGGTCACAGTGACAGCCCTCCGTCCGCGGAAACGATCGAACCGGTCATCGCCCCGGATTCCGCACCGGCGAGAAATGCCAGCACCGAAGCGATCTCGGCAGGTTCCAGCAGCCGGCCCACCGGCTGCTGGTAAGCGAACCGCCCCGGTTCCGGCAGTCCGTACAGCCGAGCGGTCTCGGCGAGAATCGCGGTATCGGTCGAGCCGGGACTGACCGCGTTCGCGGTCACCCCACTGCTGCCGAGTTCCGCGGCCAGTGCCCGGATCAGTCCCGTCACACCGGCTTTCGCGGCGCAGTACGCCGCCAGCATCGGCAGTCCCTTGGTGGCCGCCGCCGAGGCGATCGCCAGGAACCGCCCCGATCGCGGCTCGGGCCGCGCGAGCAGCGCGGGTATCGCCGCCCGCGCCAGATTCATGACGCCGCCGAGGCAGATGTCGAGGACCACCCGTTCCTCCTCGACGGACTGCTCCCACAACGGAACTCCGCCGGTCATCACGCCCGCCACGGCGAGCGCCGCGTCCAGCCCGCCCCAGTTGTCCACCGCCGTCGTCACCGCGCCGCGCAGCGCCTCGGTGTCACGCACATCGGCGATATACGAAATAGCCTGTCCCCCGGCCTCTTTCGCGGCCAGCACCACGGCCTCCAGCTCGTCGCGGGTGCCCATGGCGTACGGCAGATGCGGATCGTCGGCGGCCAGGTCGACGGCCACCACCGACCAGCCGCGCTCGGCCAGGGCCAGCACGGTCGCCGCGCCGATACCGCGCGCGGCACCGGTCACCAGAGCCACCCGGCCCGCGCCGCGCCCCGGCTCCGAATCCCGATCGCTCATGCTCGCACCTCGTCCTTCGTCCCGGGTCGCGCACCGGCCGCACGCGGATGTGGAATGGTCTCGCCCACAGCGCAGGTCCGCGGCCACGGACCCGGCGGCGTCATCGGGACGCGACGGCGGCGGACGGTTCGCGCCATGTGGTCACCTCCCGGAGCAGTGCGGTGGTCAGGGTGTCGAGCAGGGTGGCGCCCTCGGCGGCGGTGGCGCCGGTGGGGTCGCCGAGGATGCCGGATTCGCTCACGGCGCGGACACCGCCGGAGCGGAGGTCCGGCATCAGTTCGGTGAGCGGGCTGGTGTTGCCCGGGACGGCGCGGGCCGGATGGACCGCCTCCGGCCGCAGCGCCAGCAGCAGCGCCGTCTCGGTGCGGCCCGCATGCGGGTCGCCGGACCAGCGCGGCGAGAAGACTTGCACGTCACGGGTTTCCGCGCGCAACCGAGCGGCCGCGCGGGCCACCGGTGCGGCGTTGCCGCCGTGGGCCGAGACGAACAGCAGATGCTCGAAGGTGTCGCAGGCGGACCGGCCCAGTTCCAGCAGCAGCAGTTCGGTGGCCTCGAGGCCGATCGACAGCGTGCCCGGGAATCCGGCGTGCTCGCCACTGGCGCCGTAGGCCACCGGCGGCGCGACCAGGACGTCGGCGCGGGACCGCGCGAGCCGATCGCACAGTGCCACCGCGATATCGGTGTCGGTGCTCAGCGGCAGATGCGGTCCGTGCTGCTCGGTGGCGCCGATCGGCACCGCCAGCAACGCACCGGCGGCCGCGCGGTCGCGCACGTCGGTCCAGGTCAGGTCGGCCAGGCGGGTCATGGTCGCCGTCTCCCCGATGCCACCAGGCTCGACAGCACCGCCGCCGAACTGTCCAGGGCCGCACCGGAACCCGACAGGGCCGCGGCGGTGGTGACGGCGAGGACAGCGGAACCGAAGGGACGAGCCATGACTCAGCCCCGGGCGCCGGTATCGGCCAGGGTGGCCGCGAAATCGGACAGCGGGTTCTCGTCGCAGGCGCGCTGCGGCATGCCGGGCAGGCCGAGGGTGACCTTCTTGCCGCGGTGCGAATGGTCACCGGTGGGCTTGGGGGCGACGGTCCGGTCGGCGGTCGCCAGGGCCGATTCGCCATGGCCGCGTACGCATTCCGGATCCGGGCCGTCCAGCGGCAGGCCGGTGAAGAACTTGGCGGCCATGCAGCCGCCGCGGCAGCTGTCGTAGGCCGAGCACGAGGTGCAGGCGCCACCGGTCTGCGGGCGGCGCAGCTCGGTGAACAGCTCCGACTCCCGCCAGACCCGCTCGAATCCGCCCGGGGTGCGGACGTTTCCGGCGAGGAATTCGTCGTGGATGGCGAACGGGCAGGCGTACACGTCGCCGACCGGGTCGACCAGGCACACCACGCGACCGGCGCCGCACAGGTTCAGGCCCGGCAGCGATTCGCCGTAACCCGCGAGGTGGAAGAAGGAATCGCCGGTCAGCACCCGCTCACCGTGACCGAGCAGCCAGTCGTACAGCTCGCGCTGCTGGGCCGGCAGCAGGTGCAGGTCGTCCCATACGTCGGCGCCACGGCCGGACGGACGCAACCGGGTCAGGCGCAGCTGTGCGCCGTAACGGTCTGCGATGGCGGCGAACTCGTCGAGCTGAGCGACATTGTGCCGGGTCATCACGACCGACAGCTTCATATCCTTCGCACCCGCGGCGGCCAGCCGGTCCAGCGCACGCATCGAGGTGGCGTAGGAGCCCGCGCCGCGCACCGCGTCGTTGATCTCCGCGGTGGCGCCGTCCAGCGAGATCTGCACGTCCACATAGCTGTTGCCGGCGACCTTGTGGGCCGCCTCGTCGGTGATGCGAATACCGTTGGTGGAGAACTTGACTCCGACGTGGTGGTCGGTCGCGTAGTCGACCAGTTCCCAGAAGTCCGGGCGCACGGTCGGTTCCCCGCCGCCGATGTTCACGTAGAAGACCTGCATCCGCTCGAACTCGTCGATCAGCGACTTGCATTCGGCGGTGGTCAGTTCCCGCGGATCGCGCCGGCCCGAGCTGGACAGGCAGTGCACGCAGGACAGGTTGCAGGCGTAGGTCAGTTCCCAGGTGAGGCAGATGGGTGATTCGAGCCCGAACTGGAACTGTTCGACCAGGGGCAGCGGGGTGGCGGTCACTGCGGATCGGTCCTTTCCCGGATCATGTCGGAGGCCGCGAGGGCGGCGAGGGCGTTGCGGTAGACGGGCAGGTCGGCCTCGGTGAGCCCGGCCGCCAGACAGGCGTCGCGGGCACTGCCGGATTCGGCCAGGCCCTGCAGGACCGTGAACAACGTGCGGTTCTTCAGGAAGGACAGCCGCCGGTTGCCGAAGTGGTAGAGCATCGCGCCGAACCGTTCGGGCCGGATCGACACCAGCTCCGAGACCTGCCAGGCGGCCTCGAGGTCGAACGGGGCGGGCGCCGCCGGGGCAGCGCCCGCGGCGGCGCTCAGCTCAGTAGACACCGCACATTCCGTCGATCGACACCTCTTCGACCAGCAGATCGTCGAGGAGTTCGGTGGACTGGTCGACCTTGTTCTCAGCCATGTCGGCCTCCTTTTTTTCGTGTGACGGTAATCTCGTTCTCTTTGTAAGATAATGTCATGACGTGACAGAAACAAGACCCGGTCCGCGCGGCCGGCCCCGGCGCACGAGCAATCGCAATCTCGAGCTCATCGCGCTGCGGCTGTTCGCCGAGCAGGGCTTCGAGGAGACGACCGTCGACCAGATCGCGTCCGCGGCCGGGGTCAGTCCACGCACCTTCTTCCGCTACTTCGAATCGAAGGCGGCGGTGCTGCTGAACGAGTTCGACCAGGAAGTGGGCACCATCCGCGCCCTGCTCGCCGAATCGCCGGACGAGCTGTCGGTGATGGATTCGGTGCGCCGGGCCGTGCTCACCGCCAACACCTACAGCGCCGAGGACGTGCCCGAACTGCGCGTCCGGGTGGGCCTGCTCGGGTCGGTTCCGGAACTGGCCGCCAGCGCGGCCGTGCACTACGACGCCTGGGAGCGCGCGATCAGCGAATTCGTCGCGCAGCGCACCGGCGGTTCACCGGACTCGCTGGCCGCGCTCGCCGTCGGCCGCGCCACCCTCGCGGTGTGCCGGGCCGCCTACGACCGCTGGGTGACCGAGGCCGAGGCCGACCTGATCGTCTATCTGGACGCCGCGCTGTCGGCGCTGCGAGCCGGATTCGACGACGCCACCCTCGGCGTGCCCGGTCCCCTCACGAAAAATTGAAGATCGCCGCGCCATGATGAGCCGTGTGCCGTCAATGCCTGGAGCGAAACGCCCAAACTCGGCATACTGCACATCGGCACACCGGACGGGGTAGGGATCGAATGCGGACGCACGAGAAGAGAACACCGATCATGCGCCGGCTGGCGCACACCGCCGCGGTCTCCGCGCTGGCCGTCGGCGGCGCGGCCGCGTTCACCGCGCCGGCCGCGGCCGGCAACGCCGAGATCCACTATGTGGCGCTGGGAGATTCGTTCGCGGCGGGCAGCGGGGTGTTCCCCGAGCGCGATCTGAACAACTGCCTGCAATCGCAGGTCGACTATCCGTCGCTGGTCGCACAACAGTTGCACGCCACCACCTTCCGCGACGCGACCTGCGGGGGCGCCACCCTGGCGAATCTCTACGGCCCGCAGCCGGCGCTGATCGGCGGCGGCGGGGCGACCCCACCGCAGTTCGACGCGCTCACCCCCGGCACCACCCTGGTCACCCTGACCATGGGCGGCAACGACATCGGGCTCGCGGCGCAGGCGCTGAACTGCTTCAACCCGCTGCCGCAGCCCTTCGGCCACTCCTGCACCGAGGGTTTCACCGCCGGCGGCGGCGACGGGATGGGCGATCGGCTCGCCGGGCTGGTTCCCACGTACGGCCGGGCACTCGACGACATCCATGCCCGCGCACCCCGCGCCACCGTCCTGGTCGTCGGCTATCCGACCGTCTCGTCGCCCGGCGGTTGCCCGCAGCAACCTGCCTGGCCCGCCGACGTGGACTACCTGAACAGCGTGCTGGCCCGCCTCAACGATCTGCTGCGTACCGCGGCCGCGCGGCACGACGCGCACTACGTCGACACCGCCGCGCCCAGCGTGGGCCACGACATGTGCGCGGCCCCGGACCGGCAATGGGTGAACGGGCTGATCCCGTCCCTGAGCACCCCGTCGGTGGTGCCGCTGCACCCCAACACCCTCGGTGAGCAGGCCATCGCCCGCGAGGTCGTCGCCGCCCTCGGCTGAACCGGACCCGATCAGTCCCGGCACAGCGCCGGACGTTTGCTGTCGAATCGCCAATCCGGAATCAGATACCGCATGGCGACCGCGTCGTCACGACCGCCGAGACCTTCGCGCAGATACAGCTCGTACGCGGCCTCGACCCGCTCCGGATCGAGTTCGACCCCGAGCCCCGGCGCGTCGCCGACGGTGAGCCGACCGTCGCGGATCACCGGCGGCTCGACGGTGAGCCGCTGCCCGTCCTGCCAGATCCAGTGCGTGTCGATCGCGGTGATCTCGCCGGGCGCGGCGGCGGCGACGTGGGTGAACATCGCCAGCGATACGTCGAAGTGGTTGTTGGAGTGCGACCCCCAGGTGAGCCCCCACGCCTGACACAGCTGCGCGACCCGCACCGAACCGTGCATGGTCCAGAAATGCGGATCGGCCAGCGGAATGTCGACCGCGTCGGCCTTCACGGCATGACCGAGCTCCCGCCAATCGGTGGCGATCATATTGGTGGCCGTCCGCAACCCGGTGGCCCGCTTGAACTCGGCCATCACCTCACGGCCGGAGTAACCGTCCTCGGCCCCCACCGGATCCTCCGCGTAGGCGAGCACATCGGCGAGTTCCCGGCCCAGCGCGATGGCGTCCCGCAGCAACCACCCCCCGTTCGGATCGAGCGTGATCCGCGCATCCGGGAACCGCTCGGCAAGGGCCCGCACCACCTCCGCCTCCGCGGGCCCGGCCAGCACCCCGCCCTTCAGCTTGAAGTCCGTGAACCCGTACCGCGCGTGCGCGGCCTCGGCCAGCCGCACCACCGCCGCCGGCGTGAGCGCCTCCTCGTGCCGCAACCGCAGCCAGTCGTCGGCGCCCGCGGCCTCGTCACCGGGCCCGCGATAGGCGAGATCGGTCCGGTCCCGATCGCCGACGAAGAACAGATATCCCAGCGCCCGCACCCGATCCCGCTGCTGCCCGTCCCCGAGCAACGCCGCCACCGGCAACCCGAGATGCCGTCCGAGCAGATCCAGCAACGCCGACTCGACCGCGGTCACCGCGTGCACCGCGACCCTCAGATCGAAGGTCTGCGCACCCCGTCCCCCGGCGTCCCGCCCCCCGAACACCCGCCGCATATCCCCGAGCACCGCGTGGTGATCCCCGACCCGCCGCCCGACCACCAGCGCCCGCGCCTGCTCGAGCGTCTCCCGGATCGCCTCCCCACCCGGCACCTCACCGAGCCCGGTGTTCCCGTCCGAATCCTCGACGATCATCAGATTCCGCGTGAAGTACGGACCATGTGCCCCACTGAGATTCAGCAACATACTGTCGTGACCGGCCACCGGCACGACCCGCATCCCGGTGACCACGGGCACTCCGACAGACACGATCATCGCCAACTTCCTGCCGAGGTGAGCGGGCCGCCCACGGCCACGCGGCAATCACGCACCCGAAACTAACCCCCACCCCGATACCCGTCCAACACCGAAGAGGCATGGCCCGATACCCGATCGGCACCGGTTCTGTGTGCGGCCGCGCGGTCGCGGGGTGCGTCGGCGCACCTCAGCCGCGCTGGGGTCCCGGGTCGAGGGTCAGTTCGCTCGGCCGCCACACCGGTCGCCAGTACGCGTCGCTCTCGGCGTCGCGCTGTCTGCGCCGGGCGATGTTCGCATCGACCTCGCGCTGCCGTTCGGCCGCTCTGGCTTCCGCCTCCCGGATCGCCTCGCCCAGGCGTACCTCGCCCTCGGCGGGGCCGATGATCGGAATGTTCAGCTTGCGCGCCGTATTGTGCCGGGAATCGGCCGCCTCCGGGGTGGCCGTCACCATCCACTGCACGGTCTCGGTGATGTTGACGGCGAGTCTCGCACCGTACGATTCGGCCCGCCGCCGCAGATCGAGCACCTCGGCATGCTGTCCGACGATCGCGATCCGGAGACTTCGCAGGTAACGCGCCTGCGGTGCCGGTGCGGGTTCGGCGCACGCGCGGATCACCTCGTTGATCCGCTCGGCGAGTTCGGGCAGCCCGAGCGCCTCGGCCAGCAGGTACATCTCGCGCCGGCGAGCGGGTGTCAGCGTCGACCGGTCGGCGCCTCGGTCTTCGGGAAAGGCCGCTTCCCATGCTTCGCGGTTCAGCGAACGCAACTGGATGCCGGTCAGCCCGGTCAACCGCGCCCGATCGGTGAGAACGCGTGCTTCGTCGTGGGTGAGCCGACCGTCCTCGACGGCATCGGACAGGGCCGCCCGGTACTTCTCGATCGCGGCCGGATCACCCGTCCGCGGTGCCGGCGATTGCGGAAAGGAATCCAGCAGTCCGGCGATCGAGGTACCCCGCAGCGGAACGGGCCGGCAACTGATCGAGCACTGCCGGAACACGGGCGCCGCGGAAGCGGCGGGCAGCGGTCGCGTGAGATGCAGCGGTCCGGGTGCGTTCCGGAGCAGCCACAGGACCACCGCACGGACCGCGCGGGCATCCTCCAGAGCGGTGTGCTGCCGGTCCAACCAGCCGCCGGTCGCCGTCTTGTACATCGCGACCAGACTGAACGCACGCCCGTCGAGTTGCCGGCGGGCGGTCTGGAGGGTGCAGATCCCCGCCGCATCCGGTAGCGGGATTCCGGCGCGGCGCGCGGCAGCGGCGAGAAAGCCCTCGTCGAAGTCGAGGTTGTGGGCGACGACCACCGTTCCGGTCAGGAAGGCGAACGCCTCGGACAGCACCTCACCGGTGCTCGGCGCCCCGGCCAGATCACTGTCCTCGATCCCGTGCACATCACGAGCGGCCGACGGCGAACCGGGATTGTTCACCAGGGTCGCGAACTCGTCCACCACCGTGCCGTCGGCGGTGAATTTGACCAGGCCGATTTCCACGATGCGATCGGTTTCGGGATCCAGGCCCGTCGTCTCGAGGTCGACGGCGGTGAATGTCACACCCGTCACCGGATACGAGGTCACCGTTCGCGTGAGCTGTGCTCGGTCGAATCCTCTTGCAGGAGCGAATTTTTCGGCTCGCGCAGCAGTGGCCGCAAGTGGACCGCGCACCGGTACGAGCGGTGGTGGCGGCGATGTGACCGGTCGACTGCGGGTGGGAGCCGACGCCAGGACCTGGCAGATCGGCGCCGCAGCGTCCGCGCGCGACACCTGGAGGTGCCAGCGCAATCCCTGTGCGCTGGTGAGATCCACTGTGCCGTAGAGCATGACGGGCAACAGCCGATTGTTCTTGTAGCGTCGATCCGGTCCGCCACGAACATTGACGTATTGCCAGGTGTGGTCGACCTGCGCCGCATCGCCGGGCGGGCTCGTGTTCTCGATGAACCGCGTCCGGCCGGGCTGCAGACCCAGATCGGCGTACGAGACATCACTGAAGCGCTTTCCCTCACGCACCAGAACGCGGTCCGGCAGGAAGTACAGCGCCGCACTGTCCGCGGTGAGCGAGGGGACGGCGATATTGGTCGTCAGTTGCTTCGGCCCCGACATCGATGCGGATGCGACTACGCGCCGCAACACATGTGCGGCACCGGAATTCGCCTTGTACTGGTAGGTGGTCGCCACCGCTCCGGACTGCAATACGCGCCAGATCCGGTGGGATCCGGTGAACCAGGCCCAGTTGGCCACCAATGCGTCGAACCACGCATAATGCTCGTCGCCGATGTCGTAGAAGAGCACGACCGTCCTGCGGGCCTTGTCGTTCAGGATCAGCCAGCCACACAACGGCGCGAGCACCAGCCAGACGATCGCTCCGAGAGGCATACCCGCGAACAGGCCGAGCACGAACGACGCCGCGACCGCCCACCATCCCCACGCCGTACGAGCCGCGGCGGCCTCGAGTTGGTCGACCACGGTTCCGCTGCCGGAGGGGGCCATCTCGAGGGCAGTGCTGCCGGTGACATCCGCCATCACGATGGCGCTGGGTGAGAATCCGGGCAACCACGCGGGCTGCGGTGAAATCGGCCGGCCCCGGGGCGGCGCGGCCGCGGACCGGCGACGGCCGCCCGGAGTTGCCCGGTAGTACACGCCGCCACGGCCCATGTGGACGTAGTTGCCGCGCGGTCCGCTCCCGACCCGGAAGCCGGGCACGCCGGCGCTCACGCCGATACCGGACTTGCTCAGGTTGAACCGAAACGGCCCCGCCTTCAGGCTCTTTCGGACATAGAAACCCAAATCACCCCTCCTGCGCCACGATCACACTGCTGCGACGGCCGATGTCATTGCCCGGCAACCACGTTCGCGTCGGCTCACCCCTGAAGCACGCGACCGTCAGATCTTAGGGTCCCGGCGGATCGAGTGCGGGCCGAACGGCGTAATTCGATCGGCGATCACCGGACCGCCGTCATGGCGGCCCGGTGCTCAGGCGGGGGCGGGGGCCGGTTCGGGGTGGGGGGTGGTGTGGAGGGTGAGGAGGCGGGTGGTGAGGGCGAGGAGGGCGGCGGTGACGACCGTGATGGTCATGGGGAGTCCGGTGGCGGGGCCGCCGAGGCCGACCAGGGGGGAGACCAGGGCGCCGAGGGTGAATTGGAGGGCGCCCATCAGGGCGCTGGCGGTGCCCTTGGCGTGCGGGGCGCGGGCCACCGCCAGGGCGGTGGCGTTGCCGGCTATCAGCGGGAAGACCGCGACCTGGACGAACAGGGCAGGGAGGACCGCGGCGGCGGGGGCGTGGGCGAGCAGCAGGATCAGGACGACGATGCCGAAGAGGAGCATCGTGGCTTGGCCCACGGTCAGGAGGGTTTCCGGGCGGATGCGGGTGGTGAGGCGGGAGGCCACCGCGCCGACGGCGACCATGCCGAGGGCGTTGGTGGCGAAGACCACCGTGTATTCGGTGGTCGACAGGCCCAGGACGTTCTGGATCACGAACGGGGACGCGGAGATGTAGGCCATCAGGGCGGCGAAACCCAGGGCGAAGGTGAGGGTGTAGCCGAGGTAGCCGCGGTCGGTGAGCAGGCCGCCGATCGCGCGGGTGGTGCTGGTGAAACCGCCGGTGTGGCGGCGTTCCGGGGCGAGGGATTCCGGTACCACCAGGATCGAACCCGCGAACATCACCGCGTAGATCGCGCCGAGCACCCAGAACTCCGGGCGCCAGCCGTGCGGGGCCAGCGCGCCGCCGAGCAGGGGCGCCACCACGGGGGCGAAGCCGCTGAGGCTCGCGAACAGGGTGAAGATGCGGGCCGCGGCGGCGCCGGCGGTCCGGTCGGCGGCGACGGCACGGCTGATCACGATGCCCGCGGCGCCGGTGCAACCCTGGACGAAACGGGCCGCGACCAGGACCCAGATATTCGGGGCGAGCGCGCAGGCCAGCGTCGCCAGCAGGGCGAGCGCGCTGCCGATCAGCAGCGGGCGGCGGCGGCCGAGGCGATCCGACAACGGGCCGATCACCAGCTGGCCCAGGGCCAGGCCGATCAGGAAGGTGGTCAGGGTGAGCTGGACGCTCGCCGCGCTGGTGTGCAGGTCCGCCGCCAGCCGGGTGAAGGCCGGCAGATACATATCGATCGAGAACGGCGCCAGCGCCGACAACAGCGCGAGCACCACCAACAGCGATCCGGACACCGCCGGCCGGCCGGGTCTCACCATGTGGCCACCTCCTTCTGATCCGCACCTCATTCAACAGCGGGGCCCGGACGGCGGCGGAATCGCGCCGGACCGCTGTGTCCCCCGTCACCTGCGAGATTGCCGTTCGCTTATATGCGTATTGAGATTCTCATGACCGGCAAGTAGCGTATTCGAACAGGGCATATGCCCTATTCGGCGACGTTGCTGGAGGGAGAACCCCATGCAGTTCCTTGTCTTCGCCTCACCGCTCGCGGGTAAAGAGGACGAGTTCAACGAGTGGTACACCGGGGTGCACATCCCCGACATGCTGAAGATCCCGGCAGTCACCGCGGCCACTCGGATCCGGCTGCGCCCGGTCGGCGCCGAGGAGACGCGCCCGGAGTACCTCACCACCTACGAGGTCGACGGCGACATCGACAGCCTGATCAAGGAGATCGGCGTGCGCACCCGCAACGGTGAGTTCGGCGCGCTGCCGGACAGTATCGACAAGACCACCGTCCGGATGATCGTCGGGGAGCCCGCCTGATGCCCTCGGTCGAGATTCTCGGGGGAAATATCGAATACGAAATTCTCGGGGACAGTGGCGATCTCATCGTCCTGACCCCGGGTGGCCGATTCAGCAAGGACTTTCGCGGGGTGCGGCCGCTGGCCGAGGGCCTCGTCGCCGGTGGCTACCGGGTCCTGTTGTGGGACCGGCCCAATTGCGGCGTCTCTGATGTCCAGTTCTTCGGGCCGACCGAATCCCACATGCGCGCAGCGGTTCTGGGCGAACTGCTGCGGACGCTGGACACCGGGCCGGTGATCCTGGCCGGCGGGTCCGGCGGCGCGCGCGATTCGATCGTGACCACGATCGAACATCCGGACCTGGTCCGGAAACTGGTGCTGTGGAACATCGTCGGCGGTGTGCAGGGCCAATTCGTGCTGGGCTCCTACTATGTCGTGCCGACACTGCTCGCGGTGCGATCCTCGGGCCTGGCGGCGGTCACCGAACTGCCCGAGTGGAAGACGCTCATCGAGGCGAATCCGAAGAACCGCGACCGGATCCTGAACCAGGACCGCACCGAGTTCAACCGGCTGATGCTGCGCTGGCTGGAGGCCTACGTACCCAAGCCCGGCCAGACCATTCCGGGTGTGCCGGACGACCGCTTCGCCGACATCCGGGTCCCGACGCTGATCATCCGCGGCGGCAAGGACGACTACGACCACCCCAAGCGCACTTCGCTCGAGGTGCACTGCCTGATCGCCGGATCCGAGGTGATCGATCCGCCGTGGCCCGAGGACGCCTGGGAGCGGGCCACCGAGGCGCGGGCCCGCGGCGAGGACGTGGGCGGTTTCGACACCTGGGTTCAGGCGGCGCCGCCGATCCTGGAATTCCTCGCGCGCAGCTGAATCACGGAACCGGCCGGACTCGGAAAGTCCGGCCGGTTCACACCTCGACGATATTCACCTCGCAATTCAGCGAGGCCTCCAGCGCGGTGTGGATACGGCTTTCCGGAATACGCGCCAGATCGCGCGCGGAGATACGCACGGTGACCACGTCGAAACCGTCGCCGGAATCCGCCCGGGAAATGTCACCGGAAATTCCGAAACCGGCCAGGACGCCGCGGACGTCGTCGTCGGTGCCGCGGCTGATATAGGTGACCGGACCCGACTCCGGGCTGGTCAGGAAGGTTTCGGCGCACAATTTCGCGACCGCCGACCGCAATGCGGGGCCGTCGTCGCCGCGCATCAGGATCTGCATTTCCCGGCGCGGATCGTTCGGGCGCTCGAAGACCTCCATACCGTGCTGCGGCGCCTGCGCGGCAAAGGTGTCGGTGCGCTCCGACAGCAGTTCCGGCGTGAGTTCCCGGGCCGGGTCCACCTTGATTCGAATCACCGCAGTACGCATGTCCGCGATTCTAGCGGCGAAACAATTGCCGGCCGATACCCGGCCCGTCAGCCCGCGGCGGCCGGATCCGATTCGGCGCCGATCGCGCGCGCCCCGGCCGGCAGGCCGACCGCCCGCGCCCACGGGGTGCCCTCGAAGGCCCGCACGAAATCCTCGGCGAATTCCACCAGTTCCCGATGCCCCAGATCGATACCCAGGGTGGCCTCGTTCACCAGGGTGGCGCCGAGGCTCGAGATCATCACCGACAGCAGTGTCGGCGGCAGCGCGTCGAGATCGACGCCGTGGCCGCGCATGATCACGGTGAGCGCGGCGATCTGACTCTCCCGGTATCGCTGTGCGTACGTGGCGAATTCGGCGCGGATGTCCTTGCGGTGGTTGGACAGCGCCATGAATTCCATCAGCATCGCGGTGCCGTGCGGATCGGTGGCCACCTCCCACAGCGCGCGCATCGGGTTGCCGGAGGCCAGCGCCTTGCGCTGACGCTCCAGATTCGCCTCCGCGCCGCGGCGGAACACGGCCAGGAACAGGTCGTCCATGGTCGGGAAGTAGTAGTAGACCAGGGCCGGGTTGACGCCGGCCTTCGCCGCCACCCGGCGCGAGGTGGCGGCCGCGTAGCCCTCCTCCAGCATGATGTCCGCGGTGGCCGCGATCAGCTGGTCACGTGTCTCGGTATCGCCCTCGCGGCGGCGCTTGCGCGGTGTGCTCATCGGACCCCCTCGCCGTGCCCGGCCGTCGCGGCGCCGCTGTCCCCGGTGCTCGTCATCCAACGAATCTATCATTAGGCGATCGATTAGCAGTTGCTTCCCCGCCGCCCGGCCCGGAGCCCGCCACCGCACCCGCCCCACCCGCACGGACCGCCCGTGTACAGGCTGTTCAGGGTTCCGATAGCCGCCGGACGGCCGGTGTGATCCTTGACAACCCAGCTCGGCCGGTGTTAAACACTTGCATAGTAAACGGCCGTCGGCCCCCGCACCGCCACCCCGCGGTCCGGATCGGTCGCGGGTATTGCACCGGCAGCTATGAATCGTTGTCCGGCAACATAATTCAGCTCAGATGGAGGACCGGTCCGATGACCGCAGTCGAGCGTCCCCGGCCCGCGGGCGAACCCGCGGGATTAAGCGATCGCATAGCAACCGTCGATGCAGGACGGCGACCGCCCCGGGCCCGGCGATCCGAATTGGCCACCCCGGCGAGCAACGAGTCGATGTGCGCCGCGGCCGCACGATCGGACGCGGATCTGGTGTTCCTGGATCTGGAGGACGCCTGCGCGCCGTCGATGAAGGAGGCCGCGCGCGCCATCGCGGTCCGCGCCTTCACCGAATTGGATTGGGGCCGCACCACCCGCGCGGTGCGCATCAACGGCCTCGACACGCCCTGGTGCCACGACGATCTCGTCGAGGTGGTCACCGGCGCGAGGGAAGCGCTCGACGTGATCATCGTGCCGAAGGCCAGAAGCGCCCGGGACGTCTGGTGGGTCGACGTCATGCTCACCCAGCTCGAGGCCAAGCTCGGCCTGACCCGGCCGATCGGCCTGGAGGTGCTCATCGAGGAGGCCGACGGCCTGCTCGCGGCGGCCGAGATCGCGAAGGCCTCACCCCGGCTGGAGGCGATCATCTTCGGCGTCGGCGATCTGTCGGCCGCGCTGCACGCGCGGGTCGGCGGCAATTTCCGGCCGTCGGCCGGCGCGTATCCGGGCGATTTCTGGCATTTCGCGCGGATGCAGGTGCTGGCCGCGGGCCGCGCCGCCGGGATCGACGCGATCGACTCGCCGTATCCGGACTACGGCGACGTCGACGGTTACCGCGCCGACGCCGGGCATGCCGCGCTGTTCGGCTTCGACGGGAAGTGGGCGATCCACCCGGTCCAGGTGCCGATCGCCAACGAGGTGTTCACCCCGACCGCCGAGGAGATCGCGCACGCGCGGTCGCTGGTCGACGGCTATCGCGCCGCGCAGATCGGCGGCGTCGGCGCGCTCGGGCAGGACGGGCAGTTGGTCGACGCCGGACATCTGCGCCTCGCCGAGAACGTGCTGCGCAAGGCCGAACTGATCACCGACGGAGGTGTGCGATGAGCGCGCGGGCGGGCCGGTTGGCCGGACGGGTCGCGGTGATCACCGGCGCCGGATCCGGGATCGGGCGGTCGGCCGCGCTGTTGTTCGCGCGCGAGGGCGCGCGGGTGGTCTGCGCGGACATCAGCGGCCGCGAGGAGAAGGCGGCCGCCGAGATCTGCGCCGCCGCAACGGATTCCGACGGCACCGCGGCCGATACACCCGGTCCCGCCGCGGTCGGCGTGCACGTCGATGTGGCGAATGCCGCCGACGTCCGCGCGATGATCGACCTCGCGGTCGGCACCTACGGCCGGTTGGACGTGCTGTTCAACAACGCGGGGATGAGCGGGCAGCGCGGGCCGCTGGCGGAGATCGACGAGGACGCGTTCGACACGGTCGTGGCCGTGAACCTCAAGGGCGCCTTCCTCGGCATGAAATACGGCATCCCGGCGATGCTGGCCTCCGGCGGCGGCTCGGTGATCAACACCGCCTCCGCCTCGGCGCTGGTCGGCTGGAAGAACCTCGCGCACTACGCCGCCGCGAAAGGTGGTGTCGTCCAACTCACCAAATCCGCGGCGCTGGACTACGCGAAGCAGGGCATCCGGGTGAACGCGATCTGCCCCGGCATGACGTGGACCGGGCTGGCCGGCGCGGGCGACGACAGCGTCCCGCCCACCGATATGGTCCCGCCGCAGCCGCTGAACCGGTGGGGCCTGCCCGGCGAATTGGCCGCCGCCGCACTGTTTCTCGCCAGCGACGAGTCGTCGTTCATCACCGGGGCCGCGATCCCGGTCGACGGCGGCTACGTCGCCCGCTGATGCCGCATCCGAATCGCGAACGAAGGCAACCGTCATGACCAGACCCTTCCGCTTCGCCGTCCAGGCGACGCGTGCCACCACGGGCACCGAATGGCGCGACACCGCAAGGCGGATCGAGGAACTCGGCTACTCGACGCTGTTCCTCGCCGATCACTACCTGGGCAAGGGGCCGGCCGCCAAGGAGGCGCGCTGGCCACCCCAGCATCTGGCGCCCATCGCCGCGATGGCCGTGGCCGCCGCGGTGACCACGACGCTGCGGGTCGGCTGCCGGGTGTTCTGCGCCGACTACCACGTGCCGGGCGTGCTGATGAAGGAGGCCACCACCCTCGACCGGCTCTCCGACGGCCGCCTGGAATTCGGTATCGGCGGCGGCTGGAGCGCACCGGAGTACCGGGCCATGGGCATCCCGTTCGCGTCGGGGGCACAACGGATCTCGAAGCTGGAGGAGGTGGTCGAGCTGTTCAAGGCGCACTGCTCCGGGGAACAGCTGGACCTCGCCGGCGAGCATGTGACCGCCCAGGGTTATGCCGGACTGCCGCTGCCGGTGCAGCGGCCGCATCCGCCGATCATGATCGGCGGCAGCCGGCGCCGGGTGCTGTCGCTGGCCGGACGCGTGGCCGATATCGCCAGCATCAGCAACGTGCCCTTCGACGCGGTCGACGCGGCGGGCCGCACCCCGCGGCAGGAGGCGATCCGGCGGCTGGGCTTCGTCCGCGACGCGGCCGGGGATCGCTTCGGCGAGATCGACATCGAGAGCTCACCGTTCTTCACCGCGATCACCACCGATCCCACCGCGGCCCTGTCCGGCATCGCGACCATGTTGCAGACGCCCGCCGAGGGCCTCGCGGAACACCCGAACGTACTCGCCGGCACCGTCGAGGAGGTCGCCGACCGGCTCCTGGAACGGCGAGAAGTGTTCGGCGCCAACTACATCACGGTGCAACAGACCGAATTCACGGCCTTCGCACCGATCGTCGAGCTGCTCACCGGCAAATAGCCGCAGCCCGACGGTCATCGGAGAAATCGACTCGGAAGGACCGATATGGTCAAGAGGACCCGCTACAGCGAGTACAAGGATCGCTACGCGAACTACCGCTTCGAACTCGACGCGGACGGCATCCTGCTCATGCAGTGCCACACCGACGGCGGTTCCCTGGTGTGGGACTGGAAGTCGCACGACGATATGGCCGACGCCTTCGCCGATGTCGCGGGCGACCGCGAGATCAAGGTACTGATCCACACCGGCACCGGCGCGAACTACAACGCCGACTGGGGTTTCATGCCCGACGGCTCGCCGATCGATCCGCCGATCTACCAGGCCATGCCCGGCGAGCGCGGACTGTGGAAGCTCGACGAGAAGGCCTGGTACAACCGCAATCTCATGTTCAACGTGCTGAACGTGGACGTGCCGATGATCAGCGCGGTGAACGGGCCCTGCAACATCCACTCCGAGGTCCCGCTGATGGGCGATATCGTGCTGGCCTCCGAAGATGCCTGGTTCCAGGATGTTTCGCATTTCCCGCGCGGTCAGGTGCCCGGCGACGGCCAGCACGTGATCTGGAACTTCCTGGTCGGCCACAACCGCGGCCGCTACCTGCTGCTGACCGGGAAGAAGCTGTCGGCCCGGGAGGCGCTGGACTGGGGTGCGGTCGCCGAGGTACATCCGAAGGACCAACTGCTGGACCGGGCCTGGGAACTGGCCCGGGACCTGGTGAAGCGGCCGCCGCTGACGCTGCGCTACACCCGCCAGCTGTTCACCCACGAACTCAAGCGCGCCTTCCTCGACCAGATGAGCGCGGGTATCGGGCTCGAGACCTACGCCCAGCGCGCCTTCTTCCCGGCCGGTGGCCGGATGGAGCCGCTGGACCGCGCGTGGAACGACAAGCCGTGGCGCGGCGAGGGCGATCCCGAACCGCAGGGCTGACGAAATCTACTGTGCCGGAAGGCTTGTGACATGCATGCGCTCGACGGGGTCCGGGTCCTGGACCTGGGCACCTATATCGCCGGGCCGTTCTGCGCGACGGTGCTGGGCGAATTCGGGGCGGACGTCGTCAAGATCGAACGTCCCGGCAGCGGTGACCATCTGCGCCGGTTCGGCACCGAGACCGACTGCGGCGACACTCTGGTGTGGCTGTCGGAGGCCCGCAACAAGCGCTCGGTGACGCTGAACCTCGCCGATCCGCGCGGCCGGGAACTGTTGCGGGAGTTGGTCGCCGAGGCGGATGTGGTGATCGAGAACTTCCGCCCCGGCGTACTGGAACGCTGGGGGCTGAGTTTCCCGGAGATCCGGGCGATCAACCCGCGCACGATCCTGTTGCGCATGTCCGCCTACGGGCAGACCGGGCCGCTGGCCGATCAGCCCGGCTTCGCCCGGGTGGCGCACGCCTACGCCGGATTGTCGCTGCTGGCGGGCGAACCCGGCGGTACGCCGGTGACGCCCGGCTCCACCTCGCTCGGCGACTACCTCGCGGGTCTCTACGGGGTGGTCGGGGTGCTGCTGGCGCTGCGCGCCCGGGAGGCCACCGGGCTCGGCCAGTGCGTCGACATGGCCTTGTACGAGCCGATCTTCCGGGTGCTCGACGAGATCGCGCCGGCCTATCAGCAGTTCGGCTTCGTGCGGGAGCGGATGGGTGCGGACACCGTGAACGTGGTGCCGCACAGTCACTATCGCACCGCCGACGACCGCTGGATCGCGATCGCCTGCTCCAACGACGAGATGTTCGCGCGGCTGGCGCGGGCCATGGACGAGCCCGCGCTGGCGGACCCGGACCGGTTCGGGCCCAAGGCTTCCCGGCTCGCGGCCCGGGACGAGGTGAACGAGCTGGTGCGCGCGTGGGTGGCGGCGTTGCCCCGGGACGAGGTGCTGGCCCGCTGCCGGGCCGCCGAAGTGCCTGCGGGACCGCTGAATTCGATCGCCGACATCTTCGACGATCCGCAGTTCGCCCATCGCGGCACCCTCACCAGTGCCGAGTCCCGGATCGGCCCGCTGACCGTGCCCGGCGTCCTGCCGAAACTGTCCGGCACCCCGGGCGAGATCCGCTGGCTGGGACCGGCGCTCGGCGCCGACACCGATGCGGTACTCGCGGAACTGCTGCACCGCGACCCGGCCGAGATCACCGGCCTTCGCGACGCGGGCGTCATCTGACCCGGCGTCCGATCCGATTCGAATACGACGAAAGAAAGGTTGTGTCATGGCGATTCAGGAAAAGCTTGCCACCGGGCGTGGCAAGTTCACCACCGAATATCCCCAGCTGGGCACCGGCCCCGTCGATTACGACGATGCCGTGTCCGAGGAGTTCTTCCTCGCCGAGCGGGAGGCGGTGTTCAAACGGTCCTGGCTCAAGGTCGGCCGGATGGAACAGCTCCCGCGCACCGGCAGCTATTTCACCCGCGAGCTGTCGGGCCTGGGCTCGATCGTGATCGTGCGCCAGGCCGACGGCACCGTGAAGGCGCTGCACAACGTGTGCGCGCACCGCGGTAACAAGGTGGTGTGGCAGGAACATCCGGCCGAGGAATCCGCGGGCTCCTGCCGGGTGTTCACCTGCAAATACCACGGCTGGCGCTACGGGCTCGACGGTAAGGTCGCGCACGTCACCAACGAGGATCAGTTCTTCGACCTCGACAAGGGCGCGCTCGGTATGCCCGCGTTGCACTGCGACACCTGGGCCGGATTCATCTTCGTGAATTTCGATCCGCACGCGCAGCCGCTGCGCACCTTCCTCGGTGAGAAATTCGTCGGGGTGGAGAGCTACCCGTTCGAGCAGATGACCGAGCGCTACGCCTACAAGACCCGGGTCAAGGGCAACTGGAAACTGTCGATCGACACCATTCTGGAGTGGTACCACCCGCCGTACGTGCACGGCCGGTTCATCAATCCGGACGTGTCGAAGGCGGAGAAGCTGGTGCCGCCGCCGGATTCCTACTACTACGACCTGTTCACCTCGCACATGCTGAATTCGGTGCCCGGCCCGCCGCCGCTGCCGCCGCGCGGCGCCGGCGAACTCGGCCCGGCCAAACGCGATCAGCGCTGGATCTACAAACTGCTGCGCGCCGGTCTGTTCGGACCCGACGACATCCCCGATCTCGGCGCGCTGCCGGATGTGCTGAACCCCGGCCGGATCAAGTCCTGGGGCAACGACGCCTACTGGTTGTTCCCGAACTTCTCGGTGCAGATCTGGGCCCGCAACTACTACATCACCTACCAGTACTGGCCCGAGGCGGTCGACTCGCACAGCTACGAGCTCGACATCTTCTTCGTGCCGCCGCGCAACGCCGCCGAACGCCTCGCGCAGGAGATGACCGCGCAGACCACCATCGAATTCGCGATGCAGGATTCGAACACCGTCGAGGCGACCCATTCCGCGCTGGCCACCCGCGCCAACCGGCAGTTCCACCTGTCGGATCAGGAATTGATGATCCGCAACTTCCACAAGGTCATCCGGGACACGGTGGCCGCCCACCAGGCCCTCGGCAAGAAATAGGAGCACCCGATGACGACCGCGCTTCTCCCCGAAGCATTCCGCGACCTCGAACCCTATGTCGGCGAGTGGGCCAAGGCCACCCGGCAGGAACGGTACGACACCCGGCTCGCGACCACGATCGAGGAACTCGACGCGTTCTACGACGCCATCGCCCCGCACGCCGAGGCGGCCATCGAATACCTCAACGGATTCGATCTGAACGAGTTGCCCGAGGCCGAGACCCGGCTGCTGCAACTGCTGTATTCGCTGGTGATGGTCTCCTATCCGGTGAACGTGTTCAAACAGCCGCGGATCCCCGATTCCGGCGCCTCGTTCTTCGACACCGTCTCCGAACCCGCGGTGTGAGGCGGATATGGGATACACCGTCACCGAATTGACCCCCACGACCGGGGTGGAGATCAACGGCCTGTCCGGGGGCCGGCTGGTCGATCCGGACGTGGCCGCCGAATGCCGGGACGCGCTGGAACGCCGTGGCGTGGTGATCTATCGGGAGGCCCATCTCGACGACGACGAACTCGTCGCCTTCAGCAGATTGCTGGGTGAGGTGGTGCCGCTGCCGATGGGCGGTGACCCGGCGCATCCGCAGATCCAGAAGGTCACTCGGGACGCGTCCAAGAGCAAATTGGCGGCATACCGGGAGGGCACCTTCTTCTGGCACATCGACGGAACCACCGCCGCGGTGCCCGACAAGGCGACCCTGCTGACCGCGCGGCAGATCGCCGACGACGACACCGGCGACACCGAATTCGCCAACACCTACGCCGCCTACGAATCGCTGCCGGCGGCGGAGCGGGCCGAACTCGAGGAGTTGCGGGTGGTGCACAGCTTCGCCGCCTCGCAACTGCTCGTGTACCCGGATCCGTCGCCGAAGGAGCGGGCCGCCTGGGATCGCAACCCGTCCCGGGAACATCCGCTGGTGTGGACCCGTCGCTCCGGCCGCCGCTCGATGGTGCTGGGCTCCACCGCCGCCGAGGTGGTCGGCCGCTCCCGCGAGGAGGGCCGCGCGCTGCTGGATCGGCTGCTGGACTGGGCGACCCAGCCCCGCTTCGTGCTCCGGCACAGCTGGCGGGTGGGCGATCTGGTGATCTGGGACAACACCGGCATGCTGCACCGCGCCCGCCCGTACGGTGAGCATTCGGCGCGACTGATGCACCGCACCTCGCTGGCCGGTGAGGAGGCGGTGGCATGACATCCGCGATCGTCACCGGCGCCGGGTCCGGGATCGGCCGCGCCGTCGCGCACCGGCTGGCCGAGGACGGCATGCTCGTCACGGTGCTGGACCTGAATGCCGAAGCGGCCGAACAGGTCACCGCCGAGATCGCCGAAAAGGGCCACCACGCAGCGGCTCTCGGCGGCGTGGACGTCTCGGACCGGGAACAGGTGAACGCGGCGGTGCAGCGCGTGCGCGACACCGCCGGACCGGCGACGGTTCTGGTCAACAACGCCGGAATCACCGGATTCAAAAGGTTTCTCAACATCTCCGACCACGAGTGGGACCGCATCCTCGCGATCAACCTGAGCGGGCCGTTCTACCTGACCCAGGCCGTCGTACCGGATATGGTGGCGGCCGGCTGGGGCCGTGTGGTGAACATCTCATCCTCCAGCGCGCAGTCCGGCCAGCAATTCATGACGCACTACGTGGCGTCCAAGGCCGGTCTGATCGGTCTCACGAAATCCCTTGCGCTGGAACTGGGTCCGGCCGGCATCACGGTCAACACGATCCCGCCCGGATTCGTGGACACCCCGATGCTGCGCAACTCGGAGGAACACGGCCTGCTCGGCGGCACCGTCGACCAGCACGCGGACCGCACCCCGGTGCGGCGGGCGGGCCGGCCCGAGGACATCGCGGCGGCCTGTTCCTTCCTCTGCACCGAGGAGGCCGGGTACATCACCGGTCAGGTGCTCGGCGTGAACGGGGGTCGCAACACCTGATCTGTATTCGAAACGTGGAGTCCCAGGCAATCTTTCGCGTGTGATCGACCTCACCAGCCACGGCGGCGATCGGATGCTTGGATGGGTGGCATCCACGAAGGGAAGATCACGATGGCAATCACACGAGCCGACGTCGCACGGCTGGCCGGTACGTCGCCCGCATTGGTGAGCTACGTGATCAACGGCGGTCCGCGCCAGGTCGCCCCCGCGACCCGCGCCCGTATCGAGGCGGCCATCGCCGAATTGGGCTACCGGCCGAACGTGTCCGCGCGCAGCCTGCGGATGAACCGCGGGCACGCGCTGGGCATGGTCATCCCCGACGGCGCGAACCCGTTCTTCGCCGAACTGTCGGCGGTGATCGAGGCGGCCGCCTTCGCCCGCGGTTATCCCCTGTTCGTCGGCAACGCCGCCGGCGACGAGGAACGCGAACGCGCCTACGTGCGCACCTTCATCGACCGCAGAGTCGAAGGGCTGCTGGCGATCTCGTCGTCGTGGGAGACCGGTGTCGCCGACGCCTGCGAGGAGTCGGACATGGCGCTGGTCGCGGTCGACCGCATCATCGACCCGACGAGATGCGCACACGTGATGTGTGATTCGGTCACCGGTGCGCGAGATGCGGTGGCGCACTTGATCGAACACGGTCACCGCGTGATCGCCTGTCTCAGTGGCCCGCACGTGTCCACCGCCGAGGACCGGGTCCAGGGTTATCGAAATGCCCTGGCGGAGGCCGGATTACCGGAGGGCCCGCTGCTCCGTGCCGATTTCGGCGGGGCCGCGGGCTATCACGCGCTGGCCGGGCTGACCGCCGCCACCCCGAGCCCCACCGCGGTCTTCGTCACCAGCGACCTGCAGGCCATGGGCATGTTGCGGGCCGCGCACGACGCGGGGCTGCGGGTGCCCGACGATCTGGCGGTGGTGGCCTTCGACGGTATCGAATACGCCCGCTACACCCGCCCGGGGCTCACCACCATGGTGCAGCCCACCCGGCGGATGGGCGAACTCGCCGTCGACCTCCTGCTGGAGCAGATCGCCAGCCGCACCACCCATCCCGGCGTGGTGCGGCTGGCCGCCGAACTGACCCGGCGCGGCTCCTGCGGCTGCCCCGACGAATTCTGAGGTCGCGCAACGATTCCGGCGCAATGTGCCCGAAATGTCCACTCCCGCTCCGGGAATCAGCCCCGGGTTCCCGATCGTGCGTGCCGGGCACGGAAGACCGCCGGTCCGCGCCGCGGCGGGCGGACGTCGTCGACCGGTTCGGCGACGAGGTGCATGGTGCGGGTCTCCCCGACGGTGTACTGCTCGACCCGCTTCTCCGCGGCCTCGTCCTGTGCGGTCAGCCGCACATGGTGCTGATGCATGTGCTCCTCCCAGGAGCGCACCACGAACGCCTCGATGTAGCGATCGGTGGCGCCGATGTCGCGGTACAACTGCCAGCGCGAGGCGCCGGTGCGCTGCCGCGAACGGCCGACGCGGGCCATCGCGGCGGTGAAGTCGGCCAGCTGATCGGCGGGCACCCCGTAGGTGCGCAGCACCAGCACGGGACCGTCGCGGGGCTCCGGCTCCACCACCATCGCCGGTTCCGGCCAGAATTCGGCGTGCCGGGTGTCCAGCGAGGTCACCCGGACCGGTAGCCAGCGGGTGCTCAGCGCGCACAGGCCCAGCATCGCGGCGCTGACCAGCAGAGTCGGCACGATGCCGAACACACCGGCGATCACGCCCCACACCAGCGCACCGACCGCCTGACCGCCCATCAACACGAGTTGGAACATCGACAGCCCGCGGGCGCGCACCCAGCCCGGCAGCAGCAACTGCATCGACGAGTTCATCGTGGACATCGAAACCATCCAGGCCAGGCCCGCGAACAGCAGCCCCGGCCACACCAGCGGCGGATACGGGACCACGGCGGCGGCCAGCGCGCCGATACCGAACAGCACACCGGACAGGGCCAGCAGCCCGGTGGTGCTCAGCGCTCGCCGCAACCGGCCGATCTGGGTCGCGCCGAGTACCGCACCGGCGCCGAGCGCACTCAGCAGTACGCCGTATCCGTCCGATCCGAGCCCGAGCCGGTCGTGGGCGACCACCGCCAGCAGCGACCACACCGCACTGGCCGGGAAGATGAACAGGATCGAGCGCAGCAGCACCCGCCGGATCGAGGGCGAGGATCGGATGAACCGCAGTCCGGCCCGCAGCGCCGGCAACCACCGTTCCGGCGGCAGATCCCGGTCGACGACCGGCTGCCGCCACCGGAACAGCACCGCGACGATCCCGGCGAAGGACACGGCGTTGAGCCCGAACACCACGGTCGGCCCGGCCAGCGACACCAGCACTCCCGCCAGCGCCGGCCCGATCGCTCGCGCGCTGTTGATGTTCATACTGCTCAGTGACGCGGCCGCGGGAATCTGCGTGCGCGGCACCAACTCCGGCTGGATCGCCTGCCACGACGGCGACACCAGCGCCTGCCCGCACCCGAGCAGGAACAACAGCGACAGCAGGACCGTCGGCGTGGTGTGCCCGACGGCGGTGACGACGGTCAGCACCACCGCGAGTGCCGCCATCGCGGTCTGCGCGACCAGCAGCAGCCGCCGCCGATCCAGCAGATCCGCCAGCACCCCCGACGGCACCACCAGCAACATCACCGGCAACGTGGTCGCGGCCTGTACCAGCGACACCAGGACGGCCGCGTGCGGCTTGTCGACCAGCAACCACTGAGCGCCGACCGTCTGCATCCAGGTCCCGAGATTCGACACCAGCTGCGCGATCCACAGGGCCCGGTACACCGGCGACGAGAACGGCGCCCACGTCGACAGGGTATGTTCCCGTGCCACCCGATCCGACACCCGTTCCGCCGCCGCGCTGACCAACCCGCTCAACCTCCGCAAACCTCACCGCGCCGAACCCGGCGCCTCTTCCCGCGCAACACCATCGATCCGTGGCCGATTCCCCTCGGCCGAGATCCGAGACATGACTCACGTCGCCGCGCGGGACACGGGTCCGGTCGGCCTCGCTCTGCTGTCAAAGGTCGTCGGGCAGCAATCGGAAGGCCACATGTTCCGTCAACGGAGTGATCGCACGAAAGTCCCTGCGGTCCAACGTCAAAACGGAATCGGTTTCGTAGACCTCCGCGAGTACCACGTTGGTGGCATCGGTCAGATCGAGTGACAACGCGGCGTAGCGCTCCTGAATCGACCGGCCGCGGCGAAGGATTCCCGCCGCAACCATGGGTAGTTCGATGCGCCCGTTGGCCTCCGAGCGCAACAACCAGTCATTGACGCGATATGCGGCCTGCCGACCGACATTCCGCGTGACGATGTGTTCGATCTCCAGCAGGACCAACGGTGACACCACAGTGAGCGCCGCTCGATCCAACGCCACACGCGCCGTGGCATGTTCGGGATCGCTCGGATTGAATGCCGCGACCAATCCCGATGTGTCGCCGATGACGATCATTCGCCCGCAGGGCGCGTATGCCGCTCCGAAACAACGTCGGCGGCGGTCCGATGGATCTCCTCGGCCGATATCGGCCGACCGAAATCGACCAACGGGATGTCCCACTCCTCGGACCAGCGCCGAGTGCGCAGTGCGATCAGGTGAAAAGCTTCCCGCAGGTACTCGGATTCCGGCCGTCCCTCCCGGGCGGCGGCCTGCTTCACCAGGGCAAGATCCTCTTCGTCGACCATGACCGTGGTCTTCTTCAGAACCATATGGTTATGGTACCCCAACCACCACTCGGGCGATTTCTCAGCCCACCGCAGCGGGGACCGCTACGCCGAGTTTCTCGGCGGCGGTTTCGAGTTCGGCCCAGACCGTGGCGGCGACCGGGATTCCGGTGGCGGCGCGCTGTTGTGCTGTGGCCGAGGAGGATTCGCCCGGATAGCGGATGTCGGTCTGTTCGTCGGCGCGGGGCAGGGACTTCAGGGTCTCGAGGGTGGTGTCGACGGCGGCGGTGAACTGTTCCGGGTCACCGAAGGCGGCCGGGTTCAGGGCGATGATGAGGGCGTTCTGGCGGTGGACGCGACCTTCCGGATCGTCGCTGTGGAAGGACGAGAGGATCGGCGCGCCGACCAGGACGCTGGTCAGCAGTTCGAACAGCAGGGACATGCCCGCGCCCTTGGCGCCGCCGAGTGGGAGCGGCATCTTCGCCAGGGTGGGGTCGGTGGTGGGGGTGCCGTCGGCGGTGGCGGCGGTGCCCTCCGGCAATTGCTTTCCGGCGTTGCGGAATTGGGCGATCCTGCCGAGCGCGATCCCGGCGGTGGCCATGTCCAGCAGCGGGGTGTCGTGGGTGGCGGCGGGGACGGCGATCGCCAGCGGGCTGGTGGCGACCGCGGCGCCCTTGACGCCGGTGTAGCCCATATTCGGCATGCCCGCGACGAAACCGAGGCCGATCAGGCCGGCGTCGGCGATGCGGGAGGTGTAGTAGCCGATGGCGCCGGTGTGCACGGTGCGGCGCACGCCGACCGCGGCGATGCCGTTGGTCCTGGCGCGGGCGATCGCCTCGTCGGCGGCGGCGGTCAGCGCCACCGGGCCGGGTGCGCGGTCGGCGTCGACCACGGCGACGGCGGCCGCGGTGGACAGGACGCGCAGGTCTGGATTCTTGTTCGCCGCACCGGAATCCAGCAATTCCAGGTAGCGCGGCACCCGGGAGGCGCCGTGGGAGTCGACGCCGCGCAGGCTCGCCCAGGCCAGCACCTCGGCGACGGTGGCGGCATGCTCGGCGGAAGTGCCTGTGCGGGTGAACAATTCGGCGAAGAAGGCGGTCAGTTCCGGGGCCGGAACGACGACTTTGGGCGGTGGCACGGATATCACACTCCGGGTGAGAGGTCAGCGGGAAACGGCGACGTCGACGACGGCGGTGGTGCCGCCGCGCACGGATTTCAGCGCCCGGTCCAGGGCGGCTTCGAGATCGCTCGCGGTGGTGACGGTTTCGGTGTGGAAGTCGAACGGCTCGGCGAACCGGGCCGGATCCGGCTGGGTGGACAGGTCCACGCCCAGCCACTCCCCCGTGTGCACGGCCGCGCCGTCGGGATAGAAGCGCAGATGGTTCATCTGCATGGACAGGTATTTCCGGTTGTTGAACACCACGATCAGCACCGGCAGGTCGTGGGCCTTCGACGCGTGCAGCGACTGCACGATCGGGTTGTACAGGTAGGCGCCGTCGCCGACGGTGAAGACCACCGTGCGTGCGGGGGCGGCCAGTTTCACGCCGAGCGCCACGGCGATGCCCTGCCCGAGCCCGCCCTGGACGTAGAAGTACGAGTCGGGCGTCTCGCGGCGCAGATGCCGTTGCACGACCCGGCTGTGGGTGATGGTCTCGTCCACCACGATCGGATCCTCGTCGGCGAGCAGCCGGCGCAGGGTCGCGGCCACCAGTACCGGATCGATCGCGGCGGCCGACCCGGCGCGGGCCTCGGCCTGTTCGATCGCCTGCACCTCGTCGGCATGCCGCACCAATTGTGTTGCTCGCCGCGGGCTTTCGTCCGCCGCGGTGGACATGCCCTGCTCACGGGCCAGCGCGGCCAGCGCGCGCAGCGTGGCGGCGACGCCGCCCTCCAGATAGAGGTCGGCGAACAGCACCTGGTAGACGATGTGCGGCCGCTGCGGAACCTCGTCCAGCACAACGATCGTCGCCTTCGCCGGACGGCGGCTCGGCGGATAGAACGGGGCCCGGCAGTTCACCAGCAGGATCAGATCCGCGGTGTCCAGGAACGGGCCGATATCGCCACCGGCGTGCAGTTCGTGGGTGCGCGGGAAGTTCGCGCACACCGCCGAATTCGGCTCCACCACCGGAATCCGCAGTGCCTCGGCGAATTCCACCAGCGCCGCCAGGCCGCCGGGTTCCCGGCCGGTGGTCTCGGTGACGATCACCGGATTCTCGGCGTGGGCCAGCAGATCCAGCACGCGCTGCATCTCGTCGGTGACGCTGATATGAGAGCCCTTGGCCACCAACGGTTTCGGCTCCGGACCGGTCCACGCATCGAGCAGCACCTCGACCGGGATGTCGAGGTAGACCGGGCCGGCCGGGGCCCGCTGCGCCAGTTCCGCGGCGCGGGTGATCATCGCCGGCAGGATCGATACCGAGCCGACCTGGTTGGCCCACTTGGTGAACGGCGCCGCGATGCTCTGCATACCGCCGACGAAGGACAGGTTCCGGTACCACTGGCCACCCGGATCGGGGCCGGGGCCGTCGCCGTAGGTGATCGACTCCGCGGAGGCCACCACCATCGGCACCCCGGCCAGCAGCGCGCCGTGCACCGCCATCGACCCTTGCAGCAGGCCCGGTCCCGCGTGCAGCAGTACGCCCTGGGCCCGGCGGGTCACCAGGCCGTAGCCGGTCGCCATGCCCACGGCCACGGTCTCGTGCAGCAGGTCCAGGTAGCGCGGCGCCGGCCGGCCGTCGCGGTGCCGCCGCGCCAGCGACTCCCACACCGGCGCCCACTCCGAACCGGAGGCGCAGAAGAGGTAGTCCGAACCGATCGCGTCGAAGGCCCCGACGACGGCGTCGCCGCCGTCGGGGGTGTAGTTGTCGCTGGTCACATCGGGTCCTGTTCCGGTAGTCGCGGTCGGTGGGTCAGCCCTCGATCGGCCAGCCGAGGCATTCGCCGATGCCGCGGCCCATGATCCATTCGAGTTCCTCGGGGGAGAAGTCGAAATGCTTGGTGAACTGCTCGATCGTGTCGGTGTAGCTGAGCCCGTGGCCGAGCAGGCGGGTGATGTCGGTACCCCAGAAGCAGCGCTGCGGGCCCATCTTGTCGACCATCTCGCGCACGTACTTCTCGATGTTGAGGTTCGGGAACGGCTGGGTCGAATAGCCCGGCAGCGCAGACACTTTCACGTAGATGTTCGGGTGGTTGTGCAGGTCGGCGGTCTCCGCGACCCAGTAGCCGATGGCGTCGTCGACGCAGCGCGCCATTATGCCCATGTGGTCGATGATGATCTTCAGGCCCGGATGCTTCTCCGCGATGGCGCCGAGTTCGGCCTTCCAGACCGGAGCGTGCACCATCGTCGGGATGTTGAGCTCCTCGGCGACCGGCCAGTACCAGTCGTTGGTGCCGTCGATCATCCAGTTGCGGTCCTGCGGCCGGTGGAAGGTCAGCCGGGTGCCCTTGACGTGCGGGTTCCCGGCGTACTCGTGCAACAGCCGGGTGCCCTCGATCGGGTCGTTCTGCGGGATCCGGGCCATGATGCCGAACCGGTCCGGATGCGCCTCGCACGCCTCGAGGGCGTAGTCGATGCGGTCGCCCTCCCAGGACGGCGGCACGATCAGCGCTCGGTTGACACCGGCCTCGTCCATCAGCGACAGGCATTCCTCGTAGCTGAACGCCTCCTCGCGGTGGCCGTTGAGCCGAATCCGCTCACGCGCGCCGGGCACCCACGGCCGATCGGGGGTTTCCTCTTTCCAGATGTGGACCTGGGTGTCGACGACGAACATTGTTCTCCTCGCTTCGTGTCGGGCTCGTGCCGTTCTTTCCGGCGACAATTCGGACGTTAGCCGGAAAAACACCGGCCGGGCAGTCCGTCGAATGCAAACGGTTGTTGCGTGTTATGCGGGTAATTTCTTGCCGTCGATGACGTCGGCCACATATTCCGCGATCGCCATGCACGAGGTGGCCGCGGGTGACGGCGCATTACGCACGGCGGTGATCGGGCCGAGCCGGTGGATACGGAAATCGTCCACCAGCGATCCGTCCGCGTCGAGGGCCTGGGCGCGCACGCCCGCGCAGCCGCGCACGACGTCGCGAACGCCGATCTCCGGCACGTATTTCCGCGCGCTCGTCATATAGGCGCGCATCGAGAACGAGCCGTACATTTCCCTGATACCGGTCAGCCAGTGCTGCCGGGCCATTCGCCAGAAACCGGGCCAGGCCGCGATACCGGCCAGATCCCGCACCGACACCGTCGACCGCCGATAACCCTCGCGGGCGTAGGCGAGCACCGCGTTCGGGCCCACCTCCACCGCACCCGAGACCCGGCGGGTGAAATGGACGCCGAGGAACGGGTAGCGCGGATCCGGCACCGGATAGATGAGGCCGCGAATCATGGCCTCCTTCTCCGGTTTCAGCAGCATGTACTCGCCGCGGAACGGAACGATGCGGGGTCCCGGGGTATCCCCGGCCAGGCCCGCGACGGTGTCGCTGTGCAGGCCCGCGCACACGATCACGCTGTCGGCGCGGACCACGCCGGTGGCCGACGCGATCTCCAGACCGCCGGTGACACCGCGGATCCCGGTGACCTCGAACCCGAATCGCACCTCGCCGCCGGCCTGCCGGATGTCCGCGGCGAACTCCTCGGCGATCCTGGTGTAGTCGGTGATCGCGGTATGCGGCGAGTACAGCGCCGCCGAACCCGTTGCGTGCGGCTCGATCTCGCGGATCTCGGCGGCGCCGACGCGGCGCAGGCCGGGTACCGCGTTGGCGCCGGCGCGATCGGCCAGAGCGTCCATGCGGGCCACGTCGTCCGCGCCGATCGCGACCACCAGCTTGCCGACCTCGTCGTAGGGCAGCTCCCGCGCGGCACAGTAGTCGCGCAACAGATCCCGGCCGCGACGGCACAGGGTGGCCTTCAAACTGCCCGGCGTGTAATAGATTCCGGCGTGCACGACCCCGGAATTGTGGCCGGTCTGGTGGACCGCGACCCGATCCTCCTTCTCCACGACCACGATCCGCGCACCGGGCCGCCGCCGGGCCATTTCCCGGCCGATCGCCAGGCCCACGATGCCCGCGCCGATGATGCCGATGGTTTCCTCAGCCATGAAACGTCGTCCTCTCTCGCCACATTTCGCCGACTCGGCAGGATTCTCCCGGACGATCCGGGGCGCACCCGCGCACCGCCGTCAGAAATGAATCGCGAAGGTCTTCACTCGTGTGTAGAAGCGCAATGCCTCCTCGCCCTGCTCCTTGAACGGGGATCCGGAATCGCGGAACCCGCCGAACGGCATGTGCACATCCCAGCCGGGGGTGGTGGTGTTGACCGCCACCTGCCCGGTCTCCACCTCGTCGAGGAACCGGTGGGCGGCCGCCAGACCGGTGGTGAAAACCGCTGCGGCCAAACCGAAATCCGAATCGTTGACCGCGGCAATGGCCTGATCCAGATCGTCGACGGGCCGCAACACCAGCACCGGGCCGAACACCTCCTCGCGCCACACGGCCATCTCCGCGGTGACCTCGGTCAGCAGCGTCGGGACCACGTAGCAGCCGTGCGCGAACTCGCCACCCGCCGGGACGGTCCCGCCGACGTCGATCCGGGCTCCCTGCGCGACCGCCCTGTCGATCGCGGCCAGCACGCCGTCGCGATGTCCCGGGCTGGTCAGTGGTCCGACCACGGTGTCCGGCGCGGAGCCGGGGCCGACCCGCAGCGCCGCCACCCGCTCGCGCAGCAGTGCCGCGAACCGGTCGTGCACCGCGCGCTCCACCAGCACCCGGCTGGTCGCGGTGCAGCGCTGCCCGGCCTGGCCGAAGGCCGCCGCCACCACGGTGGCCGCGGCGTACTCCAGATCGGCGTCGGCGAGCACCACCGACGCGTTCTTGCCGCCGAGTTCGCCCTGGAATCGCACATTGCGCGCGGCCACCCGGGCTCGCAACGCCTCCCCCACCGCATTGCTGCCGGTGAAGGTGACCGCCGCGATCCGCGGATCGTCCAGCAGCGCGTCCGCCAATTGCGCAGTGCGCCCGGTGATCACGTTGAGCACCCCGGCGGGCAGTCCCGCGTCGTGCAGTGCCCGCGCGAAATGCAGTCCGGACAAAGGGGTTTCGGTGGCCGGCTTGAACACTGCGGCATTGCCGGCGGCCAGCGCGGGCGCGAGCTTCCGCGCCGGGGTGATCAGCGGATCGTTCCACGGCGTGATCGCCAGCACCACCCCGATCGGCTCCCGCTGGAAACCCGCCCGGGTGCCCGGCCGCGCGTCGTGCAGCAGCGTGCCGTACCCGGCGCGCGCGATACCCGCGAAATAATCCAGGAAATCGGCGGCCTTACCCACCTCGCCGGTGGCCTCCGCCCGGGTCTTACCGTTCTCGGCGGTGATATCGGCGGCGATCCCACCGGCCCGCTCCCGCAGCAGCGTGGCCGCCCGGATCAGCACCTTCGCCCGCTCGAACGGCGAGGTCGCCTTCCACCCCGCGAAACCCCGCTCGGCGGCCTCGTAGGCGGCACGCACATCATCGACGGTGAGCGCCGGAATACGCGCGATCGGTGTCCGCACATCGGCCGGATCGAACACGTCGAGCCGGTCCTCCGACCCGACCCACTGCCCACCGATCAGGGTCCGGTTCGACTCCACGGACTGCACGGGCATCGCCGCTCCTTCGGAAACTCGTCGGGACGAAATGCGCGGGAACAACGCATCGTCGGGCCACGATAAGAAACCGCACCCGGTCTCCACCACGGCCCGGGAAGCATTCATTGCTTGCAGGCTCCGCACCCTGTGATCGGCTCCCGCCGTGATGAAATCGGCGAGGATCGCACGTTCGACGAAGGAGTATCCGTGCCCTATGCCGTGATCGCCCGCTACCGAGTGGCGCCCGAGGATACCGCAGTGGTCCGTGCCGCGCTGGAGAAAATGCGCACACATACCGTGCAGGAACCGGCGAACCTACTCTACATACTGCACACCGACCCCACCGACCCGGCGATATTCACCATCTACGAACAATATGCCGACGAAACAGGTTTCGAGACCCACAAGAACACCCCGCACTTCGCCGAACACATTCTCGGCACGATATTCCCCCGCCTCGCCGACCGCGTGGTGAACTTCGGGCGTGTGCTGGACTGAGCGCATCGAGACGTGCGGGCGCACAGCCGGCACGAGGTCAGGGGGCGGCGGGACGCACCGGGCGCAGCTGTTGCCCGGAAGGGATTGCGGGGGAATGGAAGAGGGGCCGCGATCGGTCGATCGCGGCCCCTCTCGGCCCTGCCGTGACCGGGCGCCGGTGGTCCGGTGTCCGCCTGCCGCGCGAACCGGTCGGGACGGGTGGTCGACCGGGTGGCGGCAATGGTCACGGCGGGACCGCCCCGGGGGTGCGCGGTCGGGCCCGGGGCGTCCTTGCCTAGAGCTCGTTGCCCCAGGTCATGCGTGCGATGGTTTCCACGTGGATCAGCTTGCGGCGCTGTTCCTCCGCGGTGAGGTGGGGGGCGGTGGCGAGGTCGGCGAAGCCGCGGTTGGGGCTGACGGCCAGATCCGCTACGTCCTTCAGGTCGGCGGCGATGTCGATGCGGCGCATGATGTCGTCGACGTCCTCCAGTTCGGCGCGCTCGGCGTCGACGATGCCCAGGCAGGCGTCGCGGTCGGCGGGGACCGCGCGCAGCAGGTCCACCTCGGCGTCGGTGCCGGCGTGGTACGGCAGCACCCAGCGGTCCACCGGCAGTTCGGCGAACAGTTGCTCCGCGACCGCCTTGTCGACCGGATCGGCCGCGCGGTGGGCCGGGTTCAGGGCGATGCGGACATCCGCCGGTTTGGCGTCGATCCGTACGGCCGCGGTGTCGACCGCGATCGCTTCCGCCAGGGTGAGGGCGTCGCCGCCGCGGGCGAACAGCGCGCGGGCGTAGGCGGGGTTGTTCAGCTGAATCAGCTTGGCGCCGTTGGCGATCACCGCTTCGATCTCGGCACGGACGATGGCCGCGAGGGCCTCGCCGAGTTCCGCGGCGCTGCGCCACGGGCCGGGATTCTCCGGGTCGAAGGTGCGGGCGGCCAGGAAGGCCGGCGACGGCAGGGTGACCTTGACCGGGGTCGCCACGCCGGGGCCGGGGGCGACGGCCAGGGCGGCGAGTGCGACGACGTCGGCGGCGATCAGCGGGGTCGCGGGCCGGGGTGCGGCGACGGGGGTCCAGCGGCGGTAGCCGTGCTGGTCGGTGCCGGTGTTGCGGCGGAAGCCGCCGACGGTGTCCAGGATCGCGCCGCGGAAGTCCTCGCGCCGGAAGTCGCCGTCGGTGACGACCGACAGCCAGACCGACCGTTGTAGTCGCACGGCGTCGGTGATCGCCTGGTCCTCGACCGCCCGCAGGTCGCCGTCGCCGAGTTCGTGCGCCTCGTGGCGGGCACGCGCGGCGAGTAGTTCCGCGGGGCGAATCAGGCTGCCGTGGTGGTCGATTCGGAATTTGTAGGTGTCGGCCATTATTTCGCCTCCCCCGACTGCGCGAGCTGCTCCGCCGATTGACCCCAGGCGCGGAACGCCAGTTCGTAGCCGAGCGTTTCGAGGACCTCGTTGCAGGTGGCCTCGTCCTCGTCGGGGGTGCCGCCGGAGATACCGAGACCGCCGAGTACCTCGCCGTCGCGCTTGATCGTGACGCCGCCCTCGGTGGCGACGATCGGATACAGGCTCAGCTGCGAAAGCTTGTCGAAGAAGCCGGGATTCGATTCGGCCCAGCCGTGCAGCTGACGGGTGGGGCGTTCCATCACCGCGGCGCTGTGCGCCTTCGAGATGGCGATGCCGGGGGTCAGCACCCGGGCCCCGTCGGTGCGTTTGACCTGGAGGATGTAGCCGCCGGCGTCGACCACGGCGATGCTGAGCGCTTTGCCCAGCGCCGCACCGCGTTTCACGGTCTCGGCGACGATCAGGTCGACCTCGGCGGTGGTGAGTTTCGTCATCGGTGTGCGGTGACCTTCTGTGAGACGGCATCCCGGATGCGGACGATGGCGGCGTTGTACAGGTCCGGGCGTTCCCAGTACATCGAATGCGGGCCCTCGGCGACGATGGTCAGCCGCGAGCCGGGCAGCAGTTCGTGCGCGCGGCGCACGGTCTGCGGCCACAGCACCGCGTCCTGGTCACCGGCGAGGAAGGTGATGTCCAGGCCGGAGGCGGCGATCTCGTCCAGGCTCGGCCCGCCGGCCGAGAGGTTGCGCAGATCGGCCATGGTCGCCACGTTGAAGGTGCCCATCTGCTGGAACAGGAACAGCTTCGCGCGCTCCTCCCGCTGGAACCGCTTGCTCATCAGGCGGTCGACGATCGGCAGCTTGTCGGCCTCGGCCCGTTGCGCCGCAACGAGTTCCGACAGTTCGGGATGCTCGATGCCGCCGAGCGAATGGCCCAGCACGACGCCGGAGACCCGCTCGGGGCGCAGCAGCGCGGCCTTCAGTGCCGCGACCGAGCCCACCGACTGGCCGATCAGCACGACGTCGCGCAGATCCTCGGCCTCCAGCACGGCGACGATGTCACCGGGGAAGTCCTGGCCGTCGAAACCCGTCATCGACTTGTCGGAGTTACCGAATCCGCGCAGATCGATGGTGACGACGGTGTAGCGCTCGCGCAGTTCGACCACCTGCTGATACCAGATCGCATGGTGGCCACCGGATCCCTGCACGAAGAACAGCACCGGGCCCGCGCCGTGCCGCTCGTAGTAGATGGTGGTGCCGTCCGGGGTGACGACTTTCGGCATGTCGATTCTCCTTGTGGCCGTTACCGATTCATTCCGGACGGTTGGCGTGGTAGACCAGCTCGATCATGGTGTGGTCGGGATCGTGGATGTAGCAGAACAGCGAGCTGTTCTCCGGCCGCCGCACCGGGCGGGTGTGCCGCACGCCGATCTGCTTCAGGTGGGCCAGGAATCCGTCCCAGTCCTCCACCTCGACGGCGAAGTGGTACGGCGCCATCCGGTCCATCTCCTCGACCGGGGTGAAGTGCAGATCGAAGGTGCCGAGGGTCATCAGCAGCACCCGGGTGTTGCTCTTGGGGATGATCCCCTTGAACCCGAACACCTTCGAGTACCACTGTTTGGTGCGCTCGATGTCGGTGGTGGGGAAGTTGACGTGGTGGATGTAGCGGATCTTGCCGTTGGGCTCGACCGCAGTCGTTTCGGCGACGGTGGCATCGGTCACGGTCGGCGCCTTTCTGTGTCGGTGTTCTCTTCTGCGACAACGGGATTGGACAGGACGCCGATCCCGCTCACCTCGACGTCCACGGTGACGCCCGGCGTCAACCGGCAGGTGCCGTCGGCACCCATCCAGAGCACGTCGCCGGGGTGCAGCGTGCTGTACCTCGAGGTTTCGACGAGGTATTCGTACGGGTCGAAGATCATTGCCCCGGTGGGGAATTCGACCTGTACGACCCCGTCGACGCGGATCGAGGTGGTCTGGGCCAGCGGGTCGACCTCGGTCTCGATCCACGGCCCCATCGGCTTGAACGTATCGGCGTTCTTGCTGCGCCAGAACGAGCGGTCGGCGTGCTGCCACTCCCGCGCGCTCACATCGTTGCCGATGGTCCAGCCGAAGATCGCCGCGTGCGCCTGCTCGTAGGAGGCGCGGCGCAGGGTGGCGCCGAGGACGGCGACCACCTCGCCCTCCGCCTCGAATCGCCCTTGTACGTCGACGGGTTTCACGATCGGGGCGCGGTGGCCGGTGAGCGCGTTCTGCGCGCGGTAGCCGACCTCCGGCCGTTGCGGCACGGCGGCGGCCGAATAGCCGTGCGCCAGTGCGTGTTCGATGTGGCTGCGGTAGTTCAGGCCGACGGCGTAGAAGACCGGCGGGATCACCGGCGGCAGCAACACCGCGGTGTCCAGCGCGACGGTGATACCGATCTCGGCGGGAGCGCCGGTCAGCGGCGAGCGGTCCAGCAGGACGATCCGGTCGCCGTCCACCCGCCCGGATATCGGGCGGCCGTCGACTTCCACACGGCAATAACGCATCTCGGACCTCAGAGCGCCAGCTTGTGCGATACGCGCTTGGTGATGAGGTATGCCTCCAGCCCCTCGGGGCCGCCCTCCTTGCCGTGGCCGCTCTCCTTCACCCCGCCCGACGGCGCCTCGTGCACCGAACCGCCGCAGTGGTTGATCGAGAGGATGCCGGCCTCGAAGCCGGTGACCAGCCGCTCCGCGGTGGCCGCGGAATTCGTGAAACCGTAGGCGGCCAGGCCGTAGGGCAGTGAGTTGGCGATCGCCAGCGCCTCGTCCAGGTCGGTGAACGGCACGATCGGCGCCAGCGGGCCGAAGGGCTCGTCCACCATGATCTTCGCGGCCGGCGGGACGCCGGTGAGCACGGTGGGGGCGTAGAAATAGCCGGGCCGGTCGATGCGGTGGCCGCCGGTGCGGACGGTGGCGCCGCGAGCGATCGCGTCACCGACGAATTCGTCCATCGCCTTCAGCCGCCGCTCGTTGGCCAGCGGGCCCATGGTGACGCCTTCCTGAAGGCCGTCGCCGATCACCACCGCCTCGGCGGCCGCCACGAACGCGTCGGTGAAGGCGTCGAACAGGCTGTGGTGCACCAGGAATCGGCTCGGCGAGGTACACACCTGGCCGGCGTTGACGAATTTCGCGAACGCGGCCCGCTGCGCGGCGGCGACCGGATCGGCGTCGGCGGCCACGATCACCGGCGCGTGCCCGCCGAGTTCCATCAGCGTCGGCTTCATCTCGCGACCGGCCTGCACGGCCAGCAGCTTGCCGACCGGCACCGACCCGGTGAAGGCGACCATCCGGACGACCGGCGAGGCGATCAGATGGGCCGACACCTCCGCGGGTTCGCCGAACACCAGGTTCAGCACCCCTTCGGGGACACCGGCCTCGGCGAAGCAGCGCACCAATTCGACCGCGGTACCGGCGGTTTCCTCCGAGGCCTTGAGCACGATCGAGCAGCCCGCCGACAGCGCGGCCGCGATCTTGCGCATCGGCGAACCGGCCGGGAAGTTCCACGGCGTGAACGCGGCGACCGGGCCGATCGGCTCGTGCCGCACCGACAGCACGGTGCCCGGTTCGGACGGGATGATCCGGCCGTAGTGGCGGCGGGCGTCCTCGGCGTCCCAGCGCAGCGCGTCCGCGACCCGCAGCACCTCGCCGCGCGCCTCGCCGAACGGCTTGCCCTGCTCCAGCGTCATCACCCGGGCGACCCGGTCGGCACGGCGGGTCAGCAGTTCGGCGGCATCGCGCAGGACGGCGGTGCGGCGGACGATGGGGGTGTCGCGCCACCGTGGGAATCCCGTTGCGGCGGCGGCCAATGCGCGATCCAGGTCGCCGGTGGTGGCCAGCGGTACGTGGCCGAGGATCTCCTCGGTCGCCGGATTCACCACCGCCGCGGTCTGCCCGGTCCCGCCGTCGACCCACGCGCCGGCGATGTACAACTGCAACTGCGGATACTGATCGGTCATGTGCTGACTTCTTTCTCGCGTCGGACGGGGGCCGCGCAGGTCACGCCGGCGCCGGATCGGCGCTGTCGCGGTTGGTGCGCAGCACCCAGATGTGGTGCGGCGGAGTCTCTTCGTGGACGCGGGTCTCGTAACGGTCGTCCACCCGGTCCATATCGGCGGCGTATTCGACCCGGCCCCCGCACGGGGCGTGCAGGAAGCGGAACACGTTGGAGCCCACCGTGTGCCGGCCCAGCCGGCGCGCCTCCTGCCAGCCGCGCTCGATCATGTGGTTGCCGCCCTCGATCACATCGTCGAAACCCGGTACCTCGTAGGCGATGTGGTTGATCCCGGCCCGGTCGGGGCGATGGCACAGCAGGAAGTTGTGCTGATCATCGTCACCCTCGGCCTGCATGAACACACCCATCGGTGTCACGATGTCGGTGGGCCGGAAGCGCAGCCGGTCGACGTAGAAGGCCACCGCCTCCTCGCGGCCGGCCTTCGGAATGTTCAGCGCCACATGGCACATCCGCAATGGACGCACCCGGCCGACGCTGTGCAGCGCGTCGTTCCAGCGATGCACCGTCCCGAACACGTTGGCCGCGCGGGGATCCGGGGCCTGCGCGCGCGGCCGGGCCAGGGTGAGGCCGACCCCGAAGCCGGTCTCGTCGGCGAAGTGGTACACGGTGTCCGGGCCGGCGCCGGTCTCGCGCACCGCCCGATCCACCGCGACCGCGGCCACCAGTTCCGCCAGTTCGGCGGCGGTGTCCACCCCCCACACCACCTCGCGGATGGTCGGGGTCCGCTCCGGCGGCGCCGGCAGCGCCGGATCGGCGGCGGTGGTCAGGCGCAGCGTCTGGCCGGTGAGCGTCTCGAAGACCACCTCGGTGTCGTCCCGCGCGGTGCGGTCCAGGCCGAAATCGTCGAAGAAACGCATGCACTCGTCCAGGTCCGCGACGCTGTAGAGCGCGGACTCGATACGCTGGATTCCCACGCGATAAACCTTCCTGCGGAGGTGCCGGCGAATCGACGTTTCGTCCTCGGCACGTGTTCGATCGTAGGAATTCGCCGACCGGTCACCTAGTCCTCGCACCGCAATCGTTGTTTGCATCGTGCGTCCACCGGTGCGACGCGACAGGCGGGAGAATCAGCCTTCGAACGCCGGGATGGGATTCTCGGAGAACCAGGTGGTGAGGAATTCCAGGAACACCTCGACCTTGCGCGGCGCCTGGGCCGCCGGACCGTAGATCGCGTACAGCGATCGCTCCGGAACGGGAAGTTCCGGCAGCAGGATCTCCAGCGCGCCGCTCTCCAGATCCTCCACCGCGGGGCGGTGCGGGATCAGCGCGATACCGCGGCCGTGCACGGCCGCCTTCTGGATGGCGATATAGGAGTTCGAGGTGAACACGACGTTGCGGATCTTGTGCAGAGTGCTGGTGTGCCCCTTACCGATTCGCCACACCGGGGCGTTCTCGTGCACCACGCAGTCGTGATCGTTGAGTTCGTTGGGATGGGTGATCCGGCCGTGCGCGTCCAGATATCCCGGTGCGGCGCACAGGACGAACGGCAGAATGGCGATCTTCTTCAGCCGCACACTGGAATCGCGCAGATCGCGGGTGTGGAAGGCGACGTCGAAACCGCTGTCGAGAAAGTCGTAGGTGCGGTCGGACATTCCGCCGAGTTCGAATCGCACGTGAATCTTCGGATGCGCCACGGAGAATGCCGCGATGGCATCACCGAGGTCGAGCCCGCCGATCCATTTGGGGCAGATGATCGACAATGTGCCCTCGGCCCGGTCGTGCAGATGGGCGATATTCGCGTCCTCGGCATCCAGCTCGTCGAGAATGCGCTGCGCGAAGGCGCTGTAGCGGACGCCGGGTTCGGTCAGGCTGACCGAGCGGGCGGTGCGATTCACCAGCCGCACACCGACCTGTTTCTCCAGATCGGCCACATGTCGTGAGATGAGCGATCCCGAGGATCCGAGGACCTTGGCTGCGCCGCTGAAACTTCCGATCTTCGCCACCGTGACGAAGCTGCGCATGACGAGCAGACGATCCATGACACCTTTCCCGGCGGACGGCGATGCCCTCCCGAGAGGGTGCCCGCCACGGTTCCAGCACGCGGGCACCACCCGATCGGCATCCGCGCCGCACATCCCCGGCGATTGCCGGGGGTGTGCTGGAGCACTAGGCTACCCTAATTTCGAGCAATTTTGTTTACATTCGTCCGGTTCTCGAGGAAGTCGCAGATTCCCCGGTCGAGGCCGGTTTCCGGGATCCGATCAGGACTTCAGGCAGTACTGCGGGGCCTGGTCGAGATTGTCCGCGGTGACCAGTGTCAGCGGGATCTGCGCCACCTTGTCCACGTTCTGCTTGTTCAGCAGCGCCAGGGTGTCCCGCACCGCGGTCTGCCCGATCAGCGTGGCCGAATTCGCCACCGTGGCGGCGAACTGCCCGCTCTTCACCGCGGCCAGACCCTCGTCGGTGCCGTTGACGGTCACGATCTTCACGTTCTTGCCGGCCGCGCGGAAGGCCTGCTGCGCGCCGAAGGCCATGTCCTCGTTCGCGACGAAGGCGTACTTCAGATCCGGATGCGCCTGGATCATGTTCTCGGCGACGTCCTGGGCCTTGGAGCGGTTGAACATGCCGGGCTGATTCGCGACCACCTTCACGTTCGCCGGCAGCGCGGCGGTGAATCCGGTCGCCAGCAGGTCCGACGCGGCGCCGGGCGCACCGGCGATCACCGCCGCCTCGGCGGGTGCGCTGCCCGCGTCCTTCGCCACCCACCCGGCGTCCAGCGCGCCGACCCGCTTCAGATCGACGACGGCCGCGCCGAGGATATCGCCGGTGTCGCCGGGCAGTACCGAGGTGAGGTAGATCGGGATGTTCGCGCTCTTGGCCTTGTCGATATCGCCCTTCAGCGCGTCCACGTTCACCGTCTGCACGATCAGCGCCCGCACGTTGCGCGAGATCATGTCCTCGATGTTGGACAGTTCCTTGGCCGGGTCCTGATCGGAATTCGCGGCGATCACCTTCGCATTCGCGGCGCCGGCCGCCGCGTCGATCGCCCGCTCGAGGCAGACGTGGAATTCGGTGTTGGCGCCGTTGACGAAGCCGAGCGTGGTGCCGCCGCTCTTGGCCGGACCGCAGCCGGTGAGCAGGACGACCGAACTCGCGACGGCCGCGAGCGCGCCGACGGAACGAAACAGGGTGGGAGAGGGCATCATTGCGCCTTTCTCGGGCGAGCAGGTGGGGATTTCGAAGGGAGGGAGAAGAGTTCAGGACCGGCGGCGGTGCAGCAGGTTCGCGATCGCCGCGACGAGCAGTACCGCGCCGACCGAGATCTGCTGATAGAAGCTCGAAATCTGTAGCAGGTTCAGCACATTCGCGACGACGCCGAGCAGCACCACGCCGAGCGCGGTGCCCGGGATGCTGCCCTTACCGCCGGCCAGCGAGGTGCCGCCGATGACCACCGCGGCCACCGCGGTCAGTTGCAGGGTGAGGCCGCCGGTGCCCGGACTCGAGGCCGCCAGCCGGGACAGCAGCATGATTCCGGCCAGGCCGGACAGACCACCGGCCAGTGCGTACAGCAGCAGTTTGTCGCGCGAGACCCGGATGCCGGACAGCCGCGCGACATCCTCGTTACCGCCGATCGCGAAGGCATCGCGGCCGAAACTGGTGTAGCGCATGACGAATGCGGTCAGCACCAGCACCACCACGGCCACGATCAGCAGATGCGGCAGGCCGAAGGTCTCACCGTTGCCCAGCCAGGACAGTTTCGTGCCGATGGAGATGCTCAGGCCGTTGATGATCAGCAGCGCGAGGCCGTCCAGCATGGTGGCGCCGGCCAGGGTCGCGACGAACGGCGCCACCGACGTGTAGGTCACGACCAGACCGTTGACCAGGCCGATCGCGATCGACAGCGCCATCGCCACGACGATCGCGAGCCAGGGCGAATGTCCGTGGGAGACGATCCGGGCCGCCACCGCAGTGGTAACCGAGACGTTGCTGCCCATCGAGAAATCCATCCCGCCCGCGGTCATCAGCAGGGTCAGGCCCGCGGCGATCACCGCGACGACGCTGACCTGCCGCAGCACGTTGATCAGATTCGTGGAGGTGAGGAAGGCGTCGGTCTGCGTCGCGGCGAAGACCACGATCAGCACCAGCACCACCAGCAGGCCCGCGTGCGGGATGTGCGGCAGGGGCGGACGGCGGCGCGGGGCCGGTCCGGCCGCCACACCGGTCCACTCCCCCGCCGCACCGGTTGTGTCCGCTGCCGCACCGGACATGTCGTCGTTCTTCGTCACTCGCGCACCGATGCTCGTGCCGTACTCGTCGGGTATCGACGGAGGGCCCTCGTGGTTCCGCTCCGCTGCCGCCGGCCCTTGACTCATGCCGTATCTCCTCCGAGAACCGCGGCGATCAGTTCGTCGCGAGTGATGTCGTCGATCCTGTGTTCCGCGATCGCCCGCCCGTCGCGGACGATGATCACGCGGTCGGCCAGCCGCATCACCTCGTCACAGGACGAGGAGGCCAGCAGTACGGCCGCGCCGCGCTCGGCGAGCCGGTCGATGAGCGAATGGATTTCGGCCATCGCGGCGATGTCGACGCCGTTGGTCGGATCCTCCAGCAGACAGGCCGCCGGTTCGGTGGCGAACCATTTGGCCAGCAACACCTTCTGCTGATTTCCGCCGGAAAGCCGATCCACCGCAGGGTTTTTCGTGAGCGAGACCACCCGGTACTCGTCGCGCAGCGCGGCGGCGCGACGGCCCAGCCGGTCCCAGCGCTGCACGACCCGGCCGGCCAGCCGGTCCTCGGCCAGTACCAGATTCTCGTCCACCGACAGTTCAGGCACCAGGCCGAGGCGGCGGCGATCGCCTGTCACGCAACGCAATCCGCTGGCCAGTGAGCGGCCGACCCGCCCCGGCGGCACATTCCGCCCGCCCACCGCGAGGGTGCCGCGGTCGGGCCGGCGGCGGCCGGACAGCAGATCGAACAGCCGGGACTGACCGTCACCGGCCGGGCCCAGCACCGCGACGATCTCGCCGTTGCGGACATCCACGCCGAAGCCGTCGAGGAACCGGCCCTGGCTCAGATCCCTGATCCGCAAACCGATCTCGGCCCGCGCGGCCGCGCGGGCCGGGCGCACCGAGACCACGTCGCGGCCGACCATGTCGCGGACCAGGCCCGCCTCGTCGGTCGCCGCGGCGGGATAGCTCGTCACGACGGCGCCCTCGCGCAGCACGGTCACCCGGTCCGCGATCGACAGCACCTCGTCGAGGTAGTGCGAGATGAACACCACCGCGACCCCGCTGTCGCGCAGCCGGCGCACCAGCACGCGGATCTGCTCGGCGGCCTCGGCGCCCAGGCAGGCGGTCGGCTCGTCCAGGATCAGCACCCGGCCGCCGCGGCGCACCTCGCGGGCAACCTCGACCATGGTCTGCTCGGCGACGGTCAGCTCGCCGGCCACCTGTGTCACGTCGATGTCGATACCCAACTGAGCCAAGGCATTCCGGGCGGTCTCGGTCACTGCCGACCACCGCACCACCGACCGCCGGGTAGGCAGGTCGCCGAGCATGATGTTCTCCGCGACGGTCAGGCCGAGTACGAGTTCGCGCCGCTGCGGCACGATCGACACACCCTGGCGCCGCGCGCGGCGGGTGCTCCACGCCGATTGCACCCGGCCCGCGACCTCGATCCGGCCGGAATCCGGGTCGTGCACCCCGGAGAGCACCTGCACCAGCGTCGATTTACCGGCGCCGTTCATACCCATCAACGCGTGCACCTCGCCGGGGTACAGGTCCAGGCTCACGTTGTTCAGGGCGACCGCGCCGCCGAAACTCTTACAGACCTCGTGCAGGCGGACCACGGCGGCGCCGGTCGGCGGCATGGCGGTCGGCGCGGGTGCGGCGGTCACGGTGTCCTCCCGGTCGAGCGTGGTGGGGGACACCGGGGTCATTCCGGCGCTCCCGCTCCGACGGCGACGGCCGCGCTCACCCGCGCGTAACCGCGGATGTCCGGGAACGGCGGCGTGCGGCCGGCCTGCAGATCGACCTGAAAAGCATTGAGGCACATACCGAGCATCGTGAAATTGCCGAGCGCGCCGATCGTGTCGACCAGACCCTGCGCGCCGAAATGCGCGAGCGCGGCCGCGAAGGTCTCGTCGCGCACGAAATGATTACGCAGCACCTCGGTGGCGAATCGGTAGAAGGCGGTATCGGCGTCGTTGTCGAAGTCCGGTTCGCGGTTCTCCGCGATCGCCCGGACGACCTCGGCCGGGACGCCGGATTCGACGGCCTTGTCCACGTGCGCATTCCAGGAATACTGCGCATCCCAGTTCCGCGCGGCCAGCAGCAGCGACAATTCGCGCAGATGCGGCGGCAGGCTGGATTCGAATCGGCAGAACGCGCCCAGCGCCTCGACCTTCTCGCAGAGTTCGGGACTGTTCAGCCAGACCCGGAACGGGCCGCGCACCGCGCCGCGACGACCGGCGATCCGCGACGCGATCTCCTGCTGCCGCTCGGTCATCTCCGCGGCGTCGATGATGGGGAGCCTCATGTCCGTGCCCTTTCGTCGTGAGCCCGATCACTCGGGTGAGTTGCTGTGGCACGACGGTATGCCGGGCATTGCGCGGGAAACAGATCGATCGGTGCAAGGTAAGACTGCACTACTGGTGATGCCCGTCACCGGTTCCGTGGGGTTGCGCCGCTCTAGCATCGGACGGCATCGAACGCAATCGGAAGGGCGGTAACAGTGACGGTGATCATCAAGGCGGCCGAGGTGCCATTGCTGGACCGCGGCGGCGCGGTCGTCACCACCCCGCTGGTGACCACGGCGGCCGCGGCCGGCGCGAACCGGATCACCAGCGGCATCAGTGTCTATCCGGTGGGGTCGGGTGCGCCACTGCACTCGCACAACTGCGACGAGCACGTCACGATTCTCGACGGCGAGGCGGAGGTCGTGGTCGAGGGCGAGGTGACCCGGCTGACCCGATACGACACCACCTATATCCCGTCGCCGCTACCGCATCTGTTCCGCAATGTCGGCGATACGCCGCTGCGCATTCTGTGGGTGTACACCTCGGGCCACGTGACCCGGACCTTCACCGAAACCGGAATCACCGTGGAACATCTGACCGACGCGGATCGGATGGGCCGGGACTGATCCGGCCCGAATTCCTCTGGTGCTGCGGCTGATTCGCCGAATCGCACCGACGCGGAGGTGACCGGGCCGTTTCCGGAGATCCGCGAAATTCGACATATCCGCCCCGACCGCCGCGCAATACGGCGGAATACGCGCGCGTCCTCGTGCGCCCCCGATCGGTCGTTTCCCGATGGACGGAGGCGACCCGAACTTCCCGGCCGTGCCGGACCGGGAATATCCAGAAGAAAGAGATGAGGAGTTATGCACAGCATCTCCCGGGCCACGGCGATAGCCACCCTGGCCATCGCCGCCACGGCCGGTGCGATGAGCGTCGCCGCGGCCGCCGAACCCCCGGCGCCGATCCCGGCCTCGACCGTCGCCGACACCGGCGCGATCACGGCCGCCGACGTCGCCGACACCAGGACGATCGTGGTCGCCGACATTGCCGGAACCGGCGCGGCCACGGCCGCTACGACCGGCACGGCCACGGCCGCCGACGTCCCCAACACCGCAGCCACGGCCGCCGTCACAGACCCGACGGCCGTCGCCGACCAGGGCAGGCCCGACGCCGCCCCCGTGAACCCGGAGGCCGAATACGACAAGGCGGTCGGCGCACTGACCGGCGCGTTCAGCAACGCCAACCACGACGGCACCCTGTTCGGCACCGCCGCGGGCGTGCTGATCGGCTGCCCGCTCGGCGCGATCACCGGCGGCACCCTCACCGCACTGGTGTCGGCCGGCGCGCTGACCCCGGTCGGCGTGGTCGGCGGCTGCATCCTCGGCGGCGTGACCCTCGGCGGTCTCGGCGGCACCTTCGCCGGCGCGATCACCGGTTTCCCGGCGCTGGCCGACGCGGCCGGCCAGCAGTACAACCACCTGCACTCCGAGGGCCTGATCTCGGGCCCGCTCACCATCAATCAGTAGTCCCACCGCGAAAGAGCCTGCAATGAAGCACATCACGCACACGGTGGCGGTGACCGCGCTGGCCGCGGTCGCCTTGACGGTCGCCGGCGGCGCCGCCCACGCCGATTCGACCCGGTCCGCCGACCCCGACAAACTGACCGTCCAGGTGGCCCCCGGCATCTCCTTCACCGGCGCCGCCTCCGACGGCTCCTCGGTCCTGGCCACCCCCGCGGGCACGGTGACCACCCGAGACGGCCAGGTCGCGGTCCAGGACGCGACCGGCGCCCCGATACTCGGCGCACCCCTGGAAGCGGTCGCGAACAACACCGACATCACCGCCACCACCACCGCCCCCGAACCGATCGCCGGCCCCGGCGACCCCCTCGCCGACCTGAACGCCGCCTGGCACGCGGCCGGCGCCTACACCGGCCTGGCCGCCGGCGTCGGCGGCACCGCGGGCGCCCTGATCGGCACCGTCGTCGGCTGTCCGATCGGCGCGATCACCCTCGGCAGCATGGCCACGGTAATGTCCGCCGCCGCCCTGACCGTCCCCGGCTTGATCGGCGGCTGCCTCGCCGGCGCCGCCACCACCGCCGCCTTCGGCGGCATGGTCGGCAGCGTCGCCGTCGGCCTCCCCGTCGGCCTCGCGGTAACCGCCCAGAAATTCAACGAGATCCAGTCCGGCCACGCCCCCGCAGCCCCCCAGCACTGATCCCGCACCCTTCGCGGATTTCATCGAAAGACTATGCCCCACCGATCGTTTCGGTGGGGCACAGTCGTCCAACGACCATTGCCGCCACAACATGAATATTCGCTCGCACACATTCCGAACAGCCTTTCTCATTTCAAATACCTTCGCACACAATACAATTGGCGCAAACCGGCCGGGTCGGTATACAGTCCCCGGCCGTGGCCAACACACTCGAGCACGAATTCCTCATCCACCTCTTCCGGTGCAACACGGATTTGGCGGCGCTGCTCCTACGGCGGTACCTCGGCATCGCGGTGCCCCGGTACTCGACCGCGGTATCGGGTTCCGAGGATGCGACCGAGATAGCCCCCGAACCCAAGGTCCGAAAAAGCGACGCCGTCGTAATCCATCTGCACGAAAAATCCGACAGACCGCCGATCTGGGCTGTGATCATCGAGGTGCAGCGCAGATCGGATACCAACAAGCGCTGGGTCTGGCCGCTGTACCACGCACGGATCCGCCACCGCTACCGCTGCCCCACCACTCTGCTGGTGGTCAGCCCGACCGAGCGGACGGCCGAACAGTGTGGCAGGCGCATCGACACCGGCCAGCCGAAATCGGCCTGGTCGCCTCTGGTCACCACGCCACGAAGACTGATGATCAATTACACCGAGACGACCGGCGAGCCCGAACTGGCGGTTCTGGCCGCAATAGGGCATGCCAACGATCCCGATATGGATGCCGCACTCGATCAATTGGGCACCGAGCTGGCGAACTTGGCGGCGACCGCCCCGAAGCGCGCGCAAGCGTATGCTGATGGGGTTCTCGACGCATTGACTGGCCCTGCCCGAGACCTCTGGAGGGAAAAGATGACCACCAGCGAATATCGCTACCAGACCGACTTCGCCCAGGGCTACTACAACGAGGGTGCGGAGGCCGGCGAGGCCAAAGGCAAGGCCGAGGCCAAGGCCGACGCGATCCTCATGTTCCTCAGACACCGTCGAGTACTTGTTTCCGATGGCGACGAGCAGCGGATCAAGTCCTGCACGGACCTCGACCAACTCGACAAGTGGATCGCATGCGCCGCCGAGGTGAAAGCAGTGGACGAGCTGTTCATGTGACATCCCATCCATTCGAAACAACATGCCCCGCCGATGTTTCGGCGGGGCATGTTGTTTCTCCGGCCGGTGCGGGGACCTGCGCCAAGGCTCGGTGCAGCCAGTTCAGGGCCGCGCCTGTGGTTGTCGTTGCGATGATTTCGCCGGTCAGTGTCCAGTAGCGGTGGATGCGCGGGTCGGAATCGTTCGCGCCGTGGCGGATTCGTTGCCGGAAGAGTGGGGTGTCGGATTCGTGGCGGGCGGTGGCGTGGGCGGCCAGGAAGTGGTCCAGTTCGGGTCCGGGTCGGGGTGGGATGCCTGCGGTGAGCAGTGGGTCCACCGCTGCGCAGGCTTCGGCGATTCCGGTCAGGAGTTGCCGGGGGTCGTCGATGGTGGCGGGGTCGGATCGCCACAGTTGGCACGCGATCGCGGGGGCCAGTGCGGGATCGGTTGTGGTGCTGACCAGTTCGGCGTAGGCGACCACCTGTTCGGGGGTCGGGTCGGCCGGTGGGTCGGGGATGTTCATGGTGACGAAGCCGTCGAAGATGTTCGGCGGTGCGGCGGCCAGTTGCTCGCGCCAGAAGGTGACGAGAGTGTCGTGTGCGTGGCGCGGGTCGCCGACCACTGCGAGTAGGTCCAAGCGGCCGGTTCTCGTATTCGGTGACGTGTTCTGTGCTGCGGCCAGGGTGGCTCGCCGCCACAGTAGTTCGTGCAGTTCGGTGTTCAGGGTGGCTTGTTCGGCGGCCAGGGCTTCGTCGATGGGTACCTCGCCGGCCAGTACGGCGGTGATCGCGGTCAGGCCGAGGCCCAGTGCGCGCAGGCGGCGTACCGACTTCAGGCGGTCGACGGCGGCCGCGTCGAAGATGCGGTGGCCGCCGGTGCTGCGGTGCGGGTGGATCAGGCCTTCGTCGCAGTAGAAGCGGATGGTGCGCACCGGTACTCCGGTCAGGCGGGCCATTTCGCCGATGCCCACCAGACCGTCGCGACGTATGAGCTCGGTCACAATCTCTGGAACCTCCACCCGACTGGAATTCCTACCCTACTGGAACACGCACCGGGAGAAGGAGTTACGCGAATGTCCTCGAAACCGATGGATACCGAGCAGATCTGGCGGGCCGTCGACGCCGAACGGGCGGGTCTTGCCGCGATGCTGGCGGTGCTGCCCGAATCCGAGTGGGATCGGCCGTCCTTGTGCGACGACTGGCGGGTGCGCGATGTCGTTGCGCATCTGGTGTTGTCGGCGCAGCCGACGATCGGGTGGCTGTTGATGAATCTCGCACGCGCTCGGGGCGATCTCGGCCGTGCGATCCGCGATACCGCCATCCGGCACGGCGACAGTCGAACCGCCGCCCGGCTCGTCGCCGAATTGCGCGAAACCGTCGGTGTCCGTGTCACTCCGATCGGCACGACACCGGCCGACCGGCTGATGGATCTGCTGGTGCACGGCCAGGACATCGCCGTGCCGCTCGGCGTCGCGCGCACCGTGCCGCTCGCGGCCGCACGATGCGCGCTGGACCGAATCTGGTACCGCGGCACGCCGTTCCACGCGCAGCGGAAATTCGCCGGGCTCCGGTTCGTCGCCGCCGACACCGACTGGACCGTCGGCACGGGTCCGGTCGTCGAAGGTCCCGCCACCGCCCTGCTGATGTTGCTCACCGGCCGGGAGGTCGCAGCGGACCGGCTCACCGGCGCGGGCTGGGACCGATGGCGGTAGGACTACGGGCGGGTGCGGTTGCAGGAGAGTTCGCGGCCGTCGGAGGTGCACCAGAGCTGGTAGCCGGAGTGGAAATCGCCGCCGCCCCATTTGTAGTGGTCGTCGTGGGGTTGCGGGAGGATCGCGGCGTAGTTGGCGGCCGAGTTGCGGTCGCCGGAGCCCTTGTACGCGGTCTGGGTGGGATAGGGGTAGACCGGGCGGGCGGTGACGGCGCGGGCCGTCGGATCGGGTTGGGTCAGGGGGCCGCTGGTGGCGGTGTGGCCGTCGCTGTCGGCGGCGGTCTTGGTCGCGATCACCGCGTTGGGGGTCTGGTCGCGTTCGGTCCACGCGAGCAGCGGGGTGAGCAGGTCGGTGTGGCTGGGGCCGTAGCCGCCCTGGCAGTGGAACATGCCGGGGAACAGGTAGAGGCGGTAGAAGCCGTCGGCGATCTGCTGGCCGAGTTTGTCGATCACGGCCTGGCGGTAGGTGATCGAGCCGACCGGGGGGATGTAGCCGTCGGACCAGCCGTGCCAGTGGATGAGTTTGCCGCCGCGCTGAGCGAAGGCGGACAGGTCCGGATCGGTGGCGTCGTAGAGGCCACCGACCGAATCCAGATAGCCCTTCAGGTTGTCGACGGTGAACACCGACTGGTCGATCGCCTTGCCGGGGTCGGGTTTCCAGGTGCCGAGCCAGCGCAGGAAACCGGCGCCGATGCGGTACATCAGGATCTGTTCGCGGCGCTGGCCGTCGCGGGGGACGATCAGGCCGACCCACTGCGGTTCGGAGCCGATCGGTTCGCCGCCGGTGTACAGGTGGGTGCCGCCGGCGTCGACCACGCCGGTGTAGATCTTGCGGACCACGTCGACCTGTTCACCGGTCAGGCAGTCGGGGCGGTCCGGACCGTCCGGGCAGGCGATGCTGCCGGGATCGAAATTGCACGAGCGCGGGTCCTGGATGGTGCCGGCGCCGAGATCCGGATCGGCGCATTCACGGATCACCGCGTCGTGCAGCATGTCCACCTTGGCCGCGGGCAGGATCACCGAACCGTCGGGGCGGAAGTCGACCGTCGAGAGGTACGCCTCCTCGAAACCGTTGAGCGCGGTCTGGTTGAAGGCGGGCGCACCGGCCAGGACACCGTCGAAGTCGGTGGGGTAGCGCTGCGCCTCCATCAGCGCCTCCCGGCCGCCGTCGGAACAGCCGTCGTAGTACGAATAGCGCGGCGCCGCACCGTAGAACGCGGTGATCACGGCCTTCGCGGCGGCGGCGAACACATGCTCGGCGCGGTAGCCGAAATCGACCTTCAGCTGCGGGTCGGTGGCCCAGACGTCGACCGGGCCGGTGTCGCGGTGGCCCTGATCGTCCTGGCCGACCACCATGGTGCCGTCGGTCAGCGGCGCGCAGCCGGTGCTGATCGGCGACCGCAGCGCCAGATTGATCACGCCGCAGTAGCCGCCGCAGCCCTGCTGCAGGTAGCGGCCGCGATAGGTGGTGGTGGGCAGGCGCAGTTCGAATCCGATCTGCGGATCCACGAAACCGACCACCTGGCAGTAGTCGTACGGGTTGCTCTCGCTCTTCGGGACCATCGTGGCCAGCGCGATCGAGACCGCGCCCTCGTTCAGCCGGGTGAAGTCGTGGGTGCTCAGCTCGGGGCAGCCCATCTTCGGAACCTGCACCGGCAGTTCCTCCCCCGCGGCCAGCCGGGGTACCGAGGGCGGCGGGGCCGGTGGTGCGGTCGTCACCCCGGGCGAGGCGGGGCGCGGGGCCGGGGTGTGGCCGGACGAGCACGCGGTGACCGTCACCAGCACGGCGGTCAGGGCCGCCGCGACCAGCACGAGCCACCGCATCCGCTGCGGACCGGGGTAACGCTGCATGCTGCCTACCTGCCTGTGTCGAGAGCGGAGAGCCTGCCGACCGAGACCGGCCCGACAGCACCATAGCTGTAGCTTCGGCCTTCGCTTCGCTCCGGCGGGTTCGCGGCCCCCTCGGTCTCGGTCCTTCCCTCCTCCGGTCAGTCGCTGCGCTCCCTCCCTCCGTCAGTCCAGGACCGAGACGGGCCGCGAACAACGGGGGTTCGGCATCAGAGCAGGCCGGGGTGTCAGGCTGGGACGGGCTCCTCTAGTTTCTCCGTGGCTCGGTAGGCGTCGGCTTCGGGGTTGCGGCGGACGAAGGCGATCGTCACCACTGCGATGGCCGCGGCGATCGCGAACACCCAGAAACCGGCCGTGTCGAAGCCGTGCGACAACAGGACGCCGCCGAACCAGGGGCCGAAGATGGAACCCCAGCGGCCGACCGCGGATACCCAGCCCAGGGCCGTGGCCCGCACACTCGGCAGGTAGTAGGTGCTGGTGCTCGCGTAGATCAGGGTCTGCGCGCTGAACAGGAAGCCGCCGGTCACGAACACGATCACGTAGGTGAGGAACTGGCCGGTGTGCGCGGCGAGCAGCGCCACGCCGATCGCGGTGCAGGTGAACCAGATCAGGGCGATCCGGCGCGGGCCGAAGCGGTCGGCCAGCGGGCCCGCGACCAGCATGCCGACGATGCCGCCGAGGTTGATCACGAGCAGGAAGCTGATCGCCGAACCCAGGTTGTAGCCGTGGCCGCGCATCATCGTCGGCAGCCAGGTGTTCATGCCGTAGACCAGCAGCAGGCCGAAGAACGAGGCCACCCAGAACAGCAGTGTGGTGCTCCGGACGTTGCGGGTGAACAGTTGCCGGACGTCGCCTCGGCGCTTCTCGCCGCCCGCTTCCGGTGCGTAGAACTCCAGGGGGACACCGTATTTCGCGGCCTGGGCTTTCGCCTGGGCGGTGCGGCCGCTGCCGAGCAGGTAGGTCATCGACTCGGGAAGGAGTGCCCAGATCAGCGGTACGGCCAGCAGCGGCAGCGCGCCGAACCAGTACACCGAACGCCAGCCCAGGTGGTGGACCACCGACAGGGCCAGCCCACCGGCCAATGCGCCGCCGGCCTGGTGGGCCGTCATCACGAAGGTCACCGCGAGGTTCTTCCGGGCCTTCGGCGCGAACTCCTGGACCAGCGCGAGGCAGGTGGGCAGCAGGGCGCCCAGGCCGTAGCCGGAGATGAACCGGGCGACGCCGAATACGGTCACGGTGTGCGCGGCGGCGGCGCCGGCCGAGGCGAGCGCGAAGATCGTGACGCCGGCCATCAGCGGCAGGCGGCGGCCGATGCGGTCGTTGAGCAGACCGGCGGTCAGCGCGCCGAGCAGCATGCCGAGATTGGTGAAGCTGCCGATGTCACCACCGGCGGCCTTGGACAGATGAAATGCCTTGTCGTCGAAGACACCCGGCAGCACCGCGCCGTAGACGAACAGATCCAGGCCGTCCAGCAGCACCAGGAACCAGCACACCACGATCACTCGGGTGGCGAGCCGGCCGACGGCGGGTGACGCGCCGCCACGCAGATCCAACGAAGACAACCTTGTCTCTTTCCTGGGGAAACGTACAACTGTGCGCCAGGCTATATTGCGCCCGAGATTGTACGCAAGACAGTACTCAATATTGTTGACAATACTGTGCAATGAAAACAACCGAGGCGCCGCCGGGATACCGGCGGCGCCTCCAGCTATCCAACAGCGAATTATGCCCGATCGAGTTCGGCTTCGCGTTCCAGCTCCGCCGCGGTGGGAGTGCCGTGGGTGTGGAAGGACTCGATGGTCTTCAGGCCCCACGCCTGGCCCTTGGCCCGCTCGCGTTCGGTCCAGTCGACCCGCCGCCAGTCCGGCGCCAGGATCAGGCGCGCACCGGCGTTGCAGAGTTCGATGCGGTTGCCGCCGGGCTCGTACACGTACAGGAAGAAGGTCTGCTGGATCGCGTGCTTGTGCGGGCCGGTCTCGATGAACACGCCCTGATCCAGGGCGACGTCGCAGGCGCGCAGGATGTCCGCGCGACTGTCCGCGGCGAAGGCGATGTGGTGCAGCCGCCCGGACAGGCCCAGATTGTCCTTGGTGTACACCAGGTCGTAGCTCTTGTTCCCGAACGTGGTCCACGCCGCCGCGACGGTGCCGTCGTCCAGCACGATCTGCTCGGTGGTCATCGCGCCGAGCGCGTCCTCGAGGAAATCGCGATTGTCCACCGGCACCCGGCCGAGGAAGTTCACGTGGTCCAGCCGCCGGGCCGGGACGCCGCCGCCGGGATACTTCGCGGCCTGATTCTTCAGCGACGGCCTACTCTCGTCGCCGGGCTCGTACCAGTCGGCGTCGTAGCAGAGGCCGAATTCGTGGCTGTCCGGATCGGTGAACAGATAGGTGCGGCCGAAGCCGGGTTCGCCGTCCACCCAGCCGATTCCACGGCCGGCCGCCTCCAGCGCCGCCACCCGGCGTTCCAGTTGTTCCGGGCCGGAGGCGCGCAGCGTGGTCCGGGCGATGCCCGCGTGCCGGTGCCCGCGCAGGGTAAGGCTGTGGTGCAGGTAGTCGTCCCAGGCGTGCAGATATACGTCGTCGCCGTCGCGCCCGACCACCTCCAGTCCGAGGAAATCGGTGCAGAAGCGAACGCTCTCTTCCAGTTTCGGGGTGAGCAGCGTGACGTGCGCCAGATGGGCGATCTCGTGACCGGGGGCCATAGTGACAAGTCTTTCTCGGGAGAAGTGTTGTGGTTCAGGCACACTCGGTGGCGGCGCGGGGAAATACCGTTCCGGCGAACAACTTCCGGGCGGTGCGCACCACGCCGGCGCGGTGCACGACCGGCGGGGTGACGGTGGTGTCCAGATCGATGTCGACCAGCAGATGACCCGACGGATGCTCCACATCCACCCGGGACAGCTCCGCCGGCCAGTCCGCGGTGAGTTCGTGCCCCACCGCGCCGGGGGTCATCAGCGCGGTGACCGCGCTGATCGCCGCGAACACCCCGACCGCGGTGTGCGGCTGCACCGGGATGAACGAGCGGGTGCCGACCTGACCGCCGTCGCGGCCGGGGGAAACCAGGATCGTCTTCGGCACCGAGGACTCCGCCACATCGCCGAGGCCCATCAGCGCGGCGGCCTTGCGCCGCAACCCGTCCACGCGTTCGAGCAGCGCGGCGTCGGCGGCCAGTTCGGCATGCGTCTCGCCACCGGTGAGCCCGAACGCCGCGGCCTCGGCGACCACGACCGGCATGCCGTTGTCCACGCAGGTGATCTCGACACCGTCGATCTCGTCGCGGATCCGGCCGGTCGGGAACAGGCCCGAGGTGGCCGAGCCCGCGATGTCCTCGAAGGCCAGCAGTACCGCCGCGGCCGTACCCGGGACGCCGTCGATCGCGGTGTCGCCGTCGTAGACCGGCCGGCCGTCGCGGATCGGGAAGGTCGCGGTGGCGATACTGTCGGAGTTGACGAGATGGATGCGCACCGAACAGCTTTCGGCGCCCGGCGCGACCTCGACCAGTCCGGATTCGACCGCGAACTGTCCCACCCCGGCGAGGATGTTGCCGCAGTTCTGCTTGTCCGACACCGTCGGCCGGTCCACGCCGAGTTGCAGGAACAGGTAGTCGACGTCGACGCCGGGCCGTCGCGCGGGCGAGACCACGGCGACCTTACTGGTCAGCGAGGTCGCGCCGCCGAGGCCGTCGATCTGCCGCGGATCGGGGGTACCCATGATCCGCAGCAGCAGGTCGTCGCGGGCGGCCGGATCCGCCGGCAGGTCCTCGGCGCGGAAGTAGCCGCCCTTCGAGGTGCCGCCGCGCATCCACAGGCAGGCGATCCCGTCCGCCGCGGACCGCCGCACCCAGTCGCTCACTTCGGCTCTCCGGCAACGTGATCCGCGTAGGAGACGTAGGTGATGCCGAAATCGTCCAGCCGCGCGCGCAGCCCGTAGATGTCGAGGCCGAGTTCGCCGCGGCGGAACGCCAGGCGGTTGCGTTCCTCCTTCTCCAACCGCGCCTGCGACGCCTCGAGCACCGCGGGGACGTTCGCGCGGGCCACCACGGCCACGCCGTCGTCGTCGGCGACGATCACGTCACCGGGGTGGATCACCTGGCCCTCCACCACGATCGGCACGTTGATCGCGCCGGCGGTGGCCTTCACCGAACCCTGCGCGCTGACCGCCGTCGACCAGGCGGGGAAGCCCATCTCGCGCAGTTCGGCGACATCGCGCACACCGCAGGACAGCACCACGCCGCGCACTCCGCGCCGGTGCAGCGCGGTGGCGAACAGCTCACCGAACAGGCCGTCGGACGACGGCGAGTTGGTGGCCACGACCAGGATGTCGCCCTCGCGGCACTGCTCGACCGCGACGTGGATCATCAGATTGTCGCCGGGCCAGCACAGCACGGTCACCGCGGTGCCGCCGATGCGCGCGCCGGGCCACGCGGGCCGCAGCCGGGGGCCGAGGTAGCCGATCCGGCCGGCGGCCTCGTGCACGGTGGCCGTGCCGTAGGTACCGAGCGTGGTGGCGTCCGTGAGCGCGGCCCGCGGCGGATCGGTCACGACGACCGACTTCATGATGTCCTCCTGTGTTCGGCCGGCGGCAGCTCTCGGCTGTCCCCGGCGTCGACGAAATTGCCGGTAATTCGATGTCCCGGGTGGGGCCCGGCGTGCCCTCATCCGCACCGCCGGACACCACCCGAGTGCGATCCGGCGGGGACCTGCCGGACCACGTTTCGGCGATCCGAGCGGGCTACCCGGAACCCGCGACCGTCGGCCGTGCGGCATCGCCACGCGGTTCGGCGGCCAGCGCGCGCAGCGCGTCCCGGGTGGCGGCCGCTATCCGCGGTTCGATCCCCAGATCGGTCAATTGTGCTGCGGCAGCGGCCATTTCCTCGGCGCGGCGCACCGCGTGGGTGTAGCTGCCCGCGATGAACCGATCGACCATATCGGGTTCGAATCGGATGAATTCGGTGGTCAGATGCTCGTGGAACCAGTCCTCGCAGCCGGCGGCGCGGGCGCCGGCCATCGCCTCGACGATCGCGGCGGCCAGGCCCTTGTAGACGACACTGCGCAGGAGTTTGCGCGAACTCGCCACCCCGACCGGGCCGGGCATGTGCTCGACGGCGATGTCGTAGGGCGCGAGCATCGTACGGAACCGGTCGGCGTCGGGCCCGGAGACGTACATCGGCACGCGCAGGCCCTTCCCGGGTACCGGCGCCATGATCGCGACGTCGACCAGTGCGGCGCCGGTCCCGGCGACGAGTTCGGCCAGCCGCACCTTCAGCGCCGGGGAGACCGTGTTGGCCTCCGCCCACAGCGTGCCGGGCCGCAGACCGGGCAGGGCCGCGCGGGTGGCGGCCTCGGCCTCGTCGCCGGTGGTCAGATCGAAGACGAGGTCGGCATCGCGGACCGCGTCGGCATCGCTGTCGCGCGGCCGGACGCCGGCGGGTGCGGCGGCCTTCGGGTCGTATCCGCGCACATCGGCCCCGGCCGCCACCAGATCACGGGCGAAGGCGGATCCGGCCTCCCCGAGCCCGAGCACCGCCACCCGCAGCGGAGCACCGTCCGCCGCCGCGTCCACCGCGTTCCCCGGCACAGGATCACCTCGACTCGTCGCTGTATCCGGCATCCGAAGGAGCGGCCGGAGAACGCGCGCGGTGCGCGCGTCACCTTCGCCACCGACGTTAGGCGCGTGTCCGCAGGATTGTCAACAATTTCGTCGCCCGAGTTGGGATCTGCACATTCGAGCAGGTCCGAGCGTCGCGGGCGGATCAGTCGAACTGCGCGAGCGCCTTGATCACACTGTCCAGATGGTCGCGCATCGCCTGCTCGGCGGCGGCCGCGTCACCCGCGATGACGGCGTCGACGATCGCGAGATGTTCGCCGAGGGAGACCTGCGGGCGGCCCGGCAACAGCGCCACCTGGAACTGGTGCCGGACGATCTGGGCGTTGAGCCGGGAGATCAGATCGGCGGCGGCGGCCTGACCGGCGATCTCGCGCAGCACGGCGTGCAGTTCGTGATTGAGGCTCGAGTACTTCAGCGGCTCGCCGTCGCGCACCGCGGTCGACAACCGATCGGAGTAGTCGCGCAGCCGGTCCTGATCGGCGGGGGTGGCCCGTTCGGCCGCCTTGGCCGCGATCAGGCCCTCCAGGACCTTGCGGCACTCCAGGATCTCCACCGCCTGCCGGCGCGACACCGCGCGCACCCGGGCGCCGCGGTTGTGGATGCGCTCGATCAGGCCCTCGGCGGTCAGTTCGTCGATCGCGGAGCGGACGCTGCCGCGGGTGACCCCGAACTGCTCGACGAGTTCGGCCTCCACGAGCCGCTGCCCGGGAGCCACCTCGCCGGCCCGGATGGCCCGCCGAAGCCGTTCGGCGGCAATGGCCTTGCCCTGCGTCCCGCGTTGCAGCTCGCGAATATCCGACACCGACACGTCTTGGTGCTCCCCACGATCACGTTTTGTAGGCAATTATGCCAAATTTTTTGGCAACAATTCACCGGGTCATTGCCGGCGTGCCGCGCATCACACCGCGGCGAGCCGGGTATCGGGCCGGTGCGATATCACCGGACGGTTTGTGCCGGTGCGGTCACCGGGTCGAACGGGTGGTCCGCCCAGATTCGCGCGGACGCCTGCTCGGGATAACGGCCGACGCCGGACACGATATCGAACAGCCGGGTCTGTTCCGCCTCCGGCCCGTACGCGGGCCAGCCGGGAGAACCGTTCGCGGCGAACGCGATCCACGCGTCGCGCAGTTGCTCGCCGAGTGCCGTGGCGGCGGGATCGGGGCGACCGGTGCCGAATACCAGCGGCACCTCGGCGCCGTGCCCCGATCCGCCCACGGTGCGTTCGTCGCGGAATTCGTACAGATAGGACGTACCACCACCGCGGGTGTGTGCCCGCGCCAGGAACAGGCTCGGCATCCGGTAATAGAAATCCGAATGCACGATCTCGTACAACTGCCCCTCGCCGATACCGGGATAGGCCGCGCGGTAGGCCCGGATCCCGTCGGCCACCGGCGCGAGCTGCCGCAGCGCCTCGTCCGTGCGGACGGCGGCCACCTGCTGGATCGCGCCGGCCAGGTACACCCGGTACTCGTCGCGGGTGTGACCGGTGATCAGCGGGATGTCCCGGCTCGCCCCGCGGGCCAGCGCGTGATGCGGGGCCTCGGGCAGGACGGCGCCGTCGACCACGGGATGGAAGACCGTGACCGCCACGCCCGGACCCCAGCGGGCCCGGTTCCCGGCGCCGTCGCGGGCCGCGGCCCATACCGCCGCCCCCAGCGCGGCCGGTGACAGCGCACCCAGATCCGCGGTGGTGGCCTTCCGATTCAGCCGGGCGGCAAGCACATCCGCGATATCGCGGGCCAGTTCGGGCCGCTGCGACGACAGCGGGACGCTCTGGCAGATCGCGCCGTGGAACAGCCCCGCGGCGGCGGGCATGGCCAGCAGGCAGGCGATCGAGCCGGCCCCGGCCGACTGCCCGAACACCGTGACCCGCCGCGGATCACCGCCGAAGGCCGCGATGTTGTCGCGCACCCAGGCCAGCCCCGCGACCTGGTCGAGCAGTCCCCGGTTGTCCGGGGCGCCGGCCATGTGCAGGAAGCCCTCCGCGCCGACGCGGTAGTTGAGGCCGACCACCACGGCCCCGCGCGCGGCGAGGTGGCGGCCGTCGTAGGCCGGCAGGCTGGCCGCGCCGCCGGACCAGGCGCCGCCGTAGATCCACACCAGCACCGGGAGGCCGCGGGCCCGCAGATCCGGCGACCACACGTTGACGGTGAGCCATTCGTCCCCGGCGGCACCGGAATTCGCGGCGATGTTCTGCACGCTCCCCGACACCGGGGGCGGCGGCGGCCCGAACTCCCCGGCGTCGCGCACCCCGAGCCAGCCCGGATGCGGCGCCGGGGCCCGGAATCGCCGCTCCCCCACCGGCGCCGACGCGAACGGGATCCCGCGGAACACCGCGATCTCGCCGTCCATCCGGCCCCGGACCACCCCGGTACCGGTCCGCACATGCGGTCCCGTCGCCGGCCGCGGTGCGGCCGAGGCCGCCAACACCGAGGCACCCGCCACGGCACTCATTCCGAGAAACCGGCGGCGGTCGAATCCCTGCGCGCTCCCCCAGCGCGGCCGCCGGTTGCCCGACACTTCACACCATCCTGCATACATACGTCCGAACCGCCCGATTCTGATCGATCCGGCGGCGGCCGTCCAGCCCGATTCGCCGGGCCGCCGGGGTCGCACCCGGCCGACCGGGCGATTTCCCGATCCGGCGAATCAGCTGTTCACGAGCGTTTCATCGGCCCGACCCCGGCCGTTGTGGCGCGCCGCGCGGTCGGTCCGATCACGATGTCCGATCGGCCGGGACTAGGTCCCGGGACCGGACAGCAGCGTGACCGCCGAGACCGCGGTGGGTCCGCCGAGGTTGTGCGCCAGGCCGATCCGGGCGCCGTCCACCTGGTTGGCGGCCTCGCCGCGCAACTGCTGGAACAGCTCCACGCACTGCGCGACGCCGGTGGCCCCCGGCGGGTGGCCCTTGGTCTTCAGGCCGCCGCTGGGATTGACCGGGAGCGCGCCGCCGACGGAGGTCACACCGGCCTCCAGCAGCTTGTAACCCTCGAACCGGTCGGCGAATCCGAGATCCTCGTAGCTCATCAGCTCGATACCGGTGAAGTAGTCGTGCACCTCGGCGACGTCGACATCACCGGGGGTCAGCCCGGCCATCGCGAACGCCTGCCGCGCGGCGCGCACGGTCGCCGGGAAGGTCGTCATGTCCCGCTTGTGCTGGTGCATCACCGAATCCAGGCCCAGGCCCACCCCGCGCACCCAGACCGGGCGATCGGTGTAGCGGTCGGCCACCTCCGCCGCGGCCAGCAGGACCGCCGCGGCGCCGTCGCTCTGCGGGGCGCAGTCGTAGAGGCCGAACGGGGACACCACGGTCGGGGCGTTCAGCACCTGTTCCAGGGTGATCTCGAAACGCAAGCGCGCCTTGGGATTTCGCACACCGTGCCGATGGTTCTTCACCGCCACCTGAGCCATGTGCTCGCGGGTCGCGGGCGACTCGTGCAGGTAACGGGCCACGTGCAGGGCGAATCCGGCGGGGGCGATCAGGCCCAGCGGGTAGTCCCAGGCCTGGTCGCGGGTCATCGCCTCCCACTCCCAGACCAGATTCTTCGACGGGGTCTCCCGGACCTTGTCGGCGCCGACCACCAGCGCGACATCGAAAGCGCCCGAGGCGATTCCGAACAGGGCGTTGCGGATCGCGTCGTTGCCGGTGGCACAGGAGTTCTCGATGCGGGTGACGGGAATGTCGGGCAGCCCCAGCGCATCCGCGAGGATGCCGGAGGCGAATCCGTCGGTGGTACCCATGGCCCCGAACCAGGCCGCCTGCACATCCGACTTGGCCAGGCCCTTGTCCACGCTGGCGGCGCACTCGGAGTACGCCATCGGCAGCAGATCCTTGATGCCCAGCGCGAAATGCTCGGCGAACGGCGTCATTCCGGCGCCGACGATGGCGACCTTCCTCACGGGGCTCCCTCCAGCTCGGGTTCGAACGCATACCCGTAATCGGGCACGCCGGAGCGAATCGCCACCCGGCGCAACACCATCCGGCCGCGGTCGCCGATGCCGACGACGCCGGGATCGGCGCCGGTCACCTTCACCAGCGCGCGCACGCCGACCTCGTCGAGTTCGACGATCACCAGCGAATACGGGCTGCGCAGTCCGGGCACCGGAACCTGCACGGTGACACCGGTGTACACGCTGCCGGTGCGCGGCAGCGGCACCAGCGTGTAGTCGGTGCTCAGGGTGCCGTCGCCGCCCACCCGGTAACGCGGCGGGAAGTCCAATTCTTCACTGCCGGAATGCTTTCCGGCCTCCCAGCGCACCTTCGCCTCGAAGGCCCGCTCGTAGGCGGCCAGCGAGATCGGGATGTCGCCGCCGGGTACGACATACCCCTCGGGCACCGACCGCGCGGCGGGCTCGTGCCGGTGCACGACCGGGACGCCGTCGGCGACGGTCACCCCGGACAGGCTGGCCTGCTCGATACCGGCCAGCAATCCGGTCTGCCCCCATTCCGCCATCGCGGCCAGCGCGAACAGTCCGGAGCTGGCGCCGAGGGTGGGCAGCCGGGCCGGTTCGCCGACGCACAGCGCCGCCGCCTCCCGGTGTTCCACCCCCGCGACCGCCGCGGGGGTGTCGACCCAGGCCGCCGTGAGCGAGGCGATCAGGCCACGCTCGTGCAGCAGTCGCGGATCGCCGTAATCGTGGATACCGACCGCGTTGCGGGTCCGGACCGGCAGGCTGCGCGCGATCCGGGCGGCGGTGCGTACCTGCAGTCCCCGCTCCCCCACCAGCGCGGCGGCGGCGCCGGCCGGTTCGGTGTCCACCCCGATGATCAGGGTGCGGGGGCGGGCGGAACTGAGCGCGTCGAGCGTGGCGGGCGCACCGCCGAGCCGCTCGGTCACCTCCAGTTCCGGGTCCAGGCCGAGCCCGGCCAACAGGACCGCCGCGTTGCTGCTCTCCAGCAGCGGCAGATCCCGGCTGACCAGGACGACCCGTTCCGCCGTGGCGCCGGCCAGCGCGGCGCGCCCGGCCTCGACGGCGAGGGTGATGGCATCCTCGTCGTCACCGGGCACGCGCGCGTGCGGGGCGCCCCAGCAGGGCAGATAGGTACCTATCGAAGCGATGTACGGCATGGCGGCTTTCTCCGGCGGACTAGGTGATCGCGCCCGCGGTCTTGAGGGCGATGATCCGGTCCCAGTCCAGGCCGAGTTCGAGCAGGACCTCCTCGGTCTGGGCCGCGAATTCCGGCCCGGGCCGCAGGTCCGGCGCGGTGACGTCGAACTGCACCGGACTGGCGACGAGCGTGAGATCGCCTGCCTGCCGGACGAATTCGTTGGCCCGCACCTGCGGGTCGTCGACCGCCTGCAGTGCGTCCTGCACCGGCGCCCAGGGGCCGGACAGGGTCGCGAGCTTCTCGGTCCACTCGGCGAGGGTGCGCGAGCCGATGGCCTCGCGCAGGATCGCCACGCCCTCCTCGGTGTGCTCGGCGATCGAGGCCGCGGTGGCGAACCGCGGGTCGTCGGCGAGTTCCGGGCGGTCGATGTGCCGGGCCACGTCGGCCCAGAACTTGGTGGGCTGCAACATGACGAACGACAGGTACCGGCCGTCCTTGGTGGCATACAGCCCGGACAGCGGATTGGTCGGCGCGCCGTGCGAACCCACCGGCGGGGCCTGCAACGGCTCCTTCACATAGGCCGACAGCGCGATGGTGTGACCCATCGACCACAGGCCGCTGGACAGCAGCGACACGTCGACCACCGAGGGCTCGCCGGTGCGTTCCCGCTTCAGCAGCGCCGCGGCGATACCGCCGGCCAGGTTGGTGCCGGAGATGGTGTCGCCGAAGGCCGGACCGGGCGGGTTGATCATGCCGTCCACGTTCGGCGGCGTGATGGTGGCCGCGACCGAGCCGCGGCACCAGTACGCGGTCATGTCGAAACCGCCCTTGCCGGACTCCGCGCCGCGCGGGCCCAGCGCGCTGCCGCGCGCGTAGACGATCTTCGGGTTGACCGCGCGGATGTCGTCGACGTCGATCCCGAACTTGGTGCGGTGCGCGGGCAGGAAGCTGGTGAGGAACACGTCGGCGGTCTTGGCCAGCTCGTGGATCACCGCCCGTCCCTCGGGATTCGACATGTCGACGCCGATGCTGCGCTTACCGCGGTTGGCGTGCTCGACGTTCGGGTTCGGGTCGCCCTCGACCTTGAACTTGCCGATCTGCCGCAGCCCGCGCTGCGGGTCGCCGGTCACCGCGTGCTCGACCTTGATGACGTCGGCGCCCCAATCGGAGAGCACCGCGCCGGCCGACGGCACGAAGCCGTACATCGCGACCTCGAGGACGCGAATCCCGGCGAGCGGACCGCTGCGCTCGGGCTGTTCGTTGTCAGACATTCTGGGCCACCTCCGCCAGGGCCTTGATCTCAAGGAACTCTTCCATACCGGCGACGCCGCTCTCCCGGCCGATCCCGGACTGCTTGAATCCGCCGAAGGGCACGTCCGCGGCGAAGTAGTTGCCGCCGTTGATGCTGAAGGTGCCGGTGCGGATGCGCCGCGCCACCGCCTTCGCCCGCTCCTGATCGCCGGAGAACACGCCGCCGGACAGGCCGTACTGCGAATTGTTGGCGATCGCGACGGCGTCATCGTCGTCGTCGAACGGGATGACGGCCAGCACCGGGCCGAACACCTCCTCCTGCGCGATCTCGCTGTCCGGGTGGACGTTCGCCAGCAGGGTCGGCTGGTAGAAGAAGCCCGGCTCGACCTTCTCACCGCCGAAGGCCAGCGTCGCGCCCTCGGCGACCGCGCGCTGGACCAGGCCGTCGACCTTGTCGCGCTGCCGCTCGCTGATCAGCGGGCCCATATAGGTCTTCGGGTCGTGCGGATCGCCGTACCGGACCATGCCGAAGTTGGCCTTGACCAGCTCGACGATCTCGTCGTGATGCTGCCGCGGGACCAGCATGCGGCTGGTGAGCGCGCAGCCCTGACCGGCGTGGGTGACGATGGAGAAGCCGACGAACTGCGCGGCCTGCTTGAAATCGGCGTCGTCGAGCACGACCGCCGCCGACTTGCCACCCAGTTCCAGGAACACCCGCTTGAGGGTATCGCTGGCCGCCGCCATGATCTTCCGGCCCACCGGGGTGGAGCCGGTGAAGGTCACCGCGTCGACGGCCGGATGGGTGGTCAGCAGCTCGCCGACGGCGATCTCGGTGCCGCCGAGCACGTTCACGACACCGGCCGGGATATCGGTCTTCGCGATGATCTCGCCGAGGGCCAGCGTGGACAGCGGGGTGTCGGGGGCGCCCTTGAGCACGACCGTGCAGCCGGCGGCCAGCGCCGGGGCCAGCTTGGCCAGCGCCAGCTGGTGGGGGTAGTTGTAGGCGGCGATCGCGGCGACCACGCCGCCCGCCTCCTTCTCCAGCCAGCGGTGGTGCTTGGTGCCGCGCACCTCCACGACGCCGAGATCCTCGGTGAAGGAATAGGTCTTCAGCAGATCCGCGTAGTAACGGACGATCTCGATCGGGATCTCCAGCTGATTTCCCTTGGTGAGCACCACGGTGGCGCCGACCTCGGTGATGGTGAGCTCCCGGAGTTCCTCCAGGTCGTCGCGCAGCGCCTGATACAGCTGCTCCAGGCAGTGCTGCCGGAAGGCGGCGTTCGTGGACCAGTCGGTGGTGTCGAAGGCGCGTCGCGCGGCCAGGATCGCCTGCTCGGCCTGTTCGACCGAGGCATCCGGCGCATATCCGAAGATCTCACCGGTGGCCGGATTGATCGAGGGGAACGTGCGCTCGGCGGTGACCAGTTGTCCGTCGATCAACAGCCGCTTCACCACATCCTCCGGCGCCGCACTGATCGCGGTATCGGCCGAGGTAGCTGCCGCTGTGTCCTGAGATGGCATCCCGTCTCCTCCAACATGGAAACATCATTCTCGTTATTGGAGAATGATACATTCGTCTGCGGCGGACTCTAGCAACAATCCAGGACCCGCGACACCCCAGCCCATGACCTCCGATTTCACCGTCGCCGCAGATCTGCGGCCACCCGACGGCGAGATTGCTACAGCCCTTGCGTAGCCATTCCGCGCGAGAGTACGGTTCTCACATCCGAAAGGGAGATTCTTGTGATCGACACTACAGCACTGAGCCCCGCCTTAGGGGTGGAGGTGACCGGCGTCGACGTCCTCGACGACGCCGTGATCACCCGGTGCCTGGAGGCGCTGAAATGGCGCGGCGTGCTGCTCATCCGCGGCCTGCACCTCGACGACGAGGCACAAGTGGCGTTCAGCCGCAGGCTCGGCACCGTGCTGGCGCCGCACGGCCGCGAGGTCTTCACCGTCTCCCTGGATCCCGCCAAGACTCCCGCCGCCGATTATCTCCGGGGCACGCTCTGCTGGCATATCGACGACACGACCAACGACGTCCCGGCGAAGGCGACCATGCTCACCGCGCGCCACGTCGCGATGATCGGCGGCGGTACCGAATTCGCGAGCACCTACGCCGCCTACGAGGCGATGACCGACGAGCAGAAGAAGCGCTACGACGGCCTGCGCGTGGTGCACAGCTTCGAGGCCGCGCAGCGGCTGGTCAATCCGGAGCCGACCGACGCGCAGCTGGCCGACTGGCGGCGGCTGCCCACCCACGAGACCGATCTGGTGTGGCAGCGCGCCGACGGCCGCCGCTCCCTGGTCATCGGCGCCACCGCCGACCACATCGTGGGCATGGAACCCGGCGAGAGCCGTGAACTGCTCGACGAACTCCTGGAGTGGACCACCCAGGAACGTTTCCGCTACACCCACGACTGGACCGTGGGCGACGTCGTGATCTGGGACAACACCGGCATGCTGCACCGCGCGCTGCCGTACGACCCGAAATCCGAGCGGACCATGCATCGCACGACCATCGCTGGAGAGGAAGCTTGGGCATGAGTGGGAAGACTGCCATCGTCACCGGCGGTGCGTCGGGTATCGGCGCCGGGATCGTCACGCGGCTGCGCGCCGACGGCTACAACGTCGCCATCCTGGACCTGAACCCTTCGGAGAGCGACGATTTCGCGTATCGCGCGGATGTGACCAACCCCGAGGAGATCGCCTCCGCGGTCACCTCGATCCGCAGCAAGCTGGGTCCGGTCACGGTGCTGGTCAACGGCGCCGGGCTGGAGAAGTACCGCCGCTTCCGCAACCTCAGCTTCGAGGAGTGGCAGCGGATCATCGACATCAACCTGCACGGCGTCTTCCACGGCGTGCAGGCCGTTCTGCCGGACATGCTCGAGGCCGGCTGGGGACGCATCGTCAACATCTCGTCCTCCAGCACGCATTCCGGCCAGCCGTTCATGGCCGCCTATGTGGCGGCCAAGTCGGCGGTCAACGGCCTCACCAAATCCCTTGCGCTGGAATTGGGTCCGCACGGGATCACGGTGAACGCGGTGCCGCCGGGGTTCATCGACACCCCGATGCTGCGGCGTTCGGAGGAGAAGGGCCTGCTCGGCGGCACCATCGACGACCACATCGAGCGCACCCCGGTGCGCCGGGTCGGGCGCCCCTCCGACATCGCCGCCGCCGTCGCCTTCCTCGTCTCCGAGGACGCCGGGTACATCACCGGGCAGATCCTCGGTGTCAACGGCGGTCGCAACACGTAACCCCTTATCCCACCGAGCTTTTCGGGTGGGACAGCCCAAGAGAAGAACAAGGAAAGGACAAGCCGTGGGACGCGTTGAGGGCAAGGTCGCCTTCGTCACCGGCGCCGGGCGCGGTCAGGGCCGCAGCCATGCGGTCAAGCTGGCCGAAGAAGGCGCGGACATCATCGCCATCGACATCTGCAAGCAGATCGAGACGATCCAGTACCCGCTGTCGCGACCGGAGGATCTCGAGGAGACCGTGCGTCTCGTCGAGAAGACCGGCCGCCGGATCCACGCCGAGCAGGCCGACGTCCGCGAGGCCGCCGCGCTGAAGGCCGTGCTGGAGCGCGGTGTCGCCGAGTTGGGGCACCTCGACATCGTCGTCGCCCAGGCCGGCATCGCCGGTATGAAGGGCGAGCCGGCCTGGCAGGCCTGGTCGGACGTCATCGACACCAACCTGATCGGCGTCATCAACGCCGTGCAGGCCGCGCTGCCGTACCTGGACGAGGGCGCCTCCATCATCGCGACCGGCTCCACCGCCGCGCTGATGGACGCCTCCAACAAGCCGCAGGTCGGCACCGATCCGGGCGGCGTCGCCTACATGGTCGCGAAGCGCCTGCTGTCGCAGTACATCAACGACATCGCCACGCATCTCGCCGCGCGCAAGATCCGGGCCAATGTCGTGCATCCGACCAACTGCAACACCCCCATGTTGCAGAGCGAGCCGATGTACCAGTCGTTCCGGCCCGATCTGGAGCACCCGACCAAGGAGGACGCGACCCCGGCCTTCTATGTGCAGCAGGCGATGCCGGTGCCGTGGATCGAGCCCGAGGAGATCAGCAACATGGTGCTGTTCCTCGCCTCCGACGAGTCCCGGTTCGTCACCGGTACCCAGCAGCGGGTCGACGCCGGTGGTTACCTCAAGTGGTACGACTACCACGTCTAGGAGAGATGGATGAAGGTTCGTGTCGATCCGGAGCGCTGCCAGGGCCATACGCTCTGCGCCATGATCGCTCCGAAAGCGTTCCAGCTCAGTGAAATCGACGGTCATTCGACCCCGGTGAGCGAAGACGTGCCCGCCGATCAGGAGGATGCGGTCCGCGAGGCCGTGCACTCCTGCCCGGAACAGGCCATCTCCATCTACTGAGAGAGGAAAAGCAGTGACCGTGGAGAACGGCCCCGCCGTGACCGAGCAGGCCGCACACCGACAGCCGACGTTCCATTTCGATCGGCACACCGCGGAATATCGTGAGCAGTTCGGCGATATCACCCGCGACATGCAGGAGAAGTGCCCCGTCGCGTGGTCGGAGACCTACGACGGGCACTGGGTGGCCGCGGGCAACCGCGAGGTGTTCGAACTCGCCCGTTGCCCCCACGTCTCCAACGAGAACGATTTCGACAACACCCGCCGCGGGTACAAGGGCATCTCGATTCCGACCCCGGCGCGTGCCCGTGGCGTGCGCGGCGGGATCCTCGAGATGGACGGGTCGGAGCACCGCGAGCTGCGCGGTGCGCTGAACCCGTATCTCTCACCGGCAGCGGTGAATCGGTGGATTCCGTTCGTGGACGAGGTCGTTCGCGCCGCTCTCGACGAGAAGATCGAGAGCGGCCGGATCGACTTCGTCGACGAACTGGCGAACATCGTTCCGGCGGTGCTCACCCTGGCGATGCTCGGCATCCCGCTGAAGAAGTGGGTCGTCTACAACGAGCCGGTGCACGCCGCCGTGTACACCCCGCCGGACTCGCCCGATATCGATCGGGTCACCGCCCTGCACGCCGAGATGGGCCGGGATCTGCTCACCAATTACTTCGAGGTGAAGCAGAATCCGCGTCCGGGCATGATCAAGGCCGTCGCCCAGTCCACCATGAACGGCGAGCCCCTCCCCGACATGGAGGCCCTGGGCATGCTGGGCCTGATCATCGGTGGTGGTTTCGACACCACCACCGCGCTGACGGCCCACTCCCTGGAGTACCTGGGCCAGAATCCGGACAGCCGCGAATTGCTCAGCAAGGAACGGGATCTGATTCTGGACTCGGCCACCGAGGAGTTCCTCCGCTACTACACGCCCGCCCCCGGCGACGGTCGAACCTTCGACGCCGACGTCGAGGTCGCGGGCAAGGAGTTCAAGGAGGGCGAGCGGCTGTGGCTGTCGTGGGCCATGGCGAACCGGGATCCCTCGATCTTCGAGAACCCGGACGAGATCGATCTGGAGCGGAAGGGTAACCGCCACTACAGCTTCGGTCTCGGCGTCCATCGCTGCATCGGGTCGAACATGGCCCGCATGGTGTTCAAGCGGATGCTGCTGGCCGTGCTGGACCGGATGCCCGACTACGTCTGCGACGAGGAGGCGACGGTGCACTACGACACCATCGGCGTCATCCAGGGCATGCGGCACCTGCCGGCCACGTTCACCCCGGGACCGAGAATCGGTGCCGGACTGGACGAGACGCTGGAGAAGCTCCAGCAGATCTGCGACGAGCAGCAGCTCGCCGAGCCGGTGACCGTCCGCAAGGACCAGGCACAGATCTGATCCGCCCGCCCCGCTGTCGCCGCGTATCCCGTTGCGGCAGCGGGGCGATCCGTGCACACGAGAGGAGACGACATGGCCGACGCATCGGGGCGTCCCCTGCCGCAGCTGACCCTGCAGAACGAGTTCTTCTGGACCTCGGGCGAAGACGGGCAACTGCGCATCCAGGAATGCCTGTCCTGCAATTCCCTGATCCATCCGCCGCAGCCGGTGTGCCGGTACTGCCACGGACACGAGATGGGCATACGGGTCGTCTCCGGCACCGCCACCCTCGCCGGATTCACGATCAACCACCGGTTCCCGCTGCCCGGGGTACCGACCCCGTTCGTCATCGCGCAGGCCGCGCTCACCGACGATCCGCGGGTCCGGTTGACCACCAACATCATCGACGCCGACCCGGAGCAGCTCGAGCTCGGTCAGCGGCTCGAGGTCGTCTTCGAGCAGCACGAGGACGTGTGGCTGCCGATGTTCCGGCTCGCCGCGCAGCAGCCCGCGCAGCCGGATCCGTTGCCGCGCGACGAGATCGAGCCCGGTGACTTCGGCAAGCACATCCGGCCGATGCTGCGGCAGGAGAAGTTCGAGGACGCCGTCGCGCTCACCGGGATCGGTATGTCGCAGATCGGCCGCCGGCTGATGCGCCCGCCGCTGGCGCTGACGGTCGAGGCGTGCGAGCGCGCGGTCGCCGACGCGGGCCTGACGATGGCCGATATCGACGGTCTGGCAACGTATCCCGGCGGCGGCGAGATGGGCGGCTTCAACGAGGGCGGCGTCACCGCGCTCGAGTCCGCGCTCGGCCTGCGCCCCACCTGGCACAACGGCGGTATGGAGAGTTTCGGCCCCAGCGGCTCGATCATCGCCGCCATGATGGCCGTCGCCACCGGAATGGCCCGGCACGTGCTGTGTTTCCGCACGCTGTGGGAGGCCACCTTCACAGACCTGATGCGCCAGGGCAAGATTCGCGGCGGCCGCGGCGGCCGCACCGGCAGTTACCTGTACCCGTTCGGCGCCTCGTCGGCCGCGCACACGCTGGCGATGAACGCGCAGCGGCACTTCCACCGGTACGGCACCACCAAGGAGACCCTCGGCTGGATCGCGCTGAACGCCCGCGCGAACGCCGAGCTGAATCCGACCGCGATCTACCGGGATCCGATGACGATGGACGACTACCTGTCCGCGCGCCCGGTCACCTCCCCGTTCGGCCTCTACGACTGCGATGTGCCGTGTGACGGCGCGGTCGCGGTGATCGTCTCCGCCGTCGACACCGTCGCCGACCTGCCGGTGAAGCCGATCCTGGTGGAGGCGGTCGGTACCCAGATCGTGGAGCGCATCGACTGGGACCAGTCGACGCTGACCCACGAGCCGCAGGTGCTCGGCCCCGCCGCGCACGTGTGGACGCGAACCTCGTTGCGCCCCGACGATGTCGACGTCGCCGAACTCTACGACGGCTTCACCATGAACGCGCTGTCCTGGCTGGAAGCCCTGGGGTTCTGCGGGATCGGCGAAGCGAAGGACTTCCTCGAGGGCGGTAAGAACATCGCCCGCGACGGCCGGATCCCGTTGAACACCCACGGCGGCCAGCTGTCCCACGGCCGCACCCACGGAATGGGCCTGCTGCACGAGGCGATCACGCAGCTGCGCGGCGAGGGCGGGGACCGTCAGGTCGCCGACGCGCGCGTGGCCGTGGTCTCCAGCGGCGGTCTCACCCCCGGCGGGGTGCTGCTGCTCAGAGCGGCGGATTCGTGACCCGCACCACCGTTTTCACCCCCGCGCAGAGCGCCGACGTCGCCGTGTACTGCCGTGGCCGCCGCACCCCCGACCGGGTGCCGACTCGGAGGACCCCGTGACGATCACCGACACCGAGCTACCGGTGCCGATCAACGACGACCCCACTCGCATGGTGGTCGACGTCGACGGCATCCCGATCTCGGGCCTGTTCGCCCCCGCCGCCGATCCCCGCGCCGTGGTCGTCGCCCTGCACGGCGGCGCAACGACTTCCGCGTACTTCGACTGCCCCGGCCATCCGGAACTGTCGCTGCTGCGGACCGGTCCTGACGCCGGATTCACCGTGATCGCGCTGGACCGGCCGGGCTACGGCAGCTCGCTGCCGTTCGGCGAGCAGGTGGCCGACGGACAGCTCCGGGTCGATCTGATGTTCGGCGCGGTGGACCGGATCCTCGGCGAATTGCCGCGCGGCGCGGGGCTTTTCGTCCTCGCGCACTCGGCCGGTTGCGAACTGGCGGTGCGGATGGCCGCCGACGCCGGCCGGGGCGAGGGCCTGCTGGGCCTGGAACTGTCCGGCACCGGACGCGAACGCCAGCCGATCGCCGACGAAATCCTCTCCGTGCGACCGCGTCCGGACAACGTGAAGGTCGGCAAGCTGCTGTGGCAGCCGGGCCGGCTGTATCCGCCGGAGCACGTCGGCGGCGCGCTGATCGGCTCGAACGGCCCGCGCTACGAGGGCACCCTCGTGAACGAGTGGGCCGGGGAGATCTTCCCGGTACTGGGCCCGCGGGTGCGGGTCCCGGTGCGCTTCACCGTCGCCGATCACGAGCAGGTGTGGCGCAACGATCCCGCGGGCATGCCGGCGGTGGCCGAATTGTTCCCGGCCGTACCGCGATTGGTGTTCGCCACCCAGTACGACGCGGGCCACAACATCAGCGTCGGCCGGACGGCCACCGCCTACCACTTGCAGGCACTGGCCTTCGCCGAGGAGTGTGTGGTGGCCCGGGAGTCCGGGGAGAACGCCGGTCCGGCAGAACAGTTCGGCGCCACGGCGCCGGGACGGAGGAGTTGAGGCAATGCACGTCACGGATGTCGCGCTGCTGCTGATCCGCGTGGTCGTGGGGATCACCATGATCGCGCACGGGGTCAACCATTGGGTCGGCGGCGGCAAGATCGCCGGTACCGCACGGTGGTTCGGCGGCCTCGGCCTGAAACAGCCGGTGCTGCAGGCCTGGTTGAGCGTGCTGACCGAGGTCGGCGCGGGCGTACTGCTGATCGCCGGCCTGCTCACCTCGTTCGCGGCCGCGGCCGTCGTCTCGGTGATGCTGGTCGCGGGCCTGCTCGCGCACCGGCCCAACGGATTCTTCGTATTCAAGGAGGGCTACGAGTACGTGCTCGTACTCGCCGTGGTGTCGGTCGCGATCGGCATCCTCGGGCCGGGCTGGCTGTCGCTGGACCACGCCGCGGGTATCGAGATCACCGGCTGGGCCGGCGGCGGTATCGCACTGCTGCTCGGTGTCGCCGGGACCGCGGCCCTGCTGGCCACGTTCTACCGCCCGCAGCCCAAGGCCGCGGCGAACGAGCCCGCGGCTCAGTAGTGATCGGGTGAACGCGCTTGCGGCACCTATTGTTCGGATGTCAGGAGGACAGCTGATGCGGGTCGGATTCATCGGCCTCGGCAGCCAGGGCGGGCCGATGGCGCGCCGGATCGTCGAAGAAGGTTACGAGACCACCCTGTGGGCGCGCCGCCCGGAATCGCTCGAGCCGTACGCCGATACGGCGGCGAAGTCGGCGGCCACCCCGGCGGAGCTGGCGGCCGCCAGCGATCTGGTGTGCCTGTGCGTGGTCGCCGACACCGACGTCCGCGCGGTGCTCGAGGGTGAGAACGGCGTACTGGCCGGCCTGCAGCCGGGCGGTATCGTCGCCGTGCACTCCACCGTGCACCCCGACACCTGCCGCGAACTGGCCGACAAGGCGGCCGCACAAGGTGTTTCGCTCATCGACGCCCCGGTCAGCGGCGGCGGCATCGGCGCGGCCGAACGCCGCCTGCTGGTGATGGTCGGCGGCCCCGACGACGTGGTGGCGAAGGTGCGACCGGTCTTCGAGACCTATGCGAACCCGATGGTCCACCTCGGTGGCATCGGCTCCGGTCAGGTCGCGAAACTGCTGAACAACCTGCTGTTCACCGCGAACCTCGCCACCTCCGCCACCGCCCTCGCCCTCGGCGAGTCGCTCGGTGTCGACCCGGCCAACCTCGGCAAGGTCATCTCGCACGGCACCGCGAACAGCTTCGCCCTCGGCCGCATCGTCGACGCCGGCGGCACCCTGGACCGCCTGGCCCAGCACGCCGGCGGCCTGCTCCGCAAGGACGTCGGCCTGATCGCCGAACTGGCCGAGAGTGCCGGCGCCACACCGGGAGTCGTCCTCGACGCCGCCGACGCGACCCTGGGCCTGATGAACTACCCGCGCTGACCCGTGCCCGCCCCGCCTCCCCCCGGACCCGGCCCGGGTGCCGCGGCGATCCCTGCTGCCACCATCGCTTCCGCCCCGGCGGCGGTCACCCGAGGGCAGTGCTCACCACTCATCGACGAGGAGACGATTCACATGCGACTGGGATTCGTAGGCGCCGGCCGCATGGGCCGGCCGATGGTGGACCGGCTGGTACAGGCCGGCCACGATGTCCACGTGCTGGGCCGCTCACCCGAGAGCCGCACCGCCCTGGCCGATTCCGGCGCCGTGGTGCACGCCACGCTCGCCGACGTCGCCGCGGACGCGGACGTCGTCCTGGTCTGCGTCTTCACCGACGGCCAGGTCCGGCAGGTATGCGTCGACGACGGCCTGCTCGCCGCCATGCGCCCCGGCGCCACCCTGGTGGTGCACACCACCTGCAATCCCCGCACGGTCGAGGGTCTCGCCGAACACGCTGCCCGGCACAGCGTCTCGGTGACGGATGCCGCCGTCAGCGGCGGCCCCCACGACATCGCCGCGGGCCGCCTGACCATCCTCGTCGGCGGCGACGAGGCCGCCTTCGACGCGGCCCGCCCGGCCCTGTCCGCCTACGGCGACCCGGTCCTGCACGTGGGCCCGCTCGGCCACGGCCAGCGCGTGAAACTCGTCAACAACGCCGTCTTCACCGCCAACATCGGATTGCTCTCCGCCGCAGTCGATCTCGGCAAACAGCTCGGCGTCGACGAGGCCACCCTGCTGTCCGCCCTCCCCCACGGCAGCGCCGCCAGCCGCGCCCTGCTGGGCGTCGCCGGAAAGGGTTCGGTCGCAGCGTTCTTCGATTCCGTCGGCGAATTCGTCCGCAAGGACATCGCCGTGGTCCGCAGCGTCACCGCCGACCTCGGCACCGACCTCGGCGTCCTCGACACGGTCATCCCGGCCGACTCCTGACCGGCGCGGCCGGCAGCGCCCAGCTCGGCCGGACCATCACCCCACGCGTGCTGGCGTGTTCCGGCAAGCGCCGAAGAACGCCCGCAGATCCGCGACCAGGAGATCGGGAGCCTGCCGTGCGGCGTAGTGACCGCCGCGATCATGGGCGGTGAAGGCCAGCGGACCGGATGCGGATGCTCGGCAAGGACCCGATCGGACGGCCAGTCGCCGGCGATCGCCCGCGGCGAGTGCTTCTTCGCGATCGGATGAGCGAGCCCGACTCCGGCTCGGACCTCGCCGGCGTGCGCACCAGGGCCGTACGGGCCGAGGACGGCTGGCGGATCATCGGCACCAAAGGGTGTGGACCTCCGGGCCCATCTTCATCTGCCTGGCCTGCAGCCGCCCGCTGGACCGTGAGCACCGGCACGACGGGCTCTCCCCGTTCATCGTGGATCTGTGTTCCCCCGCCGTGGACATCCGGCCGATCATATAGATGACCGGGTCACACCAACCGTGCTCGGCACCACTACCGAAGGCGACATCGCCGAATTCGCCGGCGCGCTCACGGATGCCGCCGCGCCACCGGAGAACCGGAAGCTGGTCGACGAGGCCGCGTTGCAGCGGCCCGGATTCACTCTGCGGGGCGGCACCAACAAAGTGCGGGGTCATCGCACCAGGCGTCCACCCTCTGCGACGACACGCTGTGGCACCAGCTCGGTGAGCTCGGCCTCACCCGCCCTCACCGGGCCCGAGCAGCCGACGGGAGCGGCGCGGGCTGGTACGAGGCCGCGGAACTCCTGCGCGCAGCCGCTTACCACGGTGTCGCGCGCCCCTGGCCGAACACGACCTGCTCGCTGCTGGACACCGCCGGGCTCGAGACCGACGACGCCCGCCGCATCGTATGTGTCCTCGAAAGCGGTACCGCCACCGATTGTTCCCTGCGCGTCCTGGGCCGACCGTGTGGTCGCCGTCCGGGCCGAGAACGGCAGCCGGCGAGTCGCCGAGTCGCCGACATCGGCATCGCCGGCGAACCACGGGACACAGTATCCGGCGCGGCACTGTCCGGCACCGAGATCCCGGAAACCTTGGTGCACCAGCTTTTCCTGCGCGGCGCGCTCGGCCGCGGCCCGCAGGTGTGCGCCGTGCTCGACCGAATCCTCGAATCCTCCCATTACCACCAGGGATGGCGAGTGAATACATAGGCGAGCACCTGTGCGACAAGTTCGTCGAGGTCGATGGCACTGGTATCGAATACCGCGACTCCGGATCGCGGGTGAAGGAAATCGCTTACTGCCGCATCAGCCGCATCCCGTTCGGCAGCTCGAATTCCACCTTCGCAGACGTCGGTACGGCGTGCTTGCGCCTCCCGGTCGACCACGAGCAGGATTTTGACTTCGGCGTCGGGCACGACGACGGTTGTCGCATCACGCCCGTCGATGACGATGCCGCCGTACTCGGATACGGCTTGCCGTACGATCTCCCGCTGCCGCGTGTTCATGATTTCCCGGACTCCGGAATGCCGAGCAATCATCGGCACAACGCTGCTCACCTCGGCGGTTTTGAGCTGATCGGAAACATCGTAGCCGGCCAAAGTAACCGCGGTATTTCCGTCTTCGAACGAAACGAAGACCGGATAGCTGCCCGCAGCGACGACCGTCGCGCCGTCGGCATTATCGAGCGAGAGGCCCTGAGTGACACACCACAGCGCAAGGGCCCGATACAGCAGACCGGCATTGAAATAGGGAATCCGGAGCCGTTGCGCCACAGAGGTACACACCGACGACTTGCCGGTTGCGACACCCCCGTCGACCGCGATGACAAGGCGGGACCCGCTACGACGTGGTTGAATACCCACCAGAAGAGTGTAGTTCACGCAGACACTCTTCGAGAGTCGAAACAATCTGCATGACAGCAGGATTCGGCCCGGACAGCGTTCCCTACCGACCGGTTCCTGCTACACTTTGCCATTCGCCGAGAACCCAACGGTAGGACACCGACCATGTCGAGCAGCGACCGAATAGCTGCAGTGCGCGCGATCGAATCACAACAGTTACTGCTGCCACTCGACGATCCATACAAACCCGTACGGTCTGATCCCATCATGGCAGTCGGCGACGGTCCGGTGATCTCGGACCCGTCGTGCATCTTCTGTCGCCATGCAGATCCCACTGTCAACACGGTCGTTCGCCGCCGTGGCACGATGTACGCCCGCTGGGACAATTTTCCGGCCAGTCGAGGACATATCGAAATCGTACCGTTCAGACATATTCTGTCATTTTTCGACATGTCCGAGCGGGAAACACGAGATCTACATATTCTTGCACAATCCATGCGCAAAAAGCTTGATTCCATGTTCTGCCCGGACGGATTCACCATAGGCGTCAATGACGGATCGGCCGCGGGACGTACCGTACCTCATCTTCATCTCCACATAATTCCACGGTGGTACGGAGATGTTCCGGATCCGCGCGGTGGGATCCGGCAGGTATTCTCCGACTGCGACCCGGATTCCTGGAGCTAATATCTTTCCGGTTTGACCGCTATGGCGAGAAGCCAGTCATTTCGAGACGGTCCGGTTATTCGAATCCGTTCGAAGCCGGCCCGCAGTAGCCAACCGTTCAGCTCCGGCCTGCTGGTATAGGTGAAGAACCGGCCATCGCCGCGGCGTTCACTTCCCCGTCCCTCCTTCATACTCAAGCCGATCGGTGCTCCGGGCCGCAGTATTTCGAAGCACCGTGACACAACCGCGGGGATCTCGTGTCGCCGCAAATGCAGCATACTGCCACATGCCCATATCCCACCGGCCGAGCCGCGTGCGAACGGCAGAGCAAGCAGATCGGCGTTGACACCGAGAACCCGTCGCGACATATCTGCCTCGACGAGACATCGCCGCAACAGTGCGGGACTTGCGTCGACCGCTATCACGGAGTGCCCCGATTCGACTATCCGCCGCGCATCTCTGCCCCCACCTGAGCCCAGATCAATAACGGTCGAATCGCTCCGCAGGAAATTCATGAATTCCATCAGGTCCGCTTCGAGGCCATGGAAGAACTCGAAAGAACCGGTTCGCTCGATGTAATGTGCGGCATTGGTTTCGTACCACGACAGGGTGTCGCCGTCCATGTCACATCTCGTCGAATCCGTGCGCCTGCATCCGCAGGGCCAGTTCATTCAACAGTTCCGGCACCTCGGATGAGGCGAGAGCGAGATATTCGCTCTTGGCGTCGAAGCTCAGGCAGCCGCGGAAATTATGGTTATTGTCCCGGATCGGCGAAGCGAAAACCGCACCACGATGACGAACCCGCTGGAACTCGTCCCATGCCAACCCCATCACTGCGGCATTGCCCTCCGCAGCTCGCAGGGCATCGAACGCCGCCTCGGTATTCGCGACCGCCGCGAGCTTCTCCGCATCGAATGCCGCCTCGGTATTGTTCTCCCAGCACATGCCCACGACACCCTGCCCACGCCTCGGCTCGAACTTGCGAAGCACGATATTGCCGCCGAGTCGATAGGTGGCGACGCGGTGCAGCCGCCTCTCCCCGAGCGGCCCCCACGGCCGCTTCATCTGCCATGCGTGCAAACCGAAATCTTCGAAATGGGAACCTTTCGTCACGCGGTCCGCCTCTCGGATCATCTTTCCGAACTGGACGAGCACCTCCCGCTCGAGTTGCGTACGCCGACCGACCAGGCTCCGCTGCGCCCGAGCAGCGAAGGGGCCGAGGGTGAAGACTGCCGCAACAACCAACAGCACCGGTATGAGCACCGGCACGCGGTCGGTCACGTCGGCCCACAGTCGTTGATCGGGAAAGCTCTGGCTCTTGGCAGCCAGAACCGCCAGCGCCGCAGTGGCAATACCCTTGTCCCAAGCGGCAGCAACCTTAGATCTCAACACCGATTCCTATCGATTCCACCAGCGCACAACGAACCTTCATCTTCGGGCGACGCGGATGCTACCGCAGCGGAGTGACCGGTACCACATGGCGACCAGCCGGTTTACCACACGCCTCGCAGTATCAGCGTGTGATACGTCAATAATGTTAGTACGCAACAGATTTCGTGAGCACGATCGACACCCAGCTGTTAGGCTTGTCCGGGTGGGGCCAACTGAATTTTGTGACAGATCGGACCTGTGTGCCGAGTTTTCCGGGACCGCGGATACCGAATTCTCGCGCACGTATCCCCGGACCGGGCGATACCTGGCTGCGACGGCCGACAGCGTAGCGGTCGTCGATCTTTCACCGCTGGTCGTGGGGCATGTACTGGTTTGCCCTCGGATGCACTATTTCAGCGCCGCCCAAGCGATAGCAGATCCCGAATGCGACTTCAAGATGTTCCTGGTCGGGTTTCTCAAAATATACGCGGACATTTTCGGACGATTCGTAATACTCGAACACGGATCGACCGAAGCGATGCGGTCGGCCTGCATCAGTCACGCGCATCTTCATGTACTGCCACTCGCACTCGAACCCATGGTCGAGCGCATGACCGACGACGGGCTGCCGCTCTCAATACTGGACGGTTGGCAAGAAGTAGCTGGTTTGTGCATCGACCGGTTGCCGTACTATCTTGCCTCCGATGGGGAACGATTCTTCGTCGCCCGGCCACAGCGACGCATGATCAGCCAGTATCTCAGAGTAGTAGCCGGGGCGAGCATCGCAATTCCTCCGGAGGAATGCGACTGGGCAGTTGTGGTAAGGCGAGAACTTTTTCATCGAACTATTCATTGCTGGGCGACCGGAGTCGCCACCGAAGGAGCTGTGTTGTGACGATATACGCACCGACTGCGGAAAGCCCTCTTGACGAGCCGTCCAAGATTTCGGAGATAATCGTGCCGGCCATGGGCGTCGAGAAGTCGCATACGGTTCTGGACAACGGCGCCAGTGCCCGACTGCTCCTGGGTGTTGCCGCGCAGGATGACTGCGCTGCGTTCCGACTCGGTGGAGATCAAATTCTGGTGGCCGGATCCGATTATGTTCGCGGACCCAAGTTCAGTCTCTACGAGAGAGGGTTCATGACCAATTACGATATCGGCTGGTATCTCGCGGGAGCGAATATCAGCGATATCGCGGCCATGGGCGCGATACCACTTGGACTGCTGTCGGTCGTGCGCTATCCAAAAAATCTTCCGGACAGTGACTTCCTCCAACTGGTCGAAGGGATTCGCGATGGCGCGCGCGCGGCCCAAGCGCTCAACGTCGGTGGCGATATCGGCAGTGCTGAGCGAATCATCTTGTCCGCCAGTGCCTTCGGTGTTGTCGAGCCCGGAAACTTGCTTGTTCGTACAGGTGCCCGGCCGGGCCAGTTGCTGTGCATCACCGGGCCGACCGGACTTGCCGGCAGCGCCATGAAACTTGCCAATGCCGGGGAAAATATCGCTTGCGACGAGTACTCGTCACTACTCGCAAAATGGCAACGAGTCAGCCCGCGGGTGGCGCACGGCAGAATTTTTGCGCGCCATCCGGCGGTAACTTCTTGCATCGACACCTCGGACGGACTCAAAGGTGCGGTGGAGACACTGTCCCGCGCCAGCGGGGTCTCTATCACCCTCGATGAAGGCCAATTGCCGGTCCAGCATGCAGTACGGCGAGCCGCCGTGCGCTTGAACTGCGATGTGCTCGACCTCTTGTTCGGTGACTCCGTCGACTTCGAATTGGTGGCGACAGTCGATGCGCCCGCGCTTGATTCCCTGGCGGCGGAATGCGCGCGGTCCGGCCTCGATCTCCATGTCATCGGCCGAGTGGAATCCGGATCCGGCTCGTACCTGCTCCGAGACCAACAGGCGACCGATATTCCCGGCGCCTCCTGGCGGCATGTATGACGTTCCGGCCGTGACAGCCCTCGAATGCGTATATTCGATCAGCAGTTGCGCAGTCGCTGCACCAGTTCCGCGGTCTGATCGGTGTCGAGGCCGGTCGGTGGGTGGAAGGACAGGCGGGTCAGCAGGCCGCCGAAGCGTTGCGCGACCAGGGCGGGTAGTTCGTCGAGGGGGGCGATCAGGGCGAAGGCGTTCAGCATCTCGTCGGTGATCAGCGGCGGCATATCCTGCCAGCGGCCGGATTTCGAGAGGGCGGTGAGTTCCTCGTTCACGCCGTCCCAGCCGTGCAGTTCGAAGATGCCGCGGTAGGACGGGGTGGAGGCGTAGAAGGCGATGCGGGCGCGGGTTTTCGGGATGCCCTCGGTGATCTGCTGGTCGGTGCCGGTGACGACGAACGGGGTGGCGAGGATGTCGAAGCCGTCGAGGCTCGCGCCGGCGCGCTCGCGGCCGGCCCGCAGGGCGGGCAGGGTTCGTTCGCGGATCCAGCGCGCGGTGGTGAAGCCGTGGCACAGGAAGCCGTCGGCCACCTCGCCCGCGACCCGGGTCATCGCCTCGCCGACGCCGGCCAGCAGTACCCGTGGCGGGCCGTATTCGTGGTGTGGCGGAACGAAATCCGGTGGCATCAGGGTGTGCCGGTAGTACTCGCCTCGGAAGTCCAGGGCGGTGCCGTCGGACCAGGCCGACCAGATCGCGCGCAGCGCCAGGACGTATTCGCGCAGTTGCGGCGCCGGTCTGCCCCACGGCATCCCGAATCGGCGCTGCACGTGTGGTTTCACCTGGGAGCCCAGGCCGAGGTGCAGGCGGCCGCGCGAATGTCGTTGCAGGTCCACCGCGGTGTAGGCGAGGGTCATCGGCGAGCGCGCGAACGCCACCGCGATCGAGGTGCCGATATCGATGCGCTCGGTGACCTCCGCGGCGATCGCCAAGGGCAGGAACGGATCCCCGTTCAGTTCACCGGCCCAGAGGCCATCGAAGCCCGCGGCCTCCACCTCCCGGGCGCGGGCCGCGGCGCCGGTCAGGCCGCCGAAGGTCGTATCTATCCGCATCGCGTCACACCGGTTCCAGGCCGTCGACCCGCAGCAGCGAGCCGGTGGTGTACGAGGACGCGTCGCTGGCGAAATACAGTGCCGCGGTGACGATCTCGTCCGGATAGCCGAACCGGCCCAACGGGGCGCCGGGTACCTCCGCACCCGGGGTCGCCCAGCCCTTGGAGATATCGGTGTAGAAGCCGCCGGGCGAGATGACGTTGAAGCGCACCTTCGGCGCGAATTCCTGGGCGAAGGCCACGCTGATCGCGTTCAGCGCGGCCTTCGATCCGGCGTAGGGGCCGAAATTCGGCGACGGCCGCAGCGCGCCGCTGCTGGAGATGCTGATCACCGATCCCCCGTCACCCGCGGCCATCCGCTCCGCGATCAGCGCCGACAGCCGGAACGGGCCCTTGAAGTTGACCGCGACGACCTTGTCGAACAGGTCCTCGGCGGTCTGCGCCGACGACGGCGCCAGCGGCGACAGGCCGGCGTTGTTGACCAGGATGTCGACCCTGCCGAAATATTCGTAGGCGCGGTCGGCCAGCGCGCCCAGATCGTCCCAGTGGCCGACGTGGCAGGCCACCGGCAGTGCCCGGCGGCCCAGCGCCGTAACCTCGCGCGCGACCGCCTCGCAGGCCTCGAGTTTGCGGCTGGCGACGACCACGTCCGCGCCCGCCGCGGCCAGCCCGAGCACGATCGCCCGGCCGAGCCCGCGGCTGCCGCCGGTCACCAGCGCGACCTTGCCGGTCAGGTCGAACAACTGGGCCGGTGACCTGGTCACCTCCGGTCGCGTCCGCTCGTCGGCCATCGCTCCTCCTCACCGGCCGCCGTCGTGACGTCCACCGTCGACGCTATGAGAATCTTGCTCTCGTCGTCAAGAATGCAGTTCTGGACACCGATGAGACCGCCGGGCATGATCGCTGTGACATCCGAATCGCATTCTCCGCGGAGGTGGCCGTGTCCGAACCCCTCGTCCTGGTCGATACCGCCGATCGCATCGCGACCGTGACGCTCAACCGTCCCGGGGCCCGCAATGCGCTCAGTCGCGCACTGTCCCGGCAACTCTGGGACGCGGTGGCCGCCGCCGACCGTGACCCCGACGTGGACGTGGTGATCCTGACCGGCGCCGATCCGGCGTTCTGCGCGGGCGTCGATCTGGCCGAGGCGGCCGCCGGGCGGCCGCCGCAGCCACCCCGGCCGGCCGGTACCGGACCGGAGCGCACCAGCAACGGCCTCTACCGCTTCCTGCCGGTGACCGAGAAGCCGATCATCGGCGCGATCAACGGCGCGGCGGTCACCGGCGGCCTGGAGGTGGCATTGCAGTGCACCTTCCTGGTGGCCTCCGAGCGGGCCCGGTTCGCCGACACCCACGCGCGCGTCGGTGTCATGCCCGGCGGCGGGATGACCGTGCTGCTCGCCCGCACGGTCGGCCTGCGCCGCGCCCTGGAGCTGTCGCTGACCGGCAACTTCCTCACCGCCGACGAGGCGCTGCGGCTGGGCCTGGTGAATCATGTGGTGCCGCACGAGGATCTGCTCCCGTTCACCCGCCGGCTGGCCGCCGACATCGCGGGCAACGACGGCACCGCCGTGCGGCTGCTGTTGCAGCACTACCGGCGCCTGGCCAATACCGCCACCCTCGACGAGGCGCATCTGCTGGAGGGGATCCTCGCCGAAACCTGGGCTCCCGGCACCGATCTCGTCGCCGAGCGGCGGGCCGGGGTGACCGCGCGCGGCCGCGCCCAGACCGGCCGCGGCTGACCCGAGCGCAGTCGCGACCGGCCGGTTCCCCCGGGCGGATCAGATGACCAGGGAATCGTGTCCCTCCCAATACTGTTCGCGCAGACGGCGTTTGTACAGCTTCCCGCTGGGGTCGCGGGGCAGTTCGGCGACGAAGTCGACCGTGCGCGGGCATTTGTAGGCGGCCAGTTCGGCCCGGCAGTACGTGATCAGCTCGCCCGCCAGTTCCGGTCCGGCCGCATCCGGATCCATCAGCTGCACAACGGCTTTCACCTGCTCGCCCATCTCCGGATCGGGTACGCCGATCACCGCGACGTCGGCCACGGCCGGATGCCCGGCCAGCAGATTCTCCGTCTCCTGCGGGTAGATGTTCACGCCGCCGGAGATGATCATGTGGGCCTGGCGGTCGGTCAGGTACAGGTACCCGTCCGCGTCGAGATAGCCCATGTCGCCGAGGGTGCGCCAGCCCTTGGGATGCGCGGCCGCGGCGGTTTTCGCCGGATCGTGGTGATATTCGAACGGCCGCCCGCCGTGGAAGTAGACGATGCCCACCTCGCCGGTGCCCAGTTCCTCGCCGTCCTCGCCGACGATGTGGCACTCCTGCATCGGCCGCCCGACCGAACCCGGATGGGCCAGCCATTCCGCGGCGGTGATCTGGGTGTGCCCGACATCCTCGGTGCCCGAATAGTATTCGCTGATCTTCGGGCCCCACCACTGCATCATCTGCCGCTTCACCGCCACCGGGCACGGCGCCGCGGAATGGGTGACGTCGACCAGGCTGGAGATGTCGTACCGGTCCCGCACCTCCGGCGGCAGCTTCAGCAGCCGGATGAACATGGTCGGCACCACCTGGGCGTGCGTCACCCGGTACTGCTCGACCAGTTCCAGGAACCGTTGCGGCTCGAAGCGTTCCATCACGATCACGGTGCCGCCGATGCGCTGCCAGGACATCGAGAACACCAGCGGCGCACCGTGATACAGCGGCGCCGGGGACAGGTACACGGCGCCCTCGGCCGCGCCGGTGATGGCCAGCCCGCGCGCGATCTGCACCGGGCCCGCGCTCGGATCGCCGAGCGGGGTGGCGGGCAGCGGCTTGCGAATCCCCTTGGGCCGCCCCGTCGTTCCCGACGAGTACAACATCTCCCGGCCCTCGCACTCGCCGTCGAGCGGCCCGCCGGGCTGTTCGGCGAGCAGGTCCTCGTACCGTTCGAAACCGAGGTCGCCGCCCGCGGACACCCGCACACCGAGTTTCGACAGGTCCAGGCCCACGATCACATCGGCCATGGACGCACTGCTGATCAGGGCGGTGGCCCCGCAGTCGTCCAGGATGTACTGCACCTCACCGGCCCGCAGATGCCGGTTCACCGCCGTGTAGTAGAGCCCGGAACGCTGTGCCGCCCAGGTGATCTCGAGAAATGCGCGATTGTTCTCCATGACGATCGCGATGTGATCGCCGACGGTCAGCCCGCGTGCCCGCAGCGCCTGCGCGAAGCGGACGGAGCGGTCCTCCAGCTGGGCGTAGGTCACCGTCTCGCCACCGAAGCCCATGACGATCGCCGGGCGGTCCGGATCCTTCTCGGCGAATCGGGCCGGGGTCAGTTCCGCGGCACTCATCGCACCGCTCCGGCACCGGTCATCGAAGAATGGAACTGTACAACGAAGAGAACTTTATTCTTGCCCACCTGAACGATGCTCCCACCGCGCGCGATGCGGCGGAGCGAAACGGGCAAGTTCACCCGGGCGCCGGACGGGTCCGGCCGTCCGGCTCGGAACACACGAAAGCCACTGCGGTACAAGCAGTCTCGCTCGGTACCGCAGCGGCTCGCGCGTACTCAGCTCAGGTCGATCGCCCGCTCCGGGCAGGCGTCGGCGGCATTGCGCGCCGCCGCCTCGAGCTCCGCCGGCACGGCCGGATTCGGCACCTCGGCGTACCCGTCGGCACTCAGTACGAACACATCGGGGCAGATCGTCGTGCACACACCGTGTCCACGGCAGCGATCCCAATCAACGGAAGCCTTCATCAGGCCGGCACCTCCACCAGATCGAATTCCATGTGCAAGGACATCAGGCCGCGCAGGATGAACGTCGGCAGATAATCGAACCGCCGCGCACCGGCCGGGCCGTGGACCGACTCGACGATGCGGAGGCCGGTGGTGCGATCGAGGATTCGCTCGAGCGCCACCCGGGCCTCGGCGCGCGCCAGCGGGGCGCCCGGGCAGGTGTGCGGGCCGCGGCCGAAGGCGATGTGCGAGCGGGCATTCGAGCGGGCCGGGTCGAACCGGGTCGGATCCTCGAATTTGCGCGGGTCGCGGTTGGCGGCGCCGTTGCTCACCATCACGGTGGTCCCGGACGGCAGATCCACGCCGCCGACCGTGGTCGGCACCTTCGACAACCGGAAGTCGCCCTTGACCGGGCTCTCGGTGCGCAGCACCTCCTCCAGGAAGTTGCCGATCCGGCTGCGATCCCCGCGCAGCCAGGTCTCCAGCTCCGGATCGTCGGCGAGCAGCTTCAGCGCGTTGCTCACCAACCGGACCGTGGTCTCCTGACCGGCCGAGAACAGGTTCACCGCGACCCGGACCACATCCAGCACCGTCGGTTCCGAGCCGTCCGGGAAGGTCGCGGTGGCCATGCTGGTCAGCACGTCGCCGGTCGGCTCGCGACGACGGTCCTCGACGTAGGCGGAGAACTTGCCGTAGAGGAACTCGATCGGGTTGTGCGCCATCTGCTCGCCCTCGGTGCTGCCGAGGCCGCCGCCACCCTCGTGGCCGCCGCGCTGCAACGCGTGGAGGAACTCCTCCTGGTCGGGCTCGGGCACTCCCAGCAGGTCGGCGATCACGTAGAGGGTGAACGGGCCGATGAAGTCGGCGATGACGTCGCCGGATACGACGCCGTTCGCGTCGGGCACCAGGAAGGTGTCGAGGACGCGGTCGGCCAGCGACCACATCGCGTCCTCGTTCTCCTTCAACCGTTTCGGGGTGATCAGCCGCATGAGCAGCGCCCGATGGTCGGTGTGCACCGGCGGATCGAGGCAGGGCAGCTGATCGGACAGCGGCAGGCCGTCCCGATACTGCGCGATGATCTCGTCGACGTCGTCCCGGCCCTCGACCGGCACCGGCAGGCCCGGGAAGGGGCCGGTCACCGAGATGCACGACGAGAAGCGCTCCACGTCGTTGAGCACCTCGAGCGCCTCGTCGTAGCCCGTCACCATGGCGACGTTGTGATGCGGCTCCCGGGTGACCGGGCACCGGGAGCGCAACGCGTCGAGATACGGGTACGGATCCGTGACCAGTCCGCTGTCGGTGAAATAGTTCAGCGACTCGATGTCGTCCGTCACTCGACTCCCTTTCACACCGCGGCCGGCGATATTGCCGTTCTGCCCGCGATGCCTTCTTGTTGGCCTCCGAGCGAGAATGCCACTCTCAATATAAGACGTGCCGATTCTCACAGTTGCGGCCGGAGGCGTCAACCTCGGGACGGTCGCGGTCAGGCCACGGCTTCCTCGCCGACCAGGGTGGTGCGGTGCATCAACCGGCTCGATCCGGCATCGTACGGCTGCGCGCGGTGCAGCATGCCGGTGTTGTCCCAGACCACGAGATCGCCCGCCTTCCACTGGTGGCGCAGCGCGAACCGCGGCTGCGAGGACCATTCCACCAGCCGGTCCAGCAGCGCGCGGCCGTCCTCCTCGGACCAGCCGACGATCGACGCCGCGGTCGCGCCGATCAGCAGCGACCGGCGGCCGTTGGCCCGGGTCCACACCAACGGATGCACCCGGGTGGGCACCCGGTCCCAGGCGGCGCGCTGCTTGGGCGTGGGGTCGGGATTGGCCAGTTCCTGCGAATGCGCGAAGCTGTGCACGACCTGCAGGCCGTCGATCTCGGCCCGCTCGGCCTCGGACAGCGCCTCGTAGGCGGCGAACGTGTTGGCGAATTCGGTATCGCCGCCGTCGTCGGCGACCACCTTCGCGGTCAGCAGCGTGGCCTGCTGCGGCACCGCGTCGGTCGCACCGTCGATGTGCCAGAAGAAGGTGCCCTCGCGGTAGGCGGCCAGCACGCTCTTGGACGGGTCGCGGGTGACCGCCTGCACCTCCGGGAACTCCTTCTCGCCGCCGAAGGGCGCCACCACCACCTCGCCGAGACGGCGGCTGAGCGAGACCAGGTCGGCGTCGGTGATGTGCGCCTCGCGATAGACGATGACGCCGTAGCGGTCCAGCGCGGTGCGCAGCTGCTCGGCCGCGGTCGCGCCGACGAGGTCCGCGCCGGTCATCCCGGTGACCTCGAGCCCGATGTGGTCGCTGATTTCGGTGGTGGTGACGGTCACGGCCGACCCCTTCGATCCGGCAGCCCCCGGGAGCGCGTCACTCCTCGGGTGCTGAACTGGTGCTCAAACAATTGGCGTGCTTATGCTTAACACCGTGAGTGAAGAGAGGTCAAGAGGCCACCGATCCGGGGCCGCGCGCGCCACGCGGCGCGTCGGGGCCGAGGATTCCGCCACCCGGCTGGCGATCCTCGACGCGACGGCGAAGATCATGCGCGAGGAGGGCAGCGCGGCGGCCACCTCCCGCCGCATCGCGGCCGTCGCCGGGGTGAAGCCGCCGCTGGTGCACTACTACTTCCCGACCATGGACGATCTGTACCTCGCGGTGTTCCGGCGCGGCGCCGAGGCGTACGTGGAGTTGCAGCGCCGGGCGATCTTCTCCGATCGCCCGCTGCGCGCGCTGTGGGATCTCAGCCGCGAACCGCACGGCACCCGGCTGCAACTGGAGTTCATGGCCCTGGCCAATCAGCGGCCCGCGATCCGCGCCGAACTCGCCGCGTACACCGATCGGTTCCGGGAGATCCAGGTGACGGCCCTGACCTTCATCGCCCGCGAACGCGGCCTGGACCTGGGTGAATTCCCGCCGGTGGTGATATCGCTGCTGATCGCGAGCCTGTCCGGGGCGCTGGCCACCGAGAGCGCGCTGGGCATCCATCGCGGGCACGCGGAGATGCTCGCCTTCGTCGAATCCCATCTGGACCGGTTCGAGGCCGCCGCCGCGGATCACCCGGCCGCCGGCTGAGGGCCTGGCATCCGCTCAGCTCATTTTTTAGCAACCGCTCAGCACCGGCGAGCCCGGCGTCCGGATTCGAAACTATACGACGAGGTCTAGTTTCTCCCCGCGCCCCGACCTGGCAGACTGCACCGCATGACGCCGAGCCGCACCTCTCCCGCCTCGGGCGACAACGCCGATTCCCGCACCCGGCGCGGTGGACGGCCGACACGCGCCCAGGCCACCGAGCTGGACCGGACGCTGCGCCGGGCGGCGTTGCAACTGTTCCTGGATCAGGGTTACGACGGCACCTCGATGGACGCGATCGCCCGCGCGGCCGGCACCACCAAGGCGTCGCTGTACACGCGATTCCCGAGCAAGGAGGCGATGTTCCGCTCGGTGCTGGAGTGGGCGGTGCAGCGCGCCGACCGACCGGCCCCCGCCTACACCGCCTCCGGCGATCTCACCACCGCCCTGACCGAGATCGCCACCGCCGCGTGGGATCGGGCCGTACACCCCGATCTGATCAAACTCCGCCGGATCGCGGCGGCCCAGGCGGAACGGCATCCGGACCTGGCGCGGCAGGCCACGGCGTGGCCGTCGCCGAATCCGGTCGCGGAACTGCTGCGCCACCACGCCCGCACCGGCACGATCGTCGCCGACGACCCGGACCTGCTGGCCGACCACTTCCTGGCCATGGTCACCGCCCCCGCCTGGTCCACGGTCTTCGGCCATCCCCGTCCCGGCGCCGCCGACGCGGAACGGACCATCGGGAGCGCGGTCGCACTGTTCGTCCGCGGCCTGCGGTCCTTCGCCGTCCCGGCGTCGGCCGCCGCATCGGCCCGGGTCGGCACACCCGTCCAGGCCGCCGCATCGGCCCAGGCGGCCGAATCGGTTCAGCTCGGCACATCGGTCCAGGCCGGCGCGTCGGCCCAGCTCGCCACACCGGCCCAGGCCGGCGCATCGGCCCAGCTCGCCACACCGGGAGCTGCGTCGGCCGAGACATACAGCGCGCCGGCCGCATCCACGGCCGCGGCCTCGACGGCCGCCGACGCCGTATCCCCCGCTGCGGCTTCGGCATTCACCGTCGCCACGGCAGATTCCTTGTCGGAGAACCCGACCCAGCCCGCTGCCGTCCCGCCCCCATCGGCTTCCGCTGGGGCGAGCACACTTTCACCGGCCGGAACCACGGGCAACGGCTCCGGCCACTCGACTTCCGCAGGGACAGCCCAGCCGCCGACCGGGACCGTCGGCACCGCCGCGGACCAGGCCGCCTCGCTCCGGGCCACGACCGGCGCACCGGCACAATCCCTTCCGCCGGACATCGATCCGATGCCGCGCCGCCGCAACGGGAGCGGTGAGCCGAGTGCCCGCGACCAACTGCTCAACGCCACCGCCCAGGTGATGGTCACCGAGGGGTACGCGGCGGCGACCTCGCGCCGCGTCGCCGCCGTGGCGGGCGTGAAACCCGCACTCGTGCACTACTACTTCCCCACCATGGACGACCTGTTCCTGGCGGTGTTCCGCCGCGGCGCCCAGCGTCACCTGGACCGGGAGCGCCATGCCCTCGACGCCGGCCGGGCACGGTCGATGTGGGATCTGCACAACACCAATCGCGACACCGCCCTGGTACTGGAGTTCATGGCACTGGCCAACCACCGCAAGGAGATCCGCTCCGAGGTGGCGCTCTACACCGAGATCTCGCGCGAGAACCAGCGCACCGCCCTGGGCCGCCTGCTACCGCACGGCCTGCGCCCGGCCACCATGTCGCCGCCCGTGCTGGGCTTCATCCTGGCCGCCGTCACCCGCCTGCTGGTGTCCGAGCAGATGCTCGGTATCACCGCCGGCCACAGCGACACGATCACCTACTTCACCGCACTGCTCGCCGATCCGCTCCGCCGCTCCCCCGCCTGATCACCACACCGGCCGTCTTGACCGGGTCGGCGGACGGGTGTTAGACATGAGCCATCTTTGTTTGGGCATTTGCTCAGGGCGTCTTCCGGAGGGCCGGACAATCATGACTTTCGAGCTGACCGCGGACCAGCGGTTGTTCCAGTCGACCACGCGGGAATTTCTCGCCGACACCATGTCGATCACGGCGGTACGCGCCGCCGGGGAGACCGAGGCCGGATTCGACCGCGGCTGGTGGCGGCGGGCCGTCGAACTGGGCTGGACGGCGATGCTGGTGCCGGAGCAGTGGGGCGGCGGATCCGTCTCGGGGCGGCCGTTGACGGAACTGTCGCTGGTCGCCGAGGAATTGGGCCGCAGCTGCGCGCCGGGACCGCTGATCACCACCAGCGCCGTCCTGGCCGGGCTCGCCGCCGGCGGCGAGCGGTTCGCGGAGGTGACCGGCGAGGTCGTCGCCGGGGAGCGGATCGCGGTGTGGGCGGTCTACGAACCGGGCCACGGGCTCGAATTCCCCGTCGGCGCGACGGTGCCGGATATCGGCACCCGGCTGACCGCCGACGGCGACGGCTATCGGCTCAGCGGGCTGAAGGATCGGGTGGAGGCGGCCGGACAGGCCGACCTGTTCCTGGTGACCGCGACGGGTCCGGACGGGCCGGTGCAGGTACTCGTGCCCGCCGACGCGGCGGGTGTGACCGTGACGCCGACCTGGACCCTGGATCTGGTGCGCCGCACCGGCGAGGTGCGCTTCGAGGAGGTCGCGGTCCCCGCCGACGCGGTGGTGCACACCGGCGCCGCCGCCGCGGCCGCGCTGGAGGCCGAGATCCAGGTGGCGGCGATCCTGACCGCCGCGGAGACCGTCGGCGCCACCGACCGCGCCTTCGACGCCACCGTCGGCTGGATGTTCGACCGCTACACCTTCGGCCGCCCGCTGGCGTCCTACCAGGCGCTGAAGCATCGGATGGCCGACAACAAGACCTGGCTGGAGGCCTCCCGCGCCACCGCCGCCGCGGCGGCCGAGACCCACGACGACGATCCGACCGGCGCCGCCGAGGTGGTCAGCGTCGCGAAATCCTATGTGAGCGCGAAGGCGCCGGTGATCGTGCAGGACTGCGTGCAGATCCACGGCGGCATCGGTGTCACCTGGGAGCACGACCTGCACCTGTACCTGCGCCGGGTCACCCTGGGCCGGGCCCTGTACGGCACCCCGGAGGAACACCGCCGCCGCATCACCGACCTGATCACCGCGGCCTGATGCGCATTCGCCACCGGCGCGCCGGAACCGCTGCGCCGCAACCACATTCCCGCCGATCGAGAAAGGCCGGTGTGCCGGCATGACCGAACTGGAATCCGTCGAGGAGTTCCGCGACCGCGCCCGCCGCTGGCTGAAGGACAACCTGCCCGCCGCGACCGGCCGCTACTCCGGCCCCGAGAACGACGACGTCTGGGACCGCTCCCGGCAACTGCAGCGCATCCTCTTCGACGGCGGCTTCGCGGGCATCTGTTATCCGAAGGAGTACGGCGGCCAGGGACTGACCACCGCACACCAGCGGGCGTTCACCGAGGAATCCTTCGAATACGAGATGCCGTTGGTGTTCAACATCCCGACGCTATCGATCTGCGCGCCGACGATCCTCGACCTCGGCACCGAGGACCAGAAACACAAACACCTCACCGGCGTCCTGCGCGGCGACCAACTGCTCGTGCAGTTCCTGTCCGAACCGCGCGGCGGCTCCGATCTGGCCGGGCTCACCACCCGCGCCGACCGCGACGGCGACGAATGGGTACTCAACGGCTCCAAGATCTGGAGCTCCGGCGCCTACGCCGCCGACTACGGGATCTGCCTGGCCCGCACCAACTGGGACGCGCCGAAGCACGAGGGCCTCACCCTGTTCCTGGTGCCGGTCCACGCACCCGGGGTCACCATCCAGCGGATCAAGCAGGTCACCGGCAGCACCGAGTTCTGCCAGGAATTCTTCGACGACGTGCGGCTGCCCGCCGACTCCGTGCTCGGCGAGGTGAACGGCGGCTGGGCGGCGGCGTCACGGCTGCTGTTCCACGAACGGTCCGCGATGGGCGGCACCTCGCCGTACATGAGCGGTTCCCGGCCGCGGCTGTCGGTCGACCTCAGCGAACTGGTCGAACTGGCCCGCTCGGTGGGCCGGCTCGACGACCCCTCGGTGCGGGAGGACATCGGCGAGGCGCGGGCGATGTTCCGGGTTCGGGACCAGCTGGTCGCGCGGGTGTCGCGGCAGCTGGCCAGCGGTGAGCTGCCGCCACCGGCCAGCTCGATCGTGCGGCTGTTCAGCGCGGAGAACGCGCAGTTCCAGATCGACAAGGCGATCCGGATCGCGGGCGCCTCGGCGGCCACCGCCGCACCCGACGGCACCGGCCGCCAGCTGGGCATCGACTATCTGTTCCGCAATTCCTGGAGCCTGGCCGGCGGTAGCGCCGAGATGTCGCGCAATGTGATCAGCGAGCGGCTGCTGGGTATGCCGCGCGAGTTCGCCGCCGACCGCGGCGTGCCGTTCAACCAGGTCAAACACGGCCGCTAGCCGGCCGACCGGCCTCTCGCCGCACCACGCGGCGGCGAGAGGCTTGTTCTCCATTCGAAAGAATGGTAGATGCAATAGAGGCTAAACAACGTTCTCGCCCAGGCGTGACGCCCGCCCACCGGACCGGCGCGGCCCCGGCATCGAGCAATGAGGTGACGATGCGTTTCTTCTTCCATTACCCCGAGACGGCCGGGTACGAGGGCGACGTACTGGATGCCGGTCCGCTGCGCGACGTGGCGGTCACGGTGGAACGCTCCGGATTCGACGGCTTCTCGCTCAGTGAGCATCCGATCCCGGGTGCACGCTGGCTGGCCTCCGGCGGACATCAGACCCTCGACCCGTTCGTGTCGCTGGGCTTCGTGGCCGCCGCGACCGAGCGGCTGAAGCTGCTCACCTATCTGGCCGTCGCCCCCTACCGCAACCCGTTCCTGCTCGCGAAATCGGCTGCGACACTGGACAAGCTGTCCGGTGGCCGCGCGATCGTCGGCATCGGCACCGGGTACCAGAAGAGCGAATTCCACGCGCTGGGAGTCGATTTCGACGAACGCAACGCGCTGTTCGAGGAGACCCTCGACGTCCTGCCCCTGCACTGGAGCGGTGAGCCGTTCAGCTACCAGGGCCGGCACTTCAGCGCCCGCGACGTGGTGGCCCGGCCGCGGCCGGTGCAGAGCCCCATCCCGATCTGGATCGGCGGCAACTCGAAGCTGACCCAGCGCCGGGTCGGCCAGCGCGCGCAGGGCTGGATCCCGATGAGCGGCGGCGGCGAACTGAACTCCACCGCGCGCACCCCGGAACTCGGCGACTTCGACGAGCTGGCCGGGAAGATCGCCGATATCCGTTCCGCCGCAAGGGAAGCCGGGCGCACCGAACATATCGACGTGGTCTACTCCTACAACGACACCAGCATCCTGAACCCGACCGCGGACGCGGACCGGCACCGTGAGGTGTTCGGGCATCTGGAGAAGATCGGCATCGACTGGATCACGGTGTCCAGCCGCACCAGCGAGGCTTCCGCGACCTTCGATTTCATCGAGGGCTTCGGCGCCGCCTACCTGCGGGGCTGACGGCGATGGGATGGTTCGAGGAGCGCGGCGGGCTCGACGGCACCGTCGCCGTGATCACCGGCGGCGCAGGCGGTCTCGGTCAGGCGATCGTCACGGATCTGGCCGCCAACGGGGTCCGCACCGCGGTCCTCGACATCGACGGCGAGGCGATCGAGCAGCTGCGGGCCCGCCTCGCCGAGGACGGCCACGACGCCCTGCTGATCCAGGGCGACGTCCGCGATCCGGACACCCTGACCGGCCTGTTCACCGCGGTCGACGAGCGCTGGGGCCGGCTGGACACACTGGTGAACGTGGTGGGCGGCACCTTCCGGGCGTCGTTCACCGACACCAGCCCGAACGCGTGGAACGCCCTGCTGCGGATCAACCTGCTGCACGTGTTCCAGGCGTGCGCACTGGCCGTGCCGCGGATGCGCGCCGGCGGCCGCGGCGGCAGCATCGTCAACATCACGACGATCGAAGCACACCGCGCCGCACCGGGTTACGCGGTCTACTCCGCGGCCAAGGCCGCGGTGGAACAGTTCTCGCGCACCCTGGCCGTCGAGGTCGCCCCCGACAACATCCGGATCAACAACGTGGCACCGGATTTCGTGCCCACCCCGAACATGGACAAGATGGCCGGCGGCAACGGCCACTCCAGCGATCGGGCGATGTACGACCCGGAGGGCGTCGCGGTGGCCATCCCGATGGCCCGCCCCGGCCAGGTCACCGACATCTCGAACTGCGTGGTGTTCCTGGCCTCCCGCCTGTCGACCTACCTGACCGGCACCACCCTCCACCCCGACGGCGGCACCTACGCCTCCGCCGGCTGGTTCAACTGGCCCGGCGACGGCTGGGCCAACCACGCTCCCCTGCACCTGATCCGCGGCGAGCACTGAGGACGAGCCCGTCTCGTGGCGCTGCCGCGGCGGGCGACCTCCTGAACCGTTCGGCGGCTCAGTGCGGTAGGGGCCAGGACAGGCTGTCGTGGACGTCGAGGTCGGCGATGGCGGCGAGGGCGGCCGGGGATGCGGGGGCGGTGAGGAAGCCGACGAGGCCGTCCAGGACGTCGCGGACGTGGACCTCGAAGGGCAGGACCGTGCGGCCCGCCGCGGCGGCCTGTTCGTTGAGCGCGGCGGCGTGGACGGCGAAGGACAGGGCCTGGGCGATGCGGTGGGTGCGCAGGGGTTCGGGGAGGTCGGGCAGGTCGGCGCGGACGCGGTTCCGGAATTTCTCGTTCTCGTCGCGGTATTGGGTGGAGACGCGGTCGAAGACGTCGCGGTGGCCGTGCTGCTGGAGCATCGCGATGAAACTCAGGTAATTGCTGCCCGCCTCGGCGCCCTGTTCCAGGATGGGCCGCACATGACATTCGATGCGGGTGGCCAGATCGGCCGGGCGGCGTTCGGCGGTCAATTCCGCGCGGCGCTGCCGCAGCCGGGGCTCGCGATATTCGAATATCGCCTGGATCAGTTGATCCTTGGAGCCGAAATGGTATTGCACCGCGGAATTGTTGGCATTTCCGGCGGCGGCGCCGATCTGCCGCAGGGAGACTCCCTCGATCCCGTGCCGGGCGTAGAGCCGTTCGGCCGTGACGATGATCGCCTCCCGGGCCGGAAGCAGCGCCATCTCCCCTCCTCTGCGGGCCGCCTGATACCGGGAAGCATCCTAACAGGGTCGCGAAAGAGACCCTGGATTCGTAAAGACAACTGTCTTAAGGTGGTGACGGACAGCCGCAGCGCAACGAAGGAGCGAACCGTGCCGGACCGTGCCCAGCAGATCTATCGCGAGGTCATGACCATCGAGCCGCCCGAGCCGGCGACCCCCTTCGAGGCGGCGACCTTCGAATTCGTCTTCGGGCAGGTATGGTCGCGGCCCGGCCTGTCCCGCCGGGAGCGGCGCTGGGTCACGCTCACCTGCGTCGCGGCCGCGGATTCGCCGCAGCCGATCGCCGATCACGTCTACGCCGCCCTGCGCAGCGGCGATATCACCCTGCCGGAAATGCTGGAGTTCGTGCTGCATTTCGCGGTCTACTGCGGCTGGCCGAAGGCCTCGCATCTGGAGGGTGAGGTCCGCGCGCAGTGGGCCCGTCTGCACACCGAGCGCGGCGAGACGGCCCCGCCGTGGCCGCGCATCGACAACGCCGAACTCGGCCCGGACGACTGGGAGCGGCGAATGGAGCTGGGCGCGAAGGAGTTCGCGGAGGTGAACCTGATCTCCGCACCGCCGGCGAACACCCCGTACCAGCACGCCGGCATCCTGAACTTCGTGTTCGGGCACGTCTGGCAGCGTCCGGGCCTGACCCGCCGCGACCGCCGGCTCATCACGATTCCCGCGGTGGCCCTGGACGATTCGCCGATGCCGCTGCGCGCGCACGTCACCTCGGCGGTGGAGTCCGGCGACGTCACCCCGGTGGAACTCGACGAGATCGTCCTGCAGTTCTCGGCCTACTACGGCTTCGCCAAGGGCCAGGCGCTCCAGGACGCCGCGGACCTGGCCCGCGCGAAGGCGCCGGTGTAGGGCGGCGCCGGAGGCGGTGGCCACCGCCGAGCGAATTCGGTTGATCGAGGAAACCGAAAACGCTCCGGGGGAGCTGGGGCGAGAGTAGCGTTCTCATTTGAGCAAGTGTGGTTCTCATCACGTCGGGAAGCCGCACGACTCGAGAGGAGGACACCCGTCGATGAGCGACGAGACGGCCGTCACCGATGATGCTGAGAAACCGAAGCGCTATCACTTCGATCGGCACACCGCAGAATATCGCCACCGGTTCCAGGAGATCACCGAGGAGATGCACTCCGGGTGTCCACTGGCCTGGTCGGACACCTACGGCGGCCACTGGGTGGCCGCGGGCAACCGGGAGGTGTTCACCCTCGCCCGGTCGCCGCACATCTCCAACGACAACGACCTGTTCGGCGAGCGCCGTGGCTACCGGGGCATCTCGATCCCGCCCCCGGACCGGAGCACGCAGCACGCCCGCGGCGGGATCCTCGAGATGGACGAGCCCGAGCACCGCGAGTACCGCCAGCTGCTGAATCCGTACCTGTCGCCGGCGGCGGTGACCCGCTGGATCCCGTTCGTCGACGAGGTGGTGCGCGCCTGCCTCGACGAGAAGATCGAGAGCGGCAGTATCGATTTCGTCGACGATCTGGCGAATATCGTTCCCGCCGTGCTGACTCTGGCGATGATGGGCATCCCGCTGAAGAAGTGGACCATCTACAACGAGCCCGCGCACGCCTCGGTCTACACGCCCCCGCATTCGCCGGACATGCCCCGCGTCGTCGAACTGCTGATGGCCGAGTACACCGATCTGGCCCTGAACATGGCCGAGATCAAGGAGGATTCGCGTCCCGGCATGATCAACGCGCTGATCCAGGCGCGCATCGCCGGCGAACCGCTGCCGGACGTGGAGATCCTCGGCAATCTCGCCCTGATCATCGGCGGTGGCTTCGACACCACCACCGCGCTGACCGCGCATTCGCTGGAGTGGCTGTCCCAGCATCCCGAGGATCGCGAAATCCTCAGCCGGGAACGGGAACTGCTGCTCGACTCCGCGACCGAGGAATTCCTGCGCTATTACACCCCCGCCCCCGGCGACGGCCGCACGCTCGCCGCCGACCTCGAACTCGACGGCATGACCCTCAAAGAGGGTGAGCGGCTGTGGTTGTCGTGGGCGATGGCCAACCGCGACCCGGACCTGTTCCGGGATCCGGAGCAGATCGTGCTGGATCGGAAAGGCAACCGCCACTACAGCTTCGGCCTCGGTGTGCACCGCTGCATCGGATCCAATGTGGCGCGCACCGTGTTCAAGCGCATGCTCACCGCGGTGCTGGATCGGATGCCGGACTTCCGCTGCGATCCCGAGGGTGCGGTGCACTACGAGACCATCGGCGTCATCCAGGGCATGCGGAACCTGCCCGCCACCTTCACCCCCGGCGCCCGCCTCGGCGCCGGACTGGAGGAGACCCTGGAGAAGTTGCAGCTGGTCTGCGACGAGCAGCGGCTGGCCGAGCCGGTGACGGTCCGCAAGGACCAGGCCCAGATCTGACCGTCCCGCCGGGCGCCGGCCGGAGTCGTGGCCGGCGCGGCGCCCGCCCGAGGGGCCGGATCACTTCGAGGTGATCCGGCCCTTCGTCGCGTTCAGGCGGGCGGCGAATTCCGGTGAGTCGATCGAGGCCAGCTGCGGCACGATCTCGATGTCGACCGCCTCGGCGTGGGTGGCCAGGGTCCGGGTGGTGCGCATCGAGCGCTTGGTGGTGATCAGCAGGTCGCGCGGCGCCTCGGCGGTGACGGCCGCGAACTCGACCGCCGCGGACACCAGGGCCTCGTGATCGCCGTCGACCACACGATGTGCCAGCCCGGCAGCGATTGCCGCCTCGGCGCCGAGGATCTCGCCGAACAGCGTCATCGCCGCGGCGCGCTGCGGACCCACCAGCGCCTGCAACATCCAGGTCATCCCGCCACCGGGATGGATGCCCAGCCGCAGGAAGCGCGCGTCGAAACGGGCACGCGGACCGGCGATCCGGACGTCGGCGGCCAGCGCCAGATTGAGCCCGGCGCCGACGGCCGCGCCACCGACCGCCGCGACCGTCGGCAGCGCGCACTGCGCGACCGCGAGGAATCCGGCGTAGATGGCCCGCAGGCCCTGTTCCCGGGCCTCGCCCAGCGCGGTCAGGTCGGCGCCGGCGCAGAAGGCGGGCGGCGTGCCGGTGACCACGAGCGCGTGTACCGAAACGTCTCGTTCCGCGGCCGCGACGGCGGCCGCGAGCTCGGCGGACAGGTCCAGCGTCAACGCATTTCGGCGGTCCGGGGCGTGCACGGTCACCACAGCGACCCGGTCCCGGTGCTCCACGAGGATCTCGTCCATACCCCGATCCTAGGCAGCGCACTTGCGCTGTGCGGAGGGCCACACTGTAGTTAGTATGCGCTAAGCAACTATTTTGGACCGGGTCGGCGCTCCGTCCCCCTAGGAGGCGCAACGATGTCAGACTCCCGCACCGACTCCCGTCCGGATCTCGGGGATTCCGGCCCGCGCGGCCGGTTCCGGGTCGGGCGCGAGCATCCGAACTACAAATGGGTGGTGCTGTCGAACACCACGCTCGGCATGCTGGTGGTCACGATCAACTCGTCGATCGTCATCATCTCGCTGCCGGCCATCTTCCGCGGCATCGACCTGAATCCCCTGGCCCCCGGCAACGTCAGCTATCTGCTCTGGTTGTTGATGGGCTTCATGCTCGCCTCGGCGGTGCTGGTGGTGATGTTCGGCCGCCTCGGCGACATGTACGGCCGGGTCCGCATCTACAACTACGGTTTCGTGGCATTCACGATCGCCGCGATCGCCACCTCGTTCGACCCGTTCCAGCACGGCGGCGGCGCGATCTGGCTGATCACCTGGCGCGTCATCCAGGGCATCGGCGGCGCCATGCTGATGGCCAACGCGGCGGCGATCCTCACCGACGCCTTCCCGGCCGAACAGCGCGGGATGGCGCTGGGCATCAACCAGGTCGCCTCGATCGCCGGGCAGTTCCTCGGCCTGGTCGTGGGTGGCGCACTGGCGGAATGGGATTGGCGCGCGGTGTTCTGGGTCAGCGTGCCGTTCGGCGTGATCGGCACGATCTGGTCCTACCGCTCACTGCACGAGATCGGCCGCCGCACACCGGGCTCGCTGGACCTGCCCGGCATCGTCACCTTCGCACTGGGCCTGACCGCCCTGCTCACCGGCATCACCTACGGTATCCAGCCCTACGGCGGTTCCACCACCGGCTGGACCAACCCGTGGGTGCTGGCGGGCATCATCGGCGGCCTCGCGCTGCTGGTCGTGTTCTGCGTGGTGGAAACCCGAGTGGCCCAGCCGATGTTCCAGCTGGCGCTGCTGCGCAACCGGGCCTTCGCCCTGTCCAACCTCGCCGGTCTGATGTCCTCGGTGGGCCGCGGCGGATTGCAGTTCATGGTGGTGATCTGGTTGCAGGGCATCTGGCTGCCCCTGCACGGCTTCAGTTTCGAGTCCACTCCGCTGTGGGCCGGTATCTACATGCTGCCGACGACGGTCGGATTCCTCGCCGCCGGACCGCTGTCGGGCTGGCTGTCCGACCGTTACGGCGCGCGCTGGCTCGCGACCGGCGGATTCCTGGTCACCGCAGTGGGTTTCGTGCTGCTGATCGCGATACCCGTGGATTTCCAATATCTCTGGTTCGTACTGATCCTGTTCGGCGCCGGATTCGGGATGGGCATGTTCTCCTCGCCGAACACCGCGGTCGTGATGTCGAGTGTGCCCGCCGCGCAACGCGGTGCGGCCTCGGGTGTGCGCGGCACGATCCTCAACAGCGGCCTGGCCATCTCGATCGGAGTCTTCTTCTCGCTCATGATCGTCGGCCTGTCCCGGACGCTGCCCGGCACCCTCGGCACCGGCCTGCGCGATCAGGGCGTCCCGGCCCACATCGCCGATCAGGTGGCGAATCTGCCACCGGTGGGCAGCCTGTTCGCGGCCTTCCTCGGCTACAACCCGATCAAGGAATTGCTCGGGCCCACCGGCGCATTGGACCAGCCCGGCGTCCACGGCGACGTACTCACCGGCCAGCAGTTCTTCCCCCACCTGATCTCCGGCCCGTTCCACTCCGGCCTGGTGGTGGTGTTCCTGGCCGCCGCGGTGATGATGCTCGTCGGCGCGGTCGCCTCCTGGTTCGCCGGTGACGGCCGGGCCCGGCCGGAGGCCGAGGACCTCGTCCCCGCCGCCGCCCCGCTCGCCGAAACCCCCACTCCCGGACCGGCTCTCACCAACGGCCACACCGCCGGGCCCGGACCCGCGGGCAACGGCGGCAACCTCGCACAGGCCCACCCGCGAACCGGCGAGCAGTAGCCGGAACCGCGAAGCGCGCCGGGTCGGTGTCACCCGCACCGACCCGGCGCGCTACCGAACTCGACCGCTACCGAACCGCCGCCGGCCTGCGCGCGACCACCAGATAGACCACCGCGGTCAGCAGCGTGGTGGCCACAATCAGCCACCAGCCCTGCCGGAACACATGTTCCGGATCACCGGCGCGGGCGAGGATCGCGACCAGCCCCGCGACGCCGAGCACCGCGCCGACCTGGCGGGCCATCGACACCACCGCGGACCCGGTGGCGAAGCGGTCCGGCGGTACCGCGGTGACCGCCGCGCCGATCAGGGTCGGCAGGGTCAGCCCCACGCCGATACCGGTGAGCAGCATGCCGGGCAGCATGGCGACGGGATAGTCGGCTGCCGCGCGCATGGTGGCGATCCACCAGCCGATACCGGCCGCGAAGATCACGCAACCGGCCGCGGTCACCCGGGCCGGGCCGAAGCGGGTCACCAGCGGCCCGCCCTCGGCGGCCAGCAGCGGCACCATCAGCGGCCCGGGTGCGACCGCGAGGCCGGTGCGCATGGCCGACCAGTGCCAGACCGTCTCGGCCCACAGCACACTCGACAACAGCATCGCCGCGAACGGCACCGCGAACAGCAGATTCGCCAGCGACGCCGCGGCGAAGGGCCGAATCCGCAACAGCGACAACGGAAGTACCGGCGCGGCCGCCCGCGCGCACCAGGCGAGGAACAGGGCCAGCAGTGCGGCACAGGCCAGCAGACTGCCCAGCACCGCCGCCGACGTCCAGCCCCAGTCCGAACCCTTCACCACCGCCAGCGACAGCAGGCCGATCGCCGCGGTGACCAGCGCGGCGCCCGGCAGATCGGGCAAGCGGGTGCCCGTGCGCGCCGGCGCCTTCGGCAGCAGCGCCGGACCGGCGGCCAGCACGACCAGCCCGATCGGGACGTTGATCAGGAAGACCCAGCGCCACCCGGCCTCGGTGAGCACGCCGCCCAGCGCCGGACCCAGCGCCGCCGCGGCGCCGCTGATCGCGGTCCAGCCCCGGATCGCGGTCAGCCGCTTCTCCGCCGGGGTGGCCGCCAGCAGCACACCCAGCGAGGCCGGGACCATCGCCGCCGCCCCCACCGCCTGTACCGCCCGGAACGCCACCAGCAGCCAGACGTTCGGCGCCAGCGCGCAGGCCAGCGAGGCCACCGTGAATCCGGCGATCCCGCACAGGTAGACCCCGCGCGCCCCGAAGCGGTCGGCCAGATTCCCGGCCGGTACCAGCAGCGCGCCGAACAGCACCGCGTAGGCGTTGAGCACCCACGACACCGAGCTCAGCGACTCGTGCCCGAGCCGGTCCCCGATCTGCGGCAACGCCACGTTGACGATGAACTGGTCCAGATTCGACATCGCGATACCCGCGGCGACCAGCAGGAAGACCACGCCGAAGGCGCGGCCCGGCGGCCGATCCACCGAATCCCGTTGTGTCACCGGTTCACTCGCCAGTTCGCTCACACCGCCACCTCGCCGTCGCACGCCGATCCTGTAAGTTTGGAAATCAAACTCACATGAGGCTAAGCGAGTCGGTTGGATATGACAACCTAGGAGGTATGGCCGTGGAAACCACCCCCGCACGGCACTCGGCCGCCGAACTGCCGGGCCGGCCCTGTTCGATCGCGACGGCACTGTCGATCGTCGGCGAGCGCTGGGCGCTGCTGGCGATCCGGGAGATCAGCCTGGGCAACCGCCGGTTCGGCACGATCGCGGCGGGCACCGGCGCGCCCCGGGACATCCTCACGGCCCGGCTGCGGGCCCTGGAATCGGCGGGAATCCTGTACCGCACGCAGTACAGCGAACATCCGCCACGCTTCGAATACCGCCTCACCACCGCCGGTCGCGATCTGCAACCGGTGCTGACCGCGCTACGGCTGTGGGGCGATCGCTGGCTGGCCGAGGAACCCCCGGTGGTCTTCGAGCACGAGTGCGGCACCCCGATCACCGTGTCCACCCGGTGCCCGCGGTGCGAGGTCGACATCGATCACACGACGGTCACCCCGCACGCGAACGATCCGCACTGGCACCGGAACAATCCCGCCTGGCCCGGACCGGATCCGTCGCACTGAGTCGACATCTTGCCACAGTGCGTGTGATGCCACTACAGCAGTAGCCGCCGATTCTCGGCGACAACACCACGTGCGACCGTCTCGTCGCCCAACCGCCGCCCCAGCGTCTCCTCGGCCAGACGAGGTGGTAATGCGGCGGAGAATTTCAGGCCCGCCACAGCATTTCGGCTGACTCCCGGCGGGCTCCACGTCACCTCGGCAAGAGCGGAGGATACTTCCTGTATCGACAGCCCGGGAAGCAGCCGCAGCGACTGCTCATCGACACGCTGTCGTGGATCGACAATATCCGGCAAGGATGCCTGCAAGGTGCGGTTGGCCGCCGTTCCGGCCCATGTCCACCAACGCCCCGCCCCGCCGGGAGGCAGTGTGACGACAACTGCGTCCAGCAGAATAGTGGACTCGTGGCGCATGCGCAGTGCAGTGAGCGCAGCAATCGCACGCTTGGTCAGTTTAACCCCGTCGGGGACCTCACCCAACAGAACCGCACGCATCCCTCGTGTGACCTCATAGGACACACCGGATCCCAGGCCCGACCATTTGGCTCGACCGCCTGATTCGACAGCCTCGACCAAACATCGCCTACGCGACCAGTCCACGTGGGTGACCTGCCAGGACCGGCCGCCGAGTAGCAGCACACGGGGCCCGTCGACCTCTTCGACAAGCAGGTCGGTACCGATCGTGCCGATCTCGTTGCGGCCCGCCATGACACGGAGTTCCGGGGGCGCGCTGAATACTGCGGTCAGATCGGAGAAATACCGTCGGCCGAACCGCCGTTCCGCCTCCGGCCCGATGTGCAGGAAGTCGCCGTCCCGCTCGAAATAGCCTTCGGTACAGAGGAATTCCAAGATCTGCTCGGCCGTCTCGTCGAACACGGGAAGCGAACCCCACCATCGCCGCCAGGTCCGCAGCCCGAGTTTGCCCTCTTGCAGGCACACAGCGAGCAACTGCTGGGCAGCGATGTGGTGTGGTGAGGGCGGCGGAATGATCGGTTCCACCCAGCCGTGCGACCAGCGATGCAGCATTCCCAACGCCAGCAGGACCGTGTCTTCGTCCAGGCACAGAAACAGGCAGTTGCGCACCGAACCCGCTCGCCGTCCGGTCCGGCCGAGCCGCTGCAGAAACGACGCGACCGTTCGGGGCGATCCGATCTGGATCACCCGATCGAGGTCACCTACATCGATGCCCAGCTCGAGTGTCGACGTGGCGACGATGACTGTATCCCTGGCCTCCGCGAACGCCTCCTCCGAGCGTTTCCGCTCGGCTGACGACAATGACGAGTGCGAGAGGTAGGTCTGAATTCCTCTTGCTCGTAGCGCAGCACCGAGCTCCTCGGCACGCCTTCGCGAATCTACGAATACCAATCGTTTCTCGCCCTGATGCAGCGCAGCAATGATGGTCGCTGCGTTTTCGATGGACCCGACGTGGTCGACCGTTATATCAGGTGTGCCGGCAGTATCGACAATCGCGGGCGCTACAACAACCCGCGGACGGTCCACAAAACCGCCCTGCAGCCACTTCAGCAACTCGTCAGGGTTACCGACCGTCGCTGACAGACCGATTCGCTGTATTTCCCGGCCGCTGATCCGCGACAACCGCTCCAGCACGGCGAGCAGGTGCCAACCACGGTCGTCACCTGCGAAGGCGTGCACCTCGTCGACCACAACAGCCCGCAGCCCGGAGAACAGCACACGCGATTCGACCTTGGTCGAAACCAGCATCGCTTCGAGCGACTCCGGCGTGGTCAGCAAAATATCCGGCCGATCTCGCATGATCCGCTGCCGCGCGTCCTGCCCCACATCACCGTGCCACACGGTGGCTACCCGGCCCAGCCACTGTGCGTAACCGTGCAGTCTGGGCTGCAAGTTGTTCAGCAGCGCGCGCAATGGACAGATGTAGAGCACCGAAACACCCTGCCAGTCCTTTTCTGACATCTCCGACAACAACGGAAACATAGCCGCCTCGGTCTTTCCACCCGCCGTAGGGGCAATGACCAGCGCATCCGAACCGGCCATGATCGGTCCGACTGCGGCCGCTTGGGTGGGCCGCAACCCATCCCAGCGCAGGGTGTTCGCCAGGTGATACTGCACTCCGGGATGCAGTTGCGCGAACACGTCCACTACAGATCCAACTCGATGTCGTCAACTGACGCGATCTCGCGTTCGGTATCGGACAGCTCGGATTCGGTGATCTTCACCGTGTAGTCGGTATAGGGATCGAAGTCAGGACTCAGTTCGATCACATCGAGTACATCGACAAGTTTGCGCAAGAACAGCCTCGGTGCCACGCCCACTCGGCCACCGAGCTTGCCGGCGACCGATGCGGCGAATCGATGCAAGAACTTGTCGTCGGCAACAGAACGTATGCGGTCGGCATCTTCCACCCCGGAAATGAAGAGCTCACGTACGCGGCCACCGAGTTCCACCAGCCGATCCAGATCGAAACCGGTGAGCCGCAACTGTGGTGCACGCGGATTGTCGAACTTCGGATCGCGGGAGAAATCGGTGTGCAGCCGGTCCGCAAGGGGGGGCAGCAGCGCAATGCCTTGACGCCCTTCGAAAAACGCGGGTGTCCCGGTGATCAATAGAAAGAGGCCGGGGAAGTGCCCATCGTGCACCTCGTCCACCAGTTGCCGCAGCGCGTTGAGCGCCTTGGCTCGTGAGTCAGTGCGAACCCGTTGCAGAGTCTCGACCTCGTCGAGAACGAGCAGTAGCCCGGCACTACCCGCATCAGCTAACACAGCGAGCAGCCCCCGAACGAATCCAAGTGCCAACGAGTTGTCGAGATCACCCTTTATTCCGGCCTGCCGTTTGACCGACGCTCCCACATGCGGCTGACCTCCCAGCCACGCGACCAGCCCGTCGGCGGAATCGTTGTCGCCCTCGGCGACGTGCCTGCGATACGCACGAATTGCCATGGGGAACACCGGTGCCCGCGTCGCGACAGCGGCCAGCCTACGTTCCAGCAGCGCGTCGATATCGATGCCCTGGGATTCGGCGTCGTCCTCGATGGTGAACAGCCATCCATCCAGGATCGGCCTCAGCGCACTCGGCGGCACTGAGGCGGTGCGTAGCGACTCGATGCTGCGTCGGTACACCGCTTCCAACCGGTGCAGCGGGGTATCGATCTCGTTGATCTGCACCTCTGCCACCGCGAAACCGCGTTTGAGCGCACGGTCGGCGAGCCAACGGGCGAAAAAGGTCTTTCCGGAGCCGTAGTCGCCCCGCACCGCCTTGAACATTGCCCCGCCGCCGGCGACCACACTCAATTCGGCGTCCAACTCGTTCTCGAACCGATCGAGCCCGACAGCCAGCTGATCCAGTCCGTTGGACGGCACCGTGCCTCGGCGCAGTGCGTCGAGGATTTCGCGGCGGCGGCGTGCAGAGACGGGGGCGGTCAACGGGATACCCCGAATTGTTCCCGCAGTGCGGCCTCGTCGAGCCGGACGGCACCATCGTCCAGCAGCAGCACCTCGTAGCCCTCGACATCGAGCACTCGTTTGATCTGCAGCAGTGCACCCTTGATGCGGGCAGGCGGAACTTGCACCACCGTCGCCGCCTTGGCGAGCGGGAGTTCACGTGAACCGGCCGCGGCCAGCGCATCGATCAGAGCGGAGATCTGTTCCGGTCGAACCACGACCCGGCCGGCAAGCCGCAGTTGTTCGACGAATATCGCTGTGGCCAAAATACTTTCGGACAGCTTCGGTGTCGCCGCAACGGGCTCGTCGAAAAGGCTGGGTTCCGACGGCACCGACTTGCGTTGACCCGCGGGTGCGACGCGGACCGGGACCGGCTCTTGGGTAATGGGCAGAGCCGCGTTCCACCATTGCGGCTCGACCGCGACATCACCCGAATCCAGCGATTCCGGACACTGGCCGGTATAGAGCGCGATAACCGGCACCACTACCTCGGCCGGCGAGCCACCACCGTGGTAGCCGGCGTTGACCACGCCATAACGCACGGTGTCGTCAACGGCGAGTACGGCGGCGCTGGTATCGGTCAGTACCCTCGGACCCTCCACCAGTATTTCACTGTCGTCGACCCGGCCTGTGTCGGCGTGTGCGCGTTGCCCGTACAGATTGGCGCGGTCCAGTCTGACGCTTTCGCGGCGTTCGATGACGTGCCCGTGGTCGGAGGTGACAATCACCGCCCGTCCCGCACGATGGGCGGCTTGTAACAGTGGCCGGAGGTGCGGGATCGTGTCCACGGTCCACGTAGCACGTCCCGGATCGGTGTGGTGCAGCGTGTCGTCCACGTAATTCAGCACAGCCGCCACAAGTCGCCGGCCTTCGGTGTCCCCTATCGCGTCGTTCACCTCGGTCGCGAGTGCCGCCCCGGCGGGCACACTGTCGAGTGCCTTCTTGTGGAAGATGGGATCGGCCCGGCCGTCGGGTGCCTGAAGCCCGGATGCGCGCAGAACCGCCGCAAATCCGGCACGTTCGGCCTGTTCATCTCCCTCACGCAGATCTCCGCACAGCAATGAACAGCGACTGCGCCGGGTAAGTGTGGGCAGTACCGCGAGGGCTCCTGCCCGGCGTGGCGTTCCGCTGCCGACCAGGCCCGGAACCGATGCTTCGGTCCAGCTGAGTTCGGTTGTGCCCGAGAAGAGTTCATTCGTCACCGCCATCGACAACCCGTCGAGCACCAGAAGTAGGGTGGGCCGGGACTCCGCGAGTGGCAGCACGACCCGCCGCAGGATTTCTTCGACCCCGGGAACCGCAGGCTGTGATGCGGCGGCGAGGGCTCCGGCGAATTGCCGATCATGGCGGCGGCGGCGTTGGGAGACGAGGTCGATGACCGTACGCAGCGTGGCGATCGAGCCGGGCAGCTCCGCTCCGCGCCGAGCTGCGGAGAGGGCGGTGTCCACCCAACTGTCTTCGGCCACATACCGATCGGTGAGGTCTGCGAGATCGCTCGATACCGGGGCAGCCGAGGCGAGCCAGCGAACCAAGCGGACACCCGCAGCGAACGCGGCGCAGGCCGCGTCCGTCTTGGCCAGGTAGTGCTGCTGCACCCGCAACCAGGCGGCCTCCATCGAGGCCAGGCCGACGCCGGAGATCGCGACATCCGGATCACCGAGGGCGGCAGGAAGCATCGCATCGATAGCTTCGGAAAGGGCGCCCAACCGGGCCTGCAGACCTCGGGGCAGGAATTCCGAACCGCCAGCCAATTCATCGATGCCGAGTGCGTGGACATGCCGCTCGGCGTCGGCGAGGACAACATGGATCTCGCGCGTGGTCAGCGATCGGGTGAGGAGGCTCGCCGAGTCCTGATACCATCCGCGGAGATCGTCCAAACTCGGTGCACCGAGCTCGAATCGGCCGAGGAACAGCCCGCGGGCGAGTTCGCTTCCGGACTGTTGCGGCTCGAGCAGTCCGGCGATGAGCCCCAGCGGTACCAGGTCGGCGATCCGGCCGGAGCGCAGCAGCGAGCTCACCACGCGGCCGAGCCGGCCCGAGCGTTCTCCCAACCACTCGGTGAATGCGGCGAACAACCCCGGACCGCCCACTCTGGCCAATTCCGTCACCTGCGCGGCGACCCCGCTGTGCCGGCTCCATTCCAGGACGGTGAGGGTGTCGATCTCGATGGCAGGATCGTCGGTCATTGCCAGCGCGCTGCGGGCGACGGCGCTCATCGCATGTGCGCGAGTCAGGACGCCACCGCGAGCCGGCGTATACGCCGACGACGACAGCACAGCGAGAAGACCGGTCGCCAGCGCACGATCGTTGTCGACGCGGTACAGCGCAGGTTCGATGGTCGCTGCGGCGAAGTTGCTGCGCAACGCATCCCACGGATCGGGAGTGAGCAGTCGGCCGTCCACCAGATGCGCGAGCACCCCGGAACCGAGCTCATCTTCTTCCAAGGGTGTCAATATCACCAACCACTCACCGTCGCTGCGGTTTTCGAGCGCTTCCCAAACCGCAAGAGTGGAAGGGCACGCGGCGACGGTGACCCGGACGCCGTCGTGGGCGAAGCTGCCACTGTCCCATTGGGGAGCGGCGCGCAGCCCGAGTACCCCGTGCCGATAGCGCTTCTCCCCCGCCTTCGCGAGTTTGGCGGCGATGAGCGGCTGAGAAACCGGCGCGGTGGTCACTCCACCCACCACTTCACCCGCACTCGGCTGCCGTGCTTTGCGAATGCGGCACGCAGTTGCTCGGTCACTTCGTCGACATCGTCGAGCCCGTGCAGGGTCACCGTTTCCGGATCGGTGACCGGACGCAAGGATTCGGGTTCGGATCGCGATGGCGGGTCGATATCCGGAGTGGGCTCGCGCGATGGCACAACAACCGCCGGCGGCGTGGGTGCCGACGCAGGGGTTTCGCTTACCACCCAGTCGACGATCCGGTTCTCGCGATGCCCCAGCTCTTCGGTCAGCGATGTTCCGGGCACCGAAAGGGTTTCACGCAGTTGCCGGAGCAGATCCCGCGCGGAATCCGCGCGAGGCCCCGACTGTGCGGCCGCCACCTGCACCGTGTCGAGCAAGCGCCATTTGAAACCGCGCAGGGCGCGGACATCACGGGCCGCATCCGCTCGAATCTGCCCTGCCGTCGGGTGAGCGACCGGCAGGGTCAGCGCGGCCAGCTGGTCTATGACCGCGACATTGCCCGCAGTACTGTGCAATCGATCCAGGGCCTGCACGAGTTCGGTTGCGGCCGTGCATCGGTCGCTGCTTCCCGCGGCGAAGTCGAGCCGGTTGTGCGCTGCGGTCAGCTCCCGGACGAGCTCGTCCAGATCGCCGCGCTTCTCGGCCGCCCGTACCCGGACCTGCTGTGCGAAGTCCGCGACATTGGCACCGGTGAGGTAGGTCCGTGGCATCGTGTACCCGAACAGCTCCGAGGCTCGAGTGCGCGCGGTATCCCAGGCGGCCTGTTCGGGCAGCTGCTCGGCCCGCAGTTCGATACTTTCGCGGATCCGCCCCAGCGGCGGCGCCGCGATCGGGGCGCCGGCCTCGAACCAGGCTCGTTTACGCAACAGAGCCCACGCACTGACCACCAAGTCGCGTGCTTCCGGACGCAGACCCCATGCAGGAGTAAGGGAATCGAGGCGGCGCTGCAACGTACCCACCGTGACCGTACTGCCGGATTCGGCTGCGGCACGGTCGAGTTCACCAGCCCAGAACGCAAAGGTGTCCTCGCCGAACAGAAAATGATCTTCGGTCGCCTTGCCGACCCGCAACGGCGCGGCCACCCGGCGGACGGTCTTGCGATCTGCACCGGGCAAGGTCGGCACCCGGCCGTCGCGATGGGTACAGGCCTGCTCCACGTAACCACGCACGACCTCGAACTGCCGGGCCGTGATCTCCTCGGCGGCTGGTTCGAATTGCGGGTGCGCGGGGTAGGTGGCGGCAAACGCTTGGTCCACAACCTTCTCGAAGGCATCCAGTAAGCCCAGTGCAGCAGGCAGTTTCGGCTGGAAGTCCTTACTCAGCGACACCAGTATCTCGGTGTGCCCGGGGTCGTCGACGAACCGTTTGGGGTCTGCCGCCTCGATCCCGTATGCCTGGCGCAGCAACAACTCCAGGCTGGTTGTCGTACCACGCCAGAGATTCTCCAAGATTCCGCGCGCCTGTGCCCGATCGCTGACGGAGAGGTGGTCGGAGTTCTCCTGCCAGCGGTCACCACTGCCCGCGAACAGCCAGTCGAGTTTTACCAGCAGGGCCAGATCGTCCATCGCGGCAGGCGAGAAGAACTTCGGCAACCACACAACAGTGTGCTGGTCGCCGGACATCATGAGCCGTTCGACCCGAATGATGTCGTCGGCGGTGGAGAAGTCGTGCTCGTCGAACGGGTAGTCGATGATGAAACGCCAAGTACCCGGGCGCGCTTCGAAGCTCTGTTCCGGCACCGAAGCAGGGTCGCGGACGTTGCCGTACACCACATCCACCTCACGGCGCGAACCGCGGAAATACACAGTGCGGGTTGCGGCGCCGGCCAAATCGTCCTGGGTGGTGATCTCCAGCGCATGGTGGATGAGCTTGCGCAGCAGCACGCGGCGGCGGCCCACATTGTCCTCGCCGCGCACCCGATCGATCACCGATTGATAGTCGACCTCGGCAAGCTGGAGCCGGATGATCGGATCCTGCCCGTCGGCAACGCTGATCTCCGGAACGTCCTTGCTGGCCCAGTCCCGTACGGCCGCGAGTGCCACTCGCCATTCACCGCCGCGCAGCCGCGTCTTGATCGAGCCGTGGTTCAGCGCGGCCAGCCTGCTGGCAGTGATATCGCGCAGCGCAGGCACTTTCGGCGCGATCGCAGAAAGCAGCAGCGTCTTGGCGATCCGCTCGTGCGCGCGGAAACCCGACGGCACACTCGCCGGATCCTGCTCCAGCTGTTCGGCACTGATCTGATGCTTGTCCAACAGCATCGGCAGCATTTTTCCGCGAAACAGTTCCGAAGCTGCCTTGAACAAGGTGCCCGCGTGTGCGTCGATCGGCTCGTTGCCTTCGACGATCCGGTCGAAGGCATCCCCGACCGGGATGAGATCGTCCACCGTGAGGGTGTCGCGGCGTTCGACGAGCATGCGCTGCATCACCTTCAGCGCGGTACGCTCGCGCTGCATCACCGTCGACAGGTTGCGCAGGGTCGCAACCAGCGCCGGGGAGAACGGGTAGGTCAGCTCGAATTCGCGCTCCGACGCGCCACGGTGCTCATCGGAGGTATTCATGCTGTCGCGCAGCACATCCCACACTGCAGGCGTGCGGCTGACCGCTTTGAAGGCATCAGCAAGAATCTGGCGAGCGTTGTCGTCCTTGGGCCGCAGCAGCCGCGCATGTGCCACTTCGGCGAGGTTGTCGTCACCGAGTTCGATGTCACGGAACCGGCCCTGTTGGTAGTTCAGTGAGCGGTCGATTGCCTCCTGCTCGGCGCCGGACGCACCAGCGTCAGCAAACCATTTGCGCAGATCCATCTGACGAGAGATGAACGAGACCAACGGAATCGGACGCCGAGTGCCGGAGGACTCGACCAGCTTGGTGATCTTCTGCGATTCACGGGCGAAGAACTCGGTGTCACTCACCGAGAACGCCAGCCACAGCACGAGTTCATCGAGGAACAGGACCGCGGCGTCGTAGCCCAACGATTGGGCGTGCGCGGCGAGCACCGGCAGGCCGCGGTCCAGGTCGACGTAATCGGCCTGCTCGACGAACGCCGAGAAATAGTTCTGCACCAGCGCCGACACCAGTTGGGTACGGCTCTCGTCCTCGGGCGGCGCGGTGAGCGCGTTCCGGTAGCGGATCAGATCCCAAGCGCCCCCGCCGAGCACCCCGCCCCAGCCGTCGCTCGCACTGGTATCCAGGCCGGCGAGGAACTTCTCGTCACCCATCCTGGCGCGCAGGTTCTCGGCATCGCCGAGCAGCTTGTCGGATTTGTGTACCGCGGGCAGGTCTGCCTCGGGGTGCAACCGCATGATCTGCTCGACATAGCCTTGGAAAATGGCCTGTTCCAGGCTCTTCGCGCCGAGCAGATGGTAGGTGAGGCGCAGGAACTTCTTGCCGCTGAGCTGGCTGTCGTAGCGGCCGGTGAGATCGTTGAACTTCGCGGTCCGCAACCCTGGATGGTTGCCGAGCAGGGCGTAGAGGACCGCCATGAAGTGGCTCTTGCCCGAGCCGAACGAACCGACCAGGTACGCGGCGCGGGAGGTGTTCTGCTTCACCGCGTCGGTCACCAGATTCAGTGCGCTGGTGAAGTTTTCGCGCAACGAGTCCGTGAGGACGTACTCGTCGAGCGTCGCACGGATCTGGTTGTCGTCCTCCGTACTCGTGGTGAGCTTGAGGACATAATCGTCGCTGCCGACCTGTTCGGGGATGTCGATGACATCGCGAAGCAGCACACTCATCGTCGCAGATCCTCCAATCGGTCCGGCGACCAGATCTTGCCGACCAGCGCCAGCAGGAGTTTGCCGCGCCCCTCCTGCGCGTCCTTACCGAACGTCCGATACGGCTCGAACTGCAGATTCTCCCGCGTGCGGTACTGCATGAACTGTGGTTGACGCCGGTAGGCGGCATCGGTCAGGCTCGCGGCGTAGAAGTTCTGCTTCGCGTAGTCCGCAGCCTTCACCTCGAACGGCTCGTCCTGAAGGCTGCGGTTCACGTCGGCAGGCAGAAGAAGCAGTGCGGCGACATCGTCGCGCCAGAGGCTGAAATCTTGCCGACTGTCGAATTGGTCTCGGTAGCGTGTGTACTTGTCAGGCCAGATGTGTTCGATGTCGAACGGGTTCTTCTGGTTTCGATCGACGTAATGATCGAATTGGTCCCCCTTGCCCGCTCCAACCTCCACTTCGGCGGTTACGCGCGCGAGCAGATGGTAGATGTACCGGCGACTGAACTGGTTGAGCCCGAACTCGTACAGCCCACCCCGCCCACGACTCGCACTGCTTTCGAAGGTGGTGTCGTCACTGTTCAGCTTACCGATGAGGACGTCGATGAGGTCATCGAGCGATTTCCGCCGAATGTCCTTGCACAGCAACCACATCGGGTACGCGGCATAGGAATAGCCGACACGGATGTAGTTCACCACTCGCCGCATCAGCCAGATGTCGAGATAGGCAGCGGTCGCCTCGAGCTTACGACGAACGGTGTCGCTGTCGTCCTCGACGGTCAACGGTGCCAGCAGAACGGTGCTCTGCCAGGTGAAGTCGTTGTGTGCGTTGTAGTAGACCGACTTCAGCCCCGGTGTGTAGGTACGCCCGGCTTCCAGGATCTGCCGATATGCTCGTGCGAAGAACGGGAATTCCTCGGTCATGATGAACAGGTTCTGCTGATCGCCGCCTGCACCGATTCGTTTCTCGTTGTCCCGAGCCCAGCGATGAAACGTGCTGCCGATGAGTTCCCAGTCCTTGTCCGCGGCTCCCTTCCTGCGCTCCCGGATACTGTCGGCGTACTGCGCACGCAGCCACGCCTTGATGCAAGCGGAGTCGCGCTCCTGGTCCGGATCGGGTGCCCACGAGGTGAGCTCGAGTACTGTGCTCTTCCAATCGCGGTTGGCCTGGCTGCGCCCGTTGTCGGAATCAATCGGCGCCAGCAGATACGCCTTCAGCATGTCCACCGGGCTCAATGGTTTGCCACGGTCGTTCATCGTCTCGAAGATCGAGTAGGCGTGCGCGTCGGTCTCGGTCGCGATCTCGATCAATCCGACCTTGCGGATCAGCCAGTAGACGAAGGTCGCCAAACCCTCGCCGAGTATGCGAGTCAGTTCGAAGTTCTCGATGTCCTGGTAGCGCGCGACGATTGTCCGGATCGACTCCTCTTTACCATCGACGTTGTAGGGTTCGCCGTTGAACAGAGCCCGGATCACCGGAACTCGTTCGGCGATATCGAGATTGAAACTGGGCTCACCGAAGTTGTCCGAGAAGATCAGCGGTTCCAGCGCACTCGCGGCGGGCAGGTCTTGCGCCTTGGTCTCCCGGTACAGATGGATCAACAGTAGTGTCAGCGAGGTAACCCGCTGCTGACCATCCACCAGGTAGTTCTTACTGCCCCGCTGGGTGACGATGATCGACCCCAGGAAGTAGTCCGCGTAGTCGCTGGCAGCTTTGGGCGAATCACCCGGTTGGTAGGACGTTTCGAACTTACCGAGCAGGTCGGAGAGTAGCTCCTCGATGTTGCGGCTCTCCCACTTGTATTCGCGCTGGTACTCATCGATCGAGAACGAACGGCTCTGCAGCAGTTCGGTGATGGTCCGATAGTGCGGAACGATGCTACTCATGCCGGTGTGGTCGCTTTCTTGGTCCGCCGCCCACGCTTGGTGGTAGCCGGCCGCCAAGCCGCCAGCTCTTCGGTGGTGACGCCGACCTGCGCACAGCGCGTACGCAGTTCCTCATCGATCGTGTCGGCTACCGATTCACCATATTCGGGGTCGATCTCGCTGTGCCACTGCCGAACCCACGGCGCCAACTCCGCCAGACCCGCCAGCATCGGGGTCAGCTTGTCCGCCTCCCAGCCGTCATCGATGCGAGCGCCGATCAGTTCGGCGAGAGCCAGTGCCTGCTCGGCATGATCCCAACCTGCCCAGCCGAGCAGCTCGCTCGGGTCGGAGTCACGGCTGGCACTGGGGTAGGAGATGAAACGTTCTTTTGGCACATCGAACTTGCCTCGGCGGGACCAGTACGCAGGGGTCCTGAAATCGGCTGGCTTATAATCGGGCGGGATGGCGATCGGCGTCGCCAGCTTTTCACCTTCGTCCTCGCGGCGCTGAAGTTCCCACGTATTTTCCCACGCACTACGCTTATCTAAGCCGGACGGCTCGTAACGCAAAGCCGCAAGGTACGGCACACCCTCGTCGGTTAACAGCCGATTCAGCGCAGTTGAGGTAGAGATATCGATACTACCGGCCCATAGTTGCAACGCACTCCGGAAACCCTCGTCGCGATCTAGATGATCCGCCAACACGGCAACGCTCCGCATTGTGGGGCGTCCGTCGCCGTCAAACCAAAGTGCGCGGTCCTCGATACGATCGAGCAGCCAGTCACGAAGGGCCTCGGTGACTCGCTTGCTCCACGGTTCGGCTGCCCAAGTACGTTTGTACACCGGCTTCTCTAGGAACCTGATTTTCGGATTGGCCGCTATGATATCTAGACGGCGCTGTAGCAGTGACTGATAGTCGCCGGGCAGGTGTGTCGGAATCTTTGTAATCGGCTTCGACCGGTGGCGCTCGAACCAGACAGTGCGTTCGCCAGTTTCCATTGATCGAGCCAGTACAATCTCGAAAGCCCGCTCACCCAAAGCGACTCCGGGCACCTCATTCGTATAGACGAGGTCGCTCCCATCGAGCAAACCGTATAGCCCGTAGCATTCCCAGTCCAATTCCTCCTGATGGGAGATCATCAGAGCACGAATGTGTTCGAATTTTTTAGATGCAGCATCGAGCAACTCGGCGTTCGGAGTTCCAGTCCCTACAACCACAGAGGGAGAGGTTGCAGCGAGTTCCTGTGCAAGCTCGTCCAAAATGCGAGCACGTTCCAATATGCAGGTTGGCGGTAGCGGAAATCTCTTCACCTTCGTGGCATTGAATTGATACCTCTGCTCCCAACTCTCATCGGAGTCGCCGCGCCCAATACCTCCACCCGCCTTGTTCTGGCAATTCTGTTTCAGCCAAAAACACGCTACCGAACTGTTAAGGACTCCCAGTAGTCGCAAGTGATCGTCTTCACTCGCCCCTTCCGGCAACTTGACCACAGGCGCGGTTCGATTAAACACTTTACCGAGACGATCGATAGTAAAGTGATTATGGGTCGCTATTTCAGCGTAAGCAATAGCAAAATCGGAAGTTCCCACGTCCCGTGGAAGTTGATGCCACTCATACCATTTGCGGCCCGATGAAAAGTATGTACCGCCACCGAAGGTGGATCGGCCTCCGAGGCTTGACCGAAAACTCCAAAGATACTTCTGAATATCAAAATTCAGATCATCAAAATCCATAAGCACTCGAGACTCGCTGTACGGAATGAGAGCAACAGCTACAGATTGAGCATCCCAATCACGTACGTTCTCACCCCTAGACGATGCGACAAGGTAGCTTGCTGGTGCACCCGCACGGCGTGCAAGCTCTATCGGAAGAAAGAATACTTCGTCGGCATGACTGTCACCAAAAAATCCGGTTCTCCGTTGGCTTGAATCGAGCCTACGCTCGGCCCCACTCTCGATTATTTCAGCAAGTTCCGCAGCACCACCACCGCGGAGGCTCCAGGGATGCGTCGCTAGCGAGACGCGGTCTAAATCCTCCACCGTAATCCAACCGTTGGCGAAATTGGGCTCATCAACATGGTCGGCGATCGCAGACCATACGATCCCTTTCGCTGGGACTTCCGGACGCCCCGGCTCTCCACGGACGCCCAGCACTGTCCGCACAGTAGCGCCGACTGGAGTGCAATTGCGTCCCACCAAGATCACGGTCGGCGTCCCGTGCCCAGGAATGTATGCACCGGACGTGTCGATTACCCGGCGAAGATCACGAGTGCACAAGAATTCTTCGATCAATTTCGAACCGAATTCACGCTTCATGAACGAATTCGACGTTATTTGACCGACCCAGCCAGGCCCCGACGCCACACCTTCAGACTTCGCCAGGTCGAAGAATAATTCCATGAACGGCACCGTAAGCGCATAGGTACCTTTGCAGAAGTGATAGAGTCCCCGATAGGTCTGATTTTGAGCTTTGTCCTTCACCGTGATGTATGGCGGATTTCCCATCACCGCATCATGTTCTCGTTGCAGAATCGCCTTGAGCTTCTCCTGATCCTCGGTCGAGTAGGCAAACCGCGCCTGCCCAAAAGTCAGCAGATCGTCATCCAAAGCCTGTTGCCGTGCACCCCACAGCAGCGAGTCACCCGCAGCCAGATTCAGCTTGATGTCGATCATTTTTTCAATCGACTTGTCACCACTGGCTTCCAGCGCAGCGACCATGAGGCGGAAACGGGCAATGGCCACCGCTGATGGGTTGATGTCCACGCCGAACACGCCCTCGAGAGCCTTGCTCACAAGATAGCGGGGTTCGAGCGCCGGTGCTTCACGTTGCCAGCGTTCGAGCAACCGATGGAAGGCTCCGAGTAGAAAGTGCCCTGATCCGCATGTCGGGTCGATGACAGTGAAACCTTCGAGCGACCGCTCGTCCAGCGCTGGCTCGAGAGTCTGGTCCAGGATGAATTCCTCGACGAACTCGGGCGTCTGCAAAAGCGCGTATGTCTTCTTCGCATACTCGGACAGATCCTGGTAGGCATCACCTAGGAAGCGGGTGTCGACTCCCGTGAAACCCCACCGCGACTCACCGGAATCGTCCTTCTGCCACCAGAACTCGAGCAGCGCACGCGCCGCGTCACCGGAGGGTGTCACCTGGTGCAACGGCGAGAACTCATCCACCAGTCCCTTGGTGGCGTCGAGCCTGGCGAAGTGCTCGATGATCTGCCCGAGCCATTCGCGATCGGTGTGCTCGCGATTCTCGGTGAAGTACGCGCGGCGCGCATCGAGTGCCTGTTGTCGTGCGTCACTGTTCGGGCCGGCGATCCACAGTCGCGAGACCAAAGCGTTGTCCTCGCAGTAACGGGCGAACACCGTGAGCAGCACCCACGCCACCGCAGACTGCGTCACCCGCTCGTTGCGCCATTCCTGCCAGGAGGCGGCCGTTCGTTGCGCGGTGAGTGCGTGATCGTATTCGCTTCTCCAGCGATCGAAGACGCCGGGTTGACGGGTGTCGGGATCAACCCCGTCCACTCGGTCGCGCAGGTCGCCTTCCAGCGCTGTCACCTGTTTACGCAGTACCGCAACCAATGTGGTCGCCGAGAACCCCTCACTACCCGTCATCATTCGCTCTTCCCACTGTCGCCGACAGCTTCTGACCACGTCACGAATTGTCCACCAGGAGAACTCAATTGGATCGGTCTGCCGTCCACCAACGCTCCCCGCTGACCGCGGATCTGCGGAAGCACTAGCCATACGGGCCGCCGGCGCGGCGCCGACAGATCGCTGAGCCGGGCCAGGAGATCCATGTACCCGTAGCGGGCGAGAGGCGAAAGTTCGGTGAAAATCACCGGTCCCGCCCCCTCTCCGGAAAACACGGTGGATTCGAGCCGCAAGACCAGTTGCGGCATCACCTGATCCAGCACCGCCTGCAAGCCCTGTGCGTCGCGGCTGCCCTCGATGGCGGCGTCCGCGCTGCGAACCAGGGCCCATGGCACCCCACGCTCTGCGGCGAGTTCGCGCATCGCCGTGATGATCTCGTCCGTCACGTCGATGATCTCACCGTGAAACGAGGTGGCCAGAGAATGTGCGACCCGCACGTGCTCGCCGGCGCGGTCCGCCGGAATCGGGACGCCGATCGCGACGAAGCCGTTCTCCTGCAACGATTGCCGTAGCAGTGTGTGGCGGGTGGACAGTATGGGGCCAAGCTGCGCTCCGGGCCCTGACACGGGTGATTCTCCGGTAAGGGTTGCCGCCCGAGTATGCACCGAGGTTTCGCTCGGGGGCACCGCATCCCGATAGCGATAAACGCCGTCTGCCCAGGTCAATCCGAGTCCGGCCCGATCGACCATCGCATCGAGCACGGGCCGCGCGGGCAGTCGCTCCAATGCCGGGAATCGAGCGGCAACGCGAGCACGAACCTCGTTGGGAGTCAACGACTCCGACTGGGACAACCCAGCCAGCGCCGAGCGCACCGCTGCCGATGCTTCGAGGAGCACGGGGTACAGTTCGCCGCGACCGGAAATCGCGGCCGTGCGAGAAGTGGCTGCCGCCAAGCGAATCAGTTTCGAATCCGGCGGCAGCTGTTCCCGGGCACCCGGTTCGGCGGCATTGCGGTAAGCACGTGTGAATGCCTCGCGCAGCTCTCGTGCGGCGGTGACCGACGGCACCACCACCGTTGTGCTGCCGAATACCAGTTCGTCGGCACGTTTTCCGGCCGCCTCCGCCGCCGCCAGCAGCACCTCGTCGTCGGCGACGAGCGCCAATCGGCCATCGTGCCTACGCCGGACCAATCGCTTTGCACCGTCGGCAGTCTCGTGTTCGGTGAGGCGATCGAAAGCTGCGCGGAGCAAACCTGCTGCCGCTCGTTCCGCCAGCACTGGTGCAGGTGACTCGGAGTCGGTCGATGCGGGCTGAAGCATGCGCCCGCGGATCTCCGCGGTGAGCGTCGGGATCGCCACGACACCACCGGAATCGCGCAGTACCTTCTGTGCGAGTTCGATCACGCCGTCGAGAAGGTCGCGCGCCGCGTCGTTCTCAGCCCAATCCGACTGCAATTCCTTGATCAGTTGATGTCCCCGCTGCGGCGCTTTCGACAACTGCCGGGCCAGCTCGTGCCCACTGGCGAATGCGCCGAGGTTGCCTTTGACGCCCAGCAGCAGCTCCGCTGCCGACCGCCGGGTTGTGCGGCGAGTACCCAGTGCAGCCAGCAGCAGTTGCACCGCATCGTCCAGGCTGAGCATGTACTGCCCGCTGACTGCAGGTGCTTGACGCCCGAGGCTCGCAGTCCATTGCCGATACCGGTCACGGATCTCGACGCGCGTGTTCTTGGCTTCCTTGGCAACCAGCCGGTTGAGGCGGGTGGAGTCCAGGGCCAGCAGCTCACCGACTGTCGTCACCGAGATCGCGGCGAGTGCCGACACGGCACGGGCGCTCAGCCCGGCCTGACCCAGCGCGGTGAGGACCGTTGCCTTCGCGGCAGCGTCGGCGGGGTCGGCGGGGGCAGGTGCGGCATCCAGTTCGGTGAACACGGCGCGCCATGCCTTCGACATGTCCTCGGCGGTGTCCGGCCGTGCCGATGCCTCACGCGACAGTGCCGATGCGAAGAAGCGCGACAACGGTTCCGCGACAGCACTTTCGAACATTTCCGGCGACAGCGTGACATCGTCGTCGACGGTTGCCGCGTTGGCCTGGGGGTCGGGGCCGTACTGAGGGGCGGTCCCGGTTGCCATCTCGAACAGCACTACTGCGGCACCGTAGCGTTCGGCCGCCGAATCGTAGGCACGGCGGCCGCCCGGTAGCCCGAGGAAAGGGTCGAGGTAGGGCGGGGTGCCCGCCTCGATATTGCGGGGATCGACGCCGGCCATGGAGAAGTCGAACAACATCAGGTGGGTGTCCGCGCGCTGACTCGACGAGAACACACCGAGGTTGGACGGCTTGAGATCGCGATGCGTGATACCGGCCCGCTCGAGAGTCACCAACGCCGACAGCAGATCGCTGCCCCACCGCTCGAGCACGTCGATCGACAGACCGCCGGACTTGCCGGACAGCTCCTCGGCGAGCGTGGTACGACCGGCCCACTGCAGCACCAGTGCGGTGCGGTTGCCGATCACCTCTTCTGAGATCAACTGCACGATCCGCGGATCGTTGAGATCGTTCAATGTACCGAGAACCTGTGCCTCGGCACGCAATCGGGCGATGGCCTCGTCGTTGCGGGCCACCTTGAGCACCCGCTGTGCACCACCGGCCCGATGATCCACGGCAAGGATGCCGACCGCCGTGGAGCCCGCTCCCAATCGGCGCCGGTACTCGAACCGTCCGTCGCCGAGCATGCTGCCGGGGCCGGCCTCCAGCGGATCGGTCTCCCCCTGAGAGCCGATCAGATCGCGACGAGTGTCCTCGAGCCGATCGAGGAAATCGGTGACCCCAGCGATCCGGTCTCCGGGGCTCGGCGTGGTGGCGTCGAGTATCAGCTGACGCAATGCTGATGGGACCTCCGGCATTTCGGCCGCCAGATCCAGACCGCGGTCGCGACGCAATCGGTCCATCAGCTCGCCACGCTCGGTCGCGGGTGCGATGCCACCGGAGAGCAGGTAGAACGCCAGAGCACCGATGCCGAACACATCCATCCGCACCGGGTCGGCGGGACTCGGTCCCTCCGGCGCGGCGAACAGCCGCGCTTGCTCCGACAGCGCGTCTGCCGTCAGGCTCAGCGGACCCCCGGACAGGCGCGACACACCGGTATCCGAGTTGGCCGGCAGCACACCGGCACTGTCCCAGTCCGTGACCTGCAGCAGTCGATGCGTGCCCCGGACCCGCAGTGCGATCGCCCGCGGGTTCAGCGTCCGATGCACCACGCGATGGCGGTGAGCGTACTGGATCACTTCGGCGAGTTGGCTCAGCAACTCCAACTGCTCGTCCAGGGTCAGCACATTCGCGTTGTCCGCGAGCCATAGATCAAGGCGCTCAACGTCTTTCGACTGCACGAACACCAGCCCGATACCGAGCTCACGATCTTTCACGACATCGACCGGGACCTGCAGGCCATCGTGCTTGAGCCGGGTCAGCAGCCGATATTCGTGTTCGACAGCGCGCGCGTGCGCATGCTCCTCGGCTGGGCTCGAACCCGGCTTGGGCAGGTAGAAACGGATGCGAGCTTGTCGTTCCGTGTCGACATGGTGGAACGCCGGCCAGTCCTGCCAGCCGTCGCCGTCGCCGAGCGGCTCCTCGTCGATCACCCACGATCCCAGCTCCCGCTGGCGGCGCGGTGCCAGACCGATCGCCTTCATCAAATCGGCCAGCAGCAGGGATTTCTCCTCGCTGACCGGATCGCGCGCAGTAGGCGCGAGCAGTCGCTCCGACATTCCGGGCAGCCGACTGGTGCCCTCGTTACCGTCGAGCCCATACAGATTGATCGCCGAACTGGCCGGCAACTCGCAGACCATCCTCGGATGGTGCAGAAACACCAGCTCCTGCACGAACGGAATGGTGCCGCGCGGAACAGGACCCACACGTTCGACCAGGCGGTCTTTGAGCAATGAGGCGAAGTACTGGGCTTTACGCCTGGCCAGCAGCAGTGGCGAGTCCTCCGCGCGATGGCCACTGCGGCTCCATACGTGGTCGTTGCCACGCAGAACCCCGCTGTAGTACTTCAGCTCGATCAGGTAGAGGGTGTCGCGAGCCAGGACAAGCAGGTCGACCTCATGCCAGCGGCCCTTGTTGTCCCGGAACTCGAAGTTGGACCAGGCACGGAACGGCGGAACATCTGGCAGAAGTGCCTTGACGATGTCAAGCCCTTCCTTCTCGTGATCGAACTGCGAGGGCGAGATCTCCGTCCAACGCCCGTTCTGCACAGTTCACCACCCCTGAAGTCGGACCCGATGTCGTACAGGCAGGGTACTCGGCGGGTGCGACAGGGTGAACACACAACCGTGATGATGTCGCCGGCCGGCATTGCCGCTGGTCCGCATCACCGAAACCCGTGTCGTGGTCATCGCGAGGATCGGACTGCAATGATGTCAGTTATGACCGCGCCCGATGAGCACCCGGAGCTGTGTCTGACGGCGGAGCAGTTCGCCGACGGCGCAACCGAATCGCTCGGAGATATCGAGATCGTCGACGGACACGTGATCCGAATGATGGCGCAGAGTCCCACCCACAGCCGGGTGGTCCGGCGACTGGCGGGCGCACTCGAATCAGCACGACGCGACGGTGGGCCGTGCATGATCGTGGACTCGGACGTCGCCGCCCGATTCGCCGATGCCGACTCCTCCGCGCCGGACCGGCGACTGAACATCCGTTACCCCGACATCTGGATCCGCGACTGCGAGCCGTACGACGTCAACACCGTTCGCGACCATATCCTGCTGGTTGTCGAGGTGACCTCGGAATCGACCATCGACAGCGACATCACCGACAAGCGCATCCAATACGCTCACGCCGGCATCCCGCGCTATTTGATCGTCCGGTTGGATCAGAAGGAAGAACGGATCGAAGAGATCGAGGAGTACCGCCTCGACTGGTCCGGTCGCCGCTACCTGGTGCACACGGTGCATCGGCGGGTGCTGCTGCTCGACGACCCCGTCGAGGTCACCGTTCCGTTCGACGTCCTCGAACAGCCCTAGGATCTTCGCGGAGATGCGGTCCGGCAGGACAACGAATCCGGAGGTGTCATCGCCGTGATCGACGATTGCCGCGTGCGAAAGACAACCGCCCGGCGCAGGTACGAATCCCGCACCGGACGAGGCGAATCGGATAGTCGCCGATGATGTCAGGAAATGCTGATGGCCTGTTCCGGGCAGGAATGCGCGGCCTCGCGGACGGCCTCCTCCTGATCGACGGGCACATCCTCGCTGACGGGGGTCGAGTGGCCGTCGATTTCGCTGAGCTGGAATGCTTTGGGGGCGATCATGGCGCACAACGTGTGACCCTGGCAACGCTGCGGATCGATACTGACCTTCAAGTCGGTACTCGCATTCTTATTCCGGAGAATTTTGTTCTCTTCGGAGTCTATCCGGCGTTGCCGCTCGTGGGACCGGTTTGCGCCGACCAGGTCCGATCAGAATACTGTTCTTATGGGTGAGAATCTCGTTACTTCCGCCGGCGGCGAACCGACCCCCGCCGGGGGTGACGTCGCCAGCCGCATCGCGCAGCGATCGCTGGCCAAGCGCGAGGCCGGCTACGCCAACGAGATCCGGCGGCTGCTCGACGCCGCGCTCGCCGAGATCCGCACCCGGGGCACCACCGCGCGCATCCGGGTCGCCGATGTGGTCGCGGCGGCCGGGCTGTCCAATGATGCCTTCTACCGCCACTTCCCGTCCAAGGACGCGTTGCTGGGGGCGCTGCTGGAGGACGGCACCGAACGCCTGATGGGCTACGTCACCCATCAGATGAGCAAGGAGACCACGCCGGAGGGCCGGGTCCGCCGCTGGGCGGCGGCGGTGCTGTCCCAGGCCACCGACGACATCGCCACCACCACCCGGGCCATCCTCTGGAACGCGGGCGGGCCGACCACCGATTTCGAATCCGGCCCGCCGCTGCCCGGCAGCCGCCTGGGCGGGCTGTTACGCCCGGCCCTGGCCGAATTGGGCAGTGCCGACCCGGATTTCGACGCGTCGGTGATCTCCCACGCCACCGTCGGCGTGCTCACCGACTACCTGTGGCGGCGGGCCCAGCCCACCCCGGACGACGTGGACCGCATGGTCGCCTTCGCCCTGCGCGTGGTGACCCCCGCCTGACCGCCGCGCTCAGCGGGCGGCGGCGGCCAGTTGTACGGCGGCGAGCACTCCGCCGTCGACCAGCAGGTCGATACCGTTGAGGAAGGATGCGTCATCGGACAGCGCGAACGCGACCACGCCCGCCACCTCGTCGGCCTGCCCCAGCCGGCCCAGCGGTGTGGTGTCGATCAGCTTCTGGATCGACGGATGCGCCGCCGCCTCCTGTATCTGCTGCGGCGTCTCGATGGTGCCCGGCGAGATCGAGCAGATCCGCGCCCGCGCGGCGCCGAGCCGGACCGCCTCGTACTTCACGAAGCGGTGCACCCCGCGCTTGGCCCAGGTGTAGGCGTAACCGGTGTCCTCGAGACCCGGTCCGACCACCTCGCGCAGCCGGTCCGGGAAGTCCGGCGCCAGCGGATCGTCCAGGACGGCGATCGCGGCCGGATCCGGCTGCGACGGGTCCAGCAGCGGCGCCATCGAGGCGAAGCAGGTGAAGGCCGTGCCCTCGACGGCCAGCGGCCGCAACGCCTCGGCCAGCTGTGCGGTGGCGACCAGATCGACGGTCAGGATGCGCCGCCAGTCGGCCATCGTCGGCGAGATGCCCGCCGCGTGCGCGACCGCCCGCAGCGTCCCCAGTTCGGCGGTCCGGGCGGCCAGCCGGGCCAGCCCGTCGGTATCGGTGACGTCGAGAACGAACGCCTCGACGGCCGCCCGGCCACCGGCCAGTTCGGCCGCGGCGGCCTGTGCGGTCGCCTCGTCGCGATCGACCAGCAGCAGCACGTCGACCGCGCCGGTCAGCCGTTTCGCGCAGGCGAGGCCCATCCCTCGTCCCGCGCCGGTCACGATGCCCACGGTTGTCATATCGAGTCCTCTCTCGTCAGGCCGGTGCGGCCCAGCACTGCCGCAGGCCGGATTCGGCGCGGCGGTCGACCAGTTCGATCCGGAATCCCCGCTCGGCGGTCAGGAAGGCGAAGAACAGCTCGCCACCGGCCGGATCCGCGCCGGGCATGGGCCGCAGCGCCTCCACCCGCCAGCCGTGCCGGGTGAGTTCGGCGACATCCGCGGCGACATCGTCGGCCCAGTAGCCGAGGTGGTGGATGCCGCCGCCGGCCACCGGCTCCCACATCGTGCCCGCGACCGCGCTGACGATCTCGAGCCGCGGCTCCTCGATGGAGAACTGGCAGGTCAGCTCGACCTCCGTGGCCCCGGACGGCAATTCGACGGCGACCGGATTGGTCATCCGCACACCCCAGCGGTAGCCGAGCGTCGCGGTCAGCGCGTCGACGGTCGCGTCGAAGTCGGTGGTGACGATGCCCAGGTGGAACTGGTCCTCGGCCCTCATGCCACACCCCTTCGCACAGCGAACTTCTTCTCGTCAAGAATTGCGTTCTGTAACACGAGAAGGATATTCTCACCTTTCGAGAGGAGGCGCAATGTCGTGGGATTTCGAAACCGAGCCCGAGTACCAGAAGAAGTTGGACTGGGCCGACGAGTTCGTTCGTGAGGAGGTCGAGCCGCTGGACCTGGTGTGGGAGCACCAGCAGTTCGTGCCGCTCGAGGGCAAGCGGCGGGAGGCCATCCAGCCGCTGAAGGAGGAGGTGCGCCGTCAGGGACTGTGGGCCACCCACCTCGGCCCCGATCTCGGCGGGCAGGGCTACGGCCAGCTCAAGCTGGCGCTGCTGAACGAGATCCTGGGCCGCTCGTCGTGGGCGCCGATCGTGTTCGGCTGCCAGGCGCCCGACACCGGTAACGCGGAGATCATCGCCCACTACGGCACCGAGGCACAGAAGAAGCAGTACCTGCAGCCGCTGCTCGACGGCGAACTGTTCTCCAGCTATTCGATGACCGAGCCGCAGGCCGGCGCCGATCCGACGCAATTTCAGACGAAAGCGCATCGGGACGGCGACGATTGGATCATCAACGGCTGGAAGTTCTTCTCCTCCAACGCCGCGACCGCGTCGTTCCTCATCGTGATGGCCGTGACCAATACGGAAGTCAGCCCGTACCAGGGCATGTCGATGTTCCTGGTGCCGACCGACACCCCCGGCATCAACATCGTCCGCAACGTCGGCCTGTACGGCGAGCCGATGAACGAGGGTCAGCACGCGCTGATCCACTACGAGAACGTGCGCGTGCCCGCGGAGGCCCTGCTCGGCGGCGAGGGCCAGGCGTTCGTCATCGCGCAGACCCGCCTCGGCGGCGGTCGCATCCATCACGCCATGCGCACGATCGGCTTGGCGCAGAAGGCGATCGACATGATGTGCGAGCGCGCGCTGTCGCGCACCACCCAGGGCAGCAAGCTGGCCGACAAGCAGTTCGTCCAGGGCTACATCGCCGACTCCTACGCCCAGCTCACCCAGTTCCGGCTGTTCGTGCTGCACACCGCGTGGAAGATCGACAAGTACAACGACTACAAGAAGGTCCGCAAGGACATCGCCACCGCGAAGATCGTGATGCCGACCGTGCTGCACGACATCGCTTGGCGCGCAATGCAGATCCACGGCGCCCTGGGCACCACCAACGAGTTGCCGTTCTTCCGGATGATCCACGGCGCCGGCGTGATGGGCCTGGCCGACGGGCCCACCGAGGTGCACAAGATGACCGTCGCCAAGCAGGTGCTGCGCGACTACAAGGGCACCGACGACATGTGGCCGTCGGAGTGGATCCCGCGCAAGCAGGACGAAGCTCGCGCGAAGTACGCCGCATTCCTGGAACACGAGGTTGGAAACCTATGAGTGAGCTTGCGAACGAATCAATGACACAGGGCGAGAACCCGCAACCCACCATCGACTCCGCGCGGCTGTTCGCGTGGATGGACGAGCAGGGCCTGCCCGGTAAGGGTGAGCCCGCCGAGCTGTCCTTCCTGTCCGGCGGCACGCAGAACGAGATCTATCTGATCACCCGCGGCGAGCACCGCAGCGTCATCCGGATCCCACCGGCCGGCGCCCCGGCCGAGCGCGACGAGGGCATCCTGCGCGAGTGGCGGATCACCGCCGCGCTGGACGGCACCGACGTGCCGCACACCCCCGCGATCGCGGTGTGCACCGACAATTCGGTGCTGGGCCGCACCTTCTACCTGATGGGTCATGTGGACGGCTGGTCGCCGATGAGCACCCGCCGCAAGTGGCCCGCGCCGTTCGACACCGATCTCGCGCTCCGCGCCGGCCTGGGTTATCAACTGGCCGAGGGCATCGCGCTGCTGTCCAAGGTCGATTGGCAGGCGCAGGGCCTGACCGGTCTGGGCCGTCCGGAGAATTTCCACGAGCGTCAGGTCGAGCGCTGGACCACGTTCTTCGAGCGGATCAAGGGCCGGGAGCTGCCGGGTCTCGATGTCGCCGCCGACTGGCTGCGCAACCACCGCCCGCTGGACTACATCCCCGGCATCATGCACGGCGACTACCAGTTCGCGAATGTCATGTTCCGCCACGGCGCTCCGGCCCAGCTGGCCGCGCTGGTGGACTGGGAGATGGGCACCGTCGGCGATCCGAAGCTGGACCTGGCGTGGATGGTGCAGGGCTGGCCCGCCGACACCACCTCCGCCGACGCCGCCACCGCGAGCTACGTCGACATGCAGGGCATGCCGAGCCGGGACCAGGTCGTGGCCCATTACGCCGAGGTCTCCGGCCGTCAGGTGGACGATCTGGACTACTACCTCGTGCTCGCGAAGTGGAAGCTGGCTATCGTGCTGGAGCGTGGCTTCCAGCGCGCCGGTGACGATCCGAAGCTCCAGAGCTTCGGCCCGGTCGTGGCGGATGCCGCGAAGGCGGCCGCGGAGCTGGCCGAGACCACGGACTACAAGGGGTAGATGGCATGAGCGACAGCGCAATCAACGCGGACCAGGTGATCGTCGAGCGGCGCGGCAATGTGCAGCTCATCCGGATCAATCGGCCCGAGGCGCGAAACGCGTTGAACGGGGCCGTGATCCAGGGCATCGGCCAGGGCGTGCTGGAGGCCGAGAACGATCCGCAGCTGCGCGCGATCGTGCTGATCGGCACCGGCGACAAGGCCTTCTGCGCCGGTATGGATCTCAAGGAGTTCTCCGCCGGCGGCACCGGCGCCGGACTGGGCTCGAGTGAGGCCGGCGAGGCGTACCAGCGGCTGTCCCGCGGGCAGGTGTCCGTGCCGGTGATCGGCGCGGCCAACGCCACCGCCGTGGGCGGCGGGCTGGAGCTGCTGCTCAGCGCCGATCTGATCGTCGCGTCCAGCGCCGCGAAATTCGGCTTCCCCGAGGTGAAGCGCGGCCTGTACGCGGCCGGCGGCGGCACCGACGTCGGCACCCGCATTCCGCTGAACGTCGCGCTGGAGCTGCTCCTGACCGGTGATCCGATCACCGCCGAGCGGGCCTATCAGGTCGGCCTGGTGAACATCATCGCCGAGCCGGAGCAGGTGCTCGACGCCGCGCTGGCGGTGGCGGAGCGGATCGCCGCCAACGGCCCGCTGGGCCTGGCCGCCTCGAAGGAACTGGCCCGGCTCGCGGTGACCGATCACGCCGAGGCGCGCCGGCGCCAGGGCGAGCTGCAGAAGTCGGTGTTCAGCAGCGCGGACGCCAAGGAGGGCGCGATGGCCTTCCTCGAGAAGCGGTCCCCGGACTGGCAGGGCCGATGACCGGAGTCCGCGCGGTCGTCTGCCACGCCTACGGCCCGCCGGAATCGGTGAGCCTGGCGGAACTGCCCGCCCCCGACCTCGCCGCAGGGCAGGCCCGGGTGCGGGTGGCCGCGGCGGCGGTCAACTTCCCCGACGTCCTGGTGCTCGCCAACGAGTACCAGGTGAAGGTCCCGACGCCGTTCGTGCCCGGGAGCGAGTACGCGGGCGTGGTCACCGAGGTCGCCGCCGATGTCACCACGGTGACCGTCGGCGACCGGGTCACCGGCACCGGCATCGTCGGCGCGTTCGCCGAGGAGGTCGCGGTCGCGGCGACGGGACTGACGGCCATCCCCGCGGGCGTCGACTTCCGGGACGCGGCGGCCTTCGGGGTCGCGCACCGGACCGCGTATCACACGCTGCGGTCCGTGGCGCGGCTCACGGCCGGGCAGCGACTGCTGGTGCTCGGCGCCGGTGGCGGCGTCGGGCTGGCCGCGGTGCAACTGGGTGTCGCGCTCGGCGCCGAGGTGATCGCCGTCGCCTCCTCGGACGACAAGCTGGCCGTCGCCGGGCAGTACGGCGCGAAAACCCTGGTGAATTATCGATCCGGGGATCTGCGCACGCTGTTGAAACAGGCGCTGCCCGACGGCGCGCACGCGGTGGTCGATCCGGTCGGCGGCGATCTGTCGGAGCCGGCGCTGCGCGCGCTGCGCCGCGGCGGGCGGTTCGTCACCGTCGGTTTCGCCTCCGGCACCATCCCGCGCATTCCGCTGAACCTGGTGCTGGTCAAGGGGATTCAGGTCCTGGGCTTCCAGTTCCAGGATCTCGATCCCGACGAGTTCCGCCGCAACGAGACGGAACTGCGCGAGCTGCTCGCCACCGGTGCGGTACGCCCGCACATCGGCGCGGTGTATCCGCTGGCGGAGACCGCGGCCGCCCTGCGCGAGGTGGCCGACGGCAAGGCGATCGGCAAGGTGCTCATCGATCTCGCCGGATGAGTTCGGTCGTGGCATGTTCCGTGGCGGATCGATCCGCCACGGAACATGCGCGCGCGATCCGAATGTTTTCGGAATCCACATGAAACGACGAGAGAGAATTTCTTCCGATCCATACCGGCGCGACACCGGCCCGGGTATCGGCTATTTACAGTGTCTTAACATTCCCGCGGGCCTGCCGGCGATCGGACGACGCCTTTTCCGGAAATACGACCGCCGCGGCGATCCGATCGTGCACAGCCCGCACCCATGTAGCGCACAGCGGTGGCCGGATTGCGCCGGGTGTGGTAAGCGCGCCGATCAGTTGCGTAGCGGAGACACCGTTGCATCATGATCGGCCGTTCAATTGTAAGGTGACCGGTTGTGAGTAAGGTCGACCGGCAGGATTTCGGCGGAAACGGCGAAGCCCAGAGTGAGGTAGGATCCGCGCCGGTTTCGATCGGAGAGACGTTCCCGCTTTCTCCCGCGCAACTGGGTATCTGGTATGCCCAGCACCTCGATCCCGAGGTGCCGATCGTCATCGCGCAGTATGTGGATCTGCGCGGCGCCCTCGACCTGCCCGTGCTCGAACGCGCCCTGCTGGACACCGGCCGCGAGCTGGGCGCCGGGGCCCTGCGGATCGTGGAGATCGACGGCCTGCCCCGCCAGTACCTCGATGCCGATTTCGATGATCGGCTGCCGTATCTCGATCTGCGCGGCGAGGCCGATCCCGAGGCCGCGGCCCAGGCGTGGATGCGCGCCGACTACGGGCAGCCCTGGGACCTGGTGGCCGGGCAGCTGGTCCGGCCCACGGTGCTGCACCTGACCGACAACCGGTGGTTCTGGTACATGCGGGCGCACCACATCGCCCTGGACGGCTACGGCGCGGTCGCGAACCTGCGCCGGATCGCGGAGCGGTACACCGCCTACGTCACGGACACCGAGGTGCCGGCCTCGAAGATCGTGGGGCTGCCCGAGCTGGTGGACGCGGAACTGGCCTATCGGGATTCGGCGCGCTTCGAATCGGATCGGCGGTACTGGGCCGAGAAGGTCGCGGGCCTGGCGGCCGGATCGGGGCTCACCGGCCGCTCGGCGCCGCCCGCGGCGGTGCACCGGCTGGCCTCGGCGACGCTGGCCACGGACCGGCAGGCGGTGCTGGACGCCGCGGTGACCCGGTTCGAATCCTCGGCCGCGGGCCTGCTGATCGCGGCCTTCGCGACCTATCTGGCGCAGTGGACCGGCGCCGAAGAGGTGATCCTGAGCCTGCCGGTGACCGGTCGGGTCACCGCGGCGATGCGCCGCGCCGGCGGCGCCACCTCCAACATCGTGCCGCTGCGGCTGCGCGTCGGTTACGGCACCACCGTCGCGGAGCTGCTGCACCAGGTACAGGTCGAGGTGTCGGGGGCGCTGCGGCATCAGCGGTACCGGCACGAGGACATCCGCCGCGACAACGCCGGCGCCGGGGCCGTCACCACCGAATTCTTCGGGCCGTGGGTCAACATCATGCTGTTCCACGACGAATTCGCCCTCGGCGAGCTGACCGGCCGGATGCATGTGCTGTCGACCGGATCCATCGAGGATCTGGGCGTCAACCTGTACCAGACCGACGCCGGCACCCGGATCGACTTCGAGACCAACCCGAACCTGTACGGCGACAACGAGACTCGTGACCATCACCACCGGTTCCTGGAATTCTTCGACCGCTTCCTCGCCACCGGCGCCGACCGGGCCGTGTGGTCGCTGCCGATCACCACCGGCGCCGAACTCGGCCGCACCCTGACCACCTGGAACGACAGCGCGCATCCGGTGCCGGACACCACGCTGACCGCGCTGCTGACCGCCGGGCTCGACAACGCCGAACCGGACGCGATCGCGGTCCGATTCGGCGCGTCGACGCTGACCTACGCCGCCTTCGAGGCACGGGTCAACCGGCTGGCGCGGCGGCTGATCGCCGACGGCGTCGGGCCGGAATCGCTGGTGGCACTGGGGATGCGGCGCTCGCTGGACCTGGTCGTCGGCATGCACGCGGTGCTGCACGCCGGTGGCGCGTACGTGCCGATCGATCCCGATCATCCCGCCGACCGCACCGCCTACATCCTCGGCAGCGCCGATCCGGTGTGCGTGCTCACCACCAGCGGCGACGGGCTCGAACTGCCGGCCGGCATCCGCCGCGTGGACCTCGACACCCTCGATCTGTCCGGCTTCCCCGACGGCACGGTCACCGAGGCGGAGCGGCGCGGCGCGCTGCGGCCGGACAACACCGCCTACGTGATCTACACCTCCGGTTCCACCGGCCGGCCCAAGGGCGTCGCGGTCACCCACCACGCGATCGTCAATCAGCAGCTGTGGATGCTCGACCGGTACCGGCTGTCCTCGGACGACGTATATCTGCAGAAGACCGCCACCACCTTCGACGTCTCGCTGTGGGGGTATTTCCTGCCGCTGCTGGCCGGTGCGACCCTGATCGTCGCCGATCCCGACGGGCACCGCGATCCGCTGTACGTCGCCGATCTGATCGAACGGCACCGGGTGACGGTCACGGATTTCGTGCCGTCCATGCTGACCGTGTTCGCGGGCCGGGCCACCGCCGCCGGATGTGCTTCGCTGCGCGCGGTTTTCGTGATCGGTGAGGCGCTGCCGCCGGAAACCGCGAGCGCATTCCGGGCGATCTCCGCGGCCGGACTGCACAACCTCTACGGACCGACCGAGGCGGCCGTTTCCGCGACCAGTCACGAAACGACCGCGGACGATACGGTCACCGTCCCGATCGGTGTTCCGGAATGGAATGTCGGCGTTCATGTTCTGGATGCGCGGCTGCGGCCGGTCCCGGTGGGCGCGCCGGGTGAATTGTATTTGTCCGGAGGGCAATTGGCCCGCGGATATCGGGGCCGCGCCGATCTCACCGCCGACCGATTCGTCGCGAATCCGTTCGCCGGATCCGGGTCGCGAATGTATCGCACCGGAGATCTGGTCCGCTGGGCCGCACGCGCGGACGACACCGGAGTTCTGGAATATATCGGCCGCACCGATTTCCAGGTGAAATTCCGCGGCCAGCGGATCGAACTCGGCGAGATCGAAACGGTGCTGCTGGCATATCCGGCCGTCGGGCAGGCGGTCGTGCTGGTCGCCGAGACCCCGGCCGGGCAGCATCTGGCCGGCTATGTCGTGCCCGCGCCGGACGCCACGGTGGACGCCGCCGCGCTCACCCGGTTCGCCGCCGGCCGGTTGCCCGCGTACATGGTGCCGGCGTCGATCACGGTCCTGGACGCGTTGCCGCTCAACACCTCCGGCAAGCTGGATCGGAAAGCCTTGCCGCAGCCCGTGTTCCGCGGCGACGCGGCCGGATATCGGGCGCCGGGCAGCCCGGCGGAGCAGATCGTGGCGGGTGTGTTCGCCGAGGTGCTCGGCCGGGAGCGGGTCGGCGCGGACGACGACTTCTTCGCGCTCGGCGGCAATTCGCTGGTCGCCACCCAGTTGGTGGCCCGCGTCTCCGACGCGTTCGGTATCCGGCTCGGGGTGCGAGCGGTGTTCGAGACCCCGACCGTCGCCGGGATCGCGGCACGGGCCGCGGCCACGCCGGCGAGCGGCGATCGGCCGCCGCTGGTGGCCCGGACGCTGCCGGAACGGGTGCCGCTGTCGCTCGCGCAGCAGCGGATGTGGTTCCTCAACCGGTTCGATCCGGCCGCACCGACCTACAACCTGCCGTTCGTGGTGCGGCTGCACGGCGGGGTCGACCTCGCCGCGCTGCACGCGGCGCTGTACGACGTCCTGGCGCGGCAGCAGGCGTTGCGCACCGTCTTCCCGGAATCGAGTGCGGGCGGCCACCAGCGGATCGTGCCCATGTCCGAGGTCGCGCTCGGCATCGACACCGTGCCCGTCTCCCCCGCCGAATTGCCCACGGCCCTGGCGCGATTCGCCGCCGCCGGCTTCGACGTCGGCCGTGAGCTGCCGATCCGCGTGCGGGTGCACCGGATCATCGACGGTGATGCGGCAGGCCCGGAGAACGCCACCGGGCGTGACGAATACGCCGTCGCGTTCGTGCTGCACCACATCGCGGCGGACGGATTCTCCTTCGGCCCGCTGGCGCGCGATATCGCGACCGCCTACGTGGCGCGGACCGCCGGCGCCGAACCCGCATGGGCGCCGCTGCCGGTGCAGTACACCGATTACAGCCTGTGGCAGCGCGAAGTGCTGGGGGCCGAATCCGTTCCGGGCTCGATCGCGGCGCGGCAGATCGCCTATTGGCGGGATGCGCTGGCGGGGTTGCCGGATCAGCTCGAACTGCCCGCGGATCGGCCCCGGCCCGCCGAACCGAGCTACCGGGGCGGCCGGGCGGAGTTCCGGATCGACGCGGAACTGCACGCCGGGCTGTCGAATCTGGCTCGGGCACAGGGCGTCACGGTGTTCATGGTGCTGCACGCGGCGCTGGCGGTCCTGCTGGCGCGGCTGTCGGGCACCACCGACATCGCGATCGGCACCCCGATCGCCGGACGCGGCGAACGGGTCCTCGACAATCTGGTCGGCATGTTCGTCAACACCCTCGTGCTGCGGACCGAGGTCGACCCCGCGGACTCGTTCACCGAAGTGCTCACCCGCACCAGGGAATCGGACCTGGCGGCGTTCGCGCACGCCGACGTGCCGTTCGAGCGGCTGGTGGAGGTCCTCGAACCCACCAGGTCGCAGGCGTGGCATCCGCTGTTCCAGGTGATGCTGTCGTTCCAGGAGATGTCGCACGCCGCACTGGAGATGGGCGAGCTGCGGGTCACCGCCGACGAACTCGACGTCGCCGTCGCCAAATTCGATCTGCAATGGACGCTGACCGAGAACTTCGGCGCGACGGGCGAACCCACCGGAATCGACGCGGTCGCGCAGTTCGCCACCGACCTGTTCGACGCGCCGACCGTGGCGGCGTTCAACACCCGGTTCCTGCGGATCCTGCACGCCGTGACCGCCGATCCCGGTCCGGCCGTGGGCGATATCGCACTGCTCGACGCGGCGGAACTGGCGACGGTGACCGGCGACTGGGCCGTGGCGGGCCCGGACCGCGGCCGCGAGACCACGCTGCCGGAACTGTTCGCGGCCGCCGCCGCCGCGCATCCGGATCGCGTCGCGGTGGTCGCCGGCGGGGAGCGGATCGGCTACCGCGAACTGGACCGCCGCGCGAATCGCCTGGCGCACAAGCTGATCGGGGCCGGTGTCGGTCCCGACACCCTGGTCGCGGTGGCCCTGCCGCGCTCGGCGGAGCTGATCGTGGCCCTGCTGGCGGTGCTGCGGGCCGGTGGCGGCTATCTGCCGATCGACCCGGCGTATCCGGCGGAGCGGATCGCGTTCATGCTGGCGGATGCCACCCCGATCTGCATGGTAACAACCGAGCAACACGAATTGATCGTGCCGAGCGGCCTACCTGTCCTGGCCGTGACCGGCGCGGACGACACCGATCCGGCGACGCCGGACACCCCGGTCCGGCGCGGGATCGCGCGCCCGGACAACATCGCGTACGTCATCTACACCTCCGGCTCCACCGGCCGGCCGAAGGGCGTACCGGTCGCGCACCGCAACGTGGTCCGGCTGTTCGACAACACCCGCGACCTGTTCGGATTCGACGAGCACGACGTGTGGACCATGTTCCACTCCTTCGCCTTCGACTTCTCGGTGTGGGAACTGTGGGGCCCGCTGCTGCACGGCGGCACGCTGGTGGTGGTCGACTTCCACACCTCGCGCGCCCCCGACCGCTTCCTGGAACTGCTGCGCGCGGAACGGGTCACGGTCCTCAACCAGACCCCGTCGGCCTTCCATCAACTCGCCGAGGCGGATCGGCTCGCCCCGGCCCCACTGCCGTTGCGCTACCTCGTCTTCGGTGGCGAGGCGCTCGAAGTGCGCCGTCTCACCGGCTGGTTCGCCCGGCACGGCGACACCGCGCCGCGGCTGATCAACATGTACGGCATCACCGAGACCACCGTGCACGTGACGTACCGGCCGCTGGACGCGGCCGTGACCACGGCCACCGGCAGCCCGGTCGGCCGGCCGCTACCGGGCCTGCGAATCCTGCTGCTGGACAACCGGCTACGGCCCGTCCCGGCCGGGGTGCCGGGCGAGATCTACCTCGGCGGAGCCCAGGTGGCGCGCGGCTATCTCGGCCGCGCGGCCCTGTCGGCGGCGCGGTTCGTCGCCGACCCGTTCGGTGTGCCGGGCTCCCGGTTGTACCGATCCGGCGACCTCGCCCGGTGGAGTCCGGACGGGGAACTGCTGCACCTGGGCCGCGCCGACGATCAGGTCAAGGTGCGCGGCTTCCGGATCGAACCGGGTGAGATCGAGGCGGCGATACTGGCGCTGCCGGAGATCGCCCAGGCCGCGGTGATCGTCCGGGGCGACGAGCGGCTCGGCGACCGGCTGGTCGCCTATCTGGTGCCCGACGGCGACCTCGATCCGGCGGCGATCCGGGCCGCCCTGCAGCGGGATCTGCCGGCCCACATGGTGCCCGCCGCGTTCGTGGTGCTGGACGCGATTCCGTTGACCCCCAACGGGAAACTGGATCGGCGGGCATTGCCCGCACCGGTCTTCGAGGTCCGCGAATTCGAGGCCCCGACGACTCCCATCGAGGAGATCGTCGCCCGGATCTTCGGCGAGATACTCGAACTCGGCCCGGACCGCCACGTCGGCCGGCACGACGATTTCTTCACCCTCGGCGGCAATTCGCTGATCGCGACCCAAGCCGCGGCCCGGCTCGGTATCGCACTGCACACCCAGGTGCCGGTGCGCACCCTGTTCGAGGCGTCGACGGTCGCGGCGCTCGCGGCCCGGGTGGAATCACAGGTCGGCAGCGGTGCGCGTAAGGCGTTGGTGGCGCGGCAGCGGCCGGAGGAGGTTCCGCTGTCGTTGGCGCAGCAGCGGATGTGGTTTTTGAATCGTTTCGATAGTGGTAATGCGGTCAATAATATTCCGGTTGCTATTCGGTTGTCGGGTGAGTTGGATGTGGCGGCGTTGCAGGTGGCGGTGATCGATGTGATCGATCGTCATGAGTCGTTGCGGACGGTGTTTCCGGAGACGGGGAATGGTCCGGTGCAGGTGGTGTTGGATGCGGCGCAGATTGTGCCGGATTTGACGCCGGTGCCGGTGACGGAGGGGAATTTGATCGATCATCTGGTCGAGTTGGCGTCGATGGCGTTCGATGTGACCAGTGAGGTGCCGTTGCATGCGCGGTTGTTCGAGGTCAGTGAGACCGAGTTCGTGCTGGGGATGGTGGTGCATCATATTTCTGCTGATGGTTGGTCGATGGGGCCGTTGGCGCGGGATGTGATGGTGGCGTATGCGGCGCGGACGTCGTGGGAGCAGCCGGCGTGGGCGGCGTTGCCGGTGCAGTATGCGGATTATGCGTTGTGGCAGCGGGAGGTTTTGGGGTCGGAGGAGGATGGGGGGTCGTTGATTTCGGGGCAGATCGGGTATTGGGTGGGGCGTTTGGCGGGGGTGCCGGATGAGTTGGTGTTGCCGTGGGATCGTCCGCGTCCGCCGGTGGCCAGTTATCGGGGTGGGACGTATCCGTTTGTGGTGTCGGCGGGGTTGCAGCGGCGGTTGGTGGAGTTGGGGCGGCGGGAGAATGCGTCGTTGTTCATGGTGATGCATGCGGCGTTGGCGGTCCTGTTGGCGCGGTTGTCGGGGACGGGGGATATTGCGGTGGGGACGCCGGTGGCGGGGCGTGGTGAGGCGGCGTTGGATGATTTGATCGGGATGTTTGTGAATACGCTGGTGTTGCGGGTGCCGGTGGCGGCGGGGGCGGGGTTCACGCAGGTGCTGGCGGGGGTGCGGGATGCGGATTTGCAGGGGTTCGCGCATGCGGATGTGCCTTTCGAGCGGTTGGTGGAGGTGTTGAATCCGTCGCGGTCGCAGGCGCGGCATCCGTTGTTCCAGGTGATGTTGACGTTCCAGAACACGCGGCAGGCGAGTTTGGAGTTGCCGGGGTTGCGGGTGTCGCCGGTGGAGTACGACTCGCGGTTGGCGAAGTTCGATTTGCAGTTGACGTTGCAGGAGGTGGCGGACCGTCATGGGGAGGTGGCGGGGATGTCGGCGGAGTTCTCGTATGCGCGGGATTTGTTCGATGAGGCGACGGTGGCGGGGTTCGCGGCGCGGTTGGATCGGATTCTGGCGGCGGTGGTCGCCGATCCCGGCGCGCCGGTGGGGGATATCGATGTGTTGTCCACCGATGAGCATGCGCGGGTGTTGACCCTCTGGAACGACACCCACCACGCCCTCCCCCGGGCCTCCTCGGATATCCGCACGGAGGATGGACCGGCGGCGCACACGCTGGTGTCGCTGTTCGAGGAGCAGGTCGCGGCGACGCCGGATGCGGTGGCGCTGGTGTTCGAGGGTGAGCAGCTCACCTATGCCGAGTTCGCGGCGCGGGTGCATCGGCTGGCCCGGCGGCTGGTGGCCGGCGGTGTCGGCCCGGAATCGCTTGTCGCGGTGGCGATGCGGCGCTCGGTGGACCTGCTGGTCGCGGTGTACGCCACGCTCGAGGCCGGTGGCGGCTATCTGCCGCTCGACCCGGACCAGCCCGCCGACCGCATCGACTACGTGCTGCACACCGCGGCACCGGTATGCGTACTGACCACGGACCGGGATCTGGGCTCGGTACCGCACCTCGAGACCGCCCTGCAACACGACATCGTGCTCGTGGTCGACGACCTGGACATGTCGGCCTGGCCGTCCGGGCCGCTCACCGCGACGGAACAGCTTGCGCCACTGTCGGATTCGAACACCGCCTATGTGATCTTCACGTCGGGTTCGACGGGACGGCCGAAGGGTGTGGCGGTCACGCATGCGGCGATCGTGAACCGGTTGTTGTGGATGCAGCACGAGTATCCGCTGACCGCCGCGGATGTGGTGTTGCAGAAGACTCCGGCGACGTTCGATGTGTCGGTGTGGGAGTTGTTCTGGCCGTTGCAGACCGGTGCGCGGCTGGTGATCGCGCGTCCGGACGGGCATCGCGATCCGGTGTATCTGGCCCGGGTCATCGCCGAACACGGTGTCACGACCGCGCATTTCGTGCCGTCGATGCTGTCGGTGTTCGTGTCGGCACTGGACACCGCCGCGGTGGAACCGCTGGGTGTCGCCGCGGTGGAACCGCGCGATGCCTCTGTGGTGGGACCGCGCGATGGCACCGCGATCGAATCGCGCGATGGCACCGGTCCGGTGGTGTCGCCGGGGAGTTTGCGGCAGGTGTTCGCTTCCGGTGAGGCGTTGCCGGCGGCGACGGCGCAGCGGTTGCGGGAGTTGACCGGTGCGCGGTTGCACAATCTGTACGGGCCGACCGAGGCCGCGGTGGATGTCACGTATCACGAAGTGGCCGCTGCGGATACGGTGACGGTGCCGATCGGCCGGCCGGTGTGGAACACGCGGGTGTATGTGCTCGATGCCCGGTTGCATCCGGTGGCGCCGGGGGTGCCGGGTGAGTTGTATCTGGCGGGTGCGCAGTTGGCGCGGGGGTATCTGGGGCGGGCGGATCTGTCGGCGGATCGGTTCGTGGCCGATCCGTTCTGGGAGTCCGGTGAGCGGATGTACCGTACCGGTGATCTGGTGGCGTGGACCGCTACCGGGGAGTTGAATTATCTGGGCCGCACCGACTTCCAGGTGAAGTTGCGCGGCCTGCGCATCGAACTCGGCGAGATCGAGGCGGCACTGCTCGGACAACCGGGCATCGCACAATCGGTGGTCGTCGTGCACCACGACCCGCACGCGGGCGACCGGCTGACCGGGTACGTCGTGCCCGAGCCGGACGTCACCGTCGCGGTCGACACCGTGAAAACGGTGCTGGCACAGTCGCTTCCGCAGTACATGATCCCGGCCTCGATCGTGGTGCTGGACGGGTTCCCGCTCAACGCCTCCGGCAAGCTGGACCGGAAGGCGCTGCCGGTGCCGGAGTTCGAACCGCGCCGGTTCCGGGCACCTGCGACGCCGACCGAAGAGGTCGTCGCGCAGATCTTCACGGAGTTGCTCGGGGTGGCGCGCGTCGGCGCCGACGACGACTTCTTCGAGCTCGGCGGCAACTCGCTGGTCGCCACCCAGGTCGTGGCACGCCTGTCGGCGGCGCTGCGGACCGAGGTGGGTGTGCGGACCGTCTTCGAGGCGCCGACCGTCGCCGCGCTCGCCGCGCGGGCGGACGCGCGGCCCGGCGCGACGACCCGGCCGCCGCTGGTACCGCAGCAGCAACCGGAACGGGTGCCGTTGTCACCCGCGCAGCAACGGATCTGGTTCCTCAACCGATTCGATCCCGCCGCGCCGACCTACAACCTGCCCTTCGCCGTCCGGCTGCGCGGCGCGGTCGATCTCGGCGCGCTGCGGGCGGCGCTGCGCGATGTCGTCGACCGCCAGCAGACGCTGCGGACCGTCTTCCCCGAGGCAGCCGACGGCGCGTGGCAGCAGGTGCTCGCCGCCGACGAGGTGCGATTCGACCTCGCCGTGCACGACACCGTGCCCGCCGAACTGCCCACCGCGCTGGCCGCATTCGCCGCGGCCGGGTTCGACGTGGTCCGGGAGGCGCCCGTGCGGGTGCGGATCCTCCGGCTCGCCGACGAGGACCATGTCGTCGCCCTCGTCCTGCATCACATTGCGGCGGACGGTTTCTCGTTCGGGCCGCTCGCGGCGGACCTCGCCGCCGCCTACACCGCCCGCGCGGCCGGGCACGGCCCGGCGTGGACGCCGCTGCCGGTCCAGTATCGCGACTACAGCATCTGGCAGCGCGCACTGCTCGGCGACGAATCCGACCCCGCATCGCTCGCGGCCCGCGAAATCGCCTTCTGGCGGGAGACTCTCGCGGGTCTGCCCGAGGAACTGAACCTACCGGCGGCGCGGACCCGGCCCGACCGCGCCACCCACGACGGCGGCAGTGTGGCCTTCCCCCTGCCCGCCGGACTGCACCGCGACCTCACCGAAACGGCTCGGGCACAGGGTGTTTCGGTGTTCATGCTGGTGCACGCCGTGCTGTCGGTGCTGCTGGCCGGGATGTCCGGCGACGACGACATCGCCGTCGGCGCCCCCGTGGCCGGTCGCGGTGAGCCGGGGCTCGATCCGCTCGTCGGCATGTTCGTCAACACGCTCGTGCTGCGCACCCGCGTGGACCGCGCCGAATCCTTCGCCGCGTTGCTGTCCCGGGTCCGCGCCGGCGATCTGGCGGCGTTCGCCCACGCCACCGTGCCGTTCGAACGGCTGGTGGAGGTGCTCGCCCCGGCACGGTCACGGGCCCGGCATCCACTGTTCCAGGTGGCGCTGTCGATGCAGGACCTGCCCGCCACCGAACCGGAACTGCCCGGCCTGACGGTGTCCGCCGCCGAGGTCGCGGTCGACATCGCGAAATTCGACCTGCAGTGGACCCTCACCGAACGGCACGGCGCCGCAGGCGAACCCGAGGGCATCGCCGCGACGCTCCTGTACGCCACCGACCTGTACGACGCGGCCGCGGCCACCGAACTCGCCGACCGCTTCACCCGGCTGCTCACCGCCGCCGTCGCCGCGCCGCTCACCCCGGTCGGCGATCTGCCGCTGGTGTCGGCGGCCGAATACACCGCGCTGACACAGCGTTCCGGCGGCCCGGTGGCCCGGACCGGGCGGCTGCCGGACCTGCTCGCGGCCGCCGCCGTCGCGGCGCCGGAGCGGTTCGCGTTGTGCGGCGCCGACAGTGCGGTGACCTATCGCGAACTCGACGAGCGGTCCACCCGCTGGGCCCGGCTGCTGATCGACCGCGGCGTCGGACCGGACGACATCGTGGCCGTGGGCATTCCACGCTCGCGGGACTCCGTGACCGCGGTCTGGGCCGTCGCCAAATCCGGCGCGGCCTGGCTGCCGATCGATCCCACGCATCCGGCCGACCGGATCGCGCACATGGTCGCCGACTCCGGCGCGGTGCTGGGCCTCACCGTGGACCCGGTACGCGACGCGCTCCCCGGCCCGATCGCGTGGCTGTCCCTCGACGACCACCGGCTGTCCGGCGCCGCAGCGGGATTCGACGTCACCCCGATCACCGACGCGGACCGGATCCGGCCGCTGCGGCCGGATCACCTGGCGTACACGATCTACACCTCCGGCTCGACCGGCCGGCCCAAGGGCGTACTGGTCACCCAGGCCGGCATCGTCGGCCTCGCCGACGAACAGACCGCCCGCTACGCGGGCAGCGCGGACGCGCGCATCCTGCACTTCGCCTCCCCGTCCTTCGACATCTCGGTCGCCGAACTGCTGCTCGCGGTGAATTCGGCCGCCACCCTGGTGATCGCCCCGGCCGGCAGTGCCGCCGGTCCCGAACTGGTGGAACTGCTCTGGGCACAACGCGTCACACACGCCCTCATGACCCCGTCCACCGCCGGATCGCTGGAACCGGCCGCACTGCCGGATCTGCGCACCGTCGCCGTCGGCGGCGAGGCCTGCCCGCCCGATCTGGTGCGGCGCTGCGCGGACGCCGGCGTCGACCTGATCAACGCGTACGGGCCGACGGAAACCACTGTCGTCGTGGACATCTCCGCGCCGCTGCGGGCCGGGGAGCCGATCGTCATCGGCGAACCGCTGCGCGGGGTCCGGGAATGGGTGCTCGACGATCGGCTGCGGCCGGTGCCCGCCGGCGTGGCCGGCGAACTGTACGTCGCCGGTGCGCAACTGGCGCGGGGCTACCACGGGCGGCCCGGCCTCACCGCGGACCGGTTCGTGGCCTGCCCGTGGATGCGCGGCGAACGCATGTACCGCACCGGCGATCTGGTCCGGCGTACCGCCGGTGGCGCGCTGGAATATCTGGGCCGCAACGACTTCCAGGTGAAGATCCGCGGCTTCCGGATCGAGCTCGGCGAGATCGAGGCGGCGCTCGGACAGTCCCCCGGGGTGCGGCGGGCGTTCGTGATCGTCCGCGCGGACCCCCGCCGCGGTGACCATCTGGTGGCCTACCTCGTCCCGGAGGCCGGGCCGATCGACCTCGACGACGTCCGCACGGTGGCGGCGGCCCGGCTGCCCGGTTACATGGTGCCCGCGGCATTCGCCGTCCTGGACTCGATCCCGTTGACGCCGAACGGGAAACTGGATCAGCGCGCGCTGCCCGCACCGGAGTACCGCACCCAGGAGTTCCGGGCGCCCGCGACCGCCGCGGAGCAGGCGGTCGCGGCGGTGTTCACCGAACTGCTCGGCGCCGACCGGGTCGGCGCCGACGACGACTTCTTCGCCCTCGGCGGCAATTCGCTGCTCGCGACCCGGGTGGTGGCGCGACTCGGCGCCGCACTCGAGACCGACGTGCCGGTGCGCCTGTTGTTCGAGGCGTCGACGGTGTCCGACCTGGCGGCCCGCCTCGAGCCCGAGATCGGCCGGGGCGCACGGCGAATCCCGATCGCCGCCACCCGGTCGGACCGGGTGCCGCTGTCACCCGCCCAGCAGCGGATGTGGTTCCTCAACCGGTACGACCCGTCGTCACCGGTCTACAACCTCCCGATGGCGATCCGCCTGTCCGGCGAACTCGACACCGCCGCACTGGAATCGGCGGTGCACGACGTGCTCGAGCGGCACGAGTCGCTGCGCACCCGTTACCCCGAGGACGGCGACGGCGCCCGGCAGGTGGTCGTGCCCGCCGCGCAGGTGACGCCGGATCTGCGGGTCCGGCCGATCACCGCAGCCGGACTCGCCGACGCGATCACCGAGTTCGCCTCGCTCGGATTCGATGTGGCACAGCGGGTTCCGGTCCGCACCAGACTGTTCCGGCGTACCGACACCGCACCGGAGAGTGTCGAGCACATCCTCGTCCTGGTGGTGCACCACATCGCCGCCGACGGCTTCTCGCTGGGCCCGCTCGCCCGCGACGTGGCAACGGCGTACGCCGCGCGGTTGTCCGGCACCGCACCCGGCTGGCCGGCGCTGCCCGTCCGGTACGCGGATTACACCGTGTGGCAACGTGATCGGCTCGGCACCGAGGACGATCCGCAGTCCCTCGCGACACGCCAGCTCGACCATTGGCGCCGCACTCTCGACGGCATTCCCGACGAACTCGCACTGCCCACGGACCGGCCCCGTCCGGCGGTCGCCTCGCAGCGCGGCGCCACCGTGCACCACCTGTTGCCGGCGACGCTGACCGCCGTGCTGGAAGATATCGCGCGCCGCAACGGCTCCACGCTGTTCATGGCGCTGCACGCCACCCTGGCGATCCTGCTGAGCAAGCTGTCCGGCGGCGCGGACATCGTCGTCGGCACCCCGGTCGCCGGGCGTGGTGACGCCGTCCTGGACGGCGTGGTGGGCATGTTCGTCAACACCCTGGTGCTGCGCACCGAGGTACGGCCGGACGAATCGTTCACGGAACTGCTCCGGCGCGTGCGTGATTCCGATCTCGCGGCCTTCGATCACGCCGAACTGCCGTTCGAGCGCCTCGTGGAGGTGCTGGCGCCGCACCGCTCGCAGGCCCGCAACCCGTTGTTCCAGATCGTGCTGGCGTATCAGAACATCGACCGCGGCAGCCTGGTCCTGCCCGGGCTGACGGTGTCGCCGGTCGACCTCGAGGAGACGGCCGCACGCTTCGACCTCCAGTTCACCCTGTCCGACCTGCGCAACGAATCAGACAGTGACGCAGCGAATTCCGGACTCGCGTTGGCGTCGACCTATGCCACGGATCTGTTCGACGACAGCACCGTGGTGGAGTTGGTGCAGCGGTGGGTGCGGGTGCTGGAGACGGTCGCTGCTGATGCGGGGACGTCGGTCGGTGCGATCGATGTCCTGGATGTGGCCGAGCGTGCGGATCTGGTGGCGCGCACCGGTCTTCCCGCGGAGCCGGTGCGCACGTTGCCGGAATTGCTGGCGGCGGCGGTCGCGGTGAATCCGGACGGTCCCGCGGTGGTGTTCACTCCGCTCGACGGCACGGGCCGGCGGAGCCGGTCCTATACCGAGCTCGATCAACGGTCGAATCGGTTGGCGCGTCTGCTGATCGCGCGGGGGATCGGCGCCGAGGATCTGGTGGCGGTCGCGGTGCCGCGTTCGGACGAGTCGTATCTGGCCGAGTGGGCGGTGTCGAAGACCGGCGCGGCGTTCGTGCCGATCGACCCGACCTATCCCGGTGACCGGATCGCGCACATGGTCACCGATTCCGGATCGCCGGTGGGTGTGACGGTGTCGTCGGTACGCGCGGGACTGCCGGACTCGGTGGACTGGCTGATCCTCGACGAACAATCCCTCGACGAATACCCGGCCGGTGCGGTGACCGACGCCGAGCGCGTGCGACCGCTGCGGCCGCACCATCCCGCGTATGTGATCTACACGTCCGGTTCGACCGGTCTGCCCAAGGGTGTCGTCGTCACGCATGCGGGTCTGGCGAACTTCACCGCTGAGCAGAACGCTCGTTACGAGGTCGATTCCGGTACGCGGGCACTGCATTTCGCGTCGCCGAGCTTCGACGCGTCGATACTGGAATTTCTGCTCGCGATCGGTGCCGGTGGCACGCTGGTGGTGGTCCCGCCGGGTATCTACGGTGGCGACGAGCTCACCGACCTGATCCGCCGTGAGGGCGCGACGCACACCTTCCTGACTCCGTCGGTGCTGGCGTCGCTGGACCCGGCAGCGCTGACCGGTATGCACACGGTGGTGGCCGGTGGTGAGGCGGTCCCGGCGGATCTGGTCGCGAAATGGGGTGCCGCGGCGGATATTCCGGGCCGGGCCCGCCGGTTCTACAACGGGTACGGGCCGACCGAGACCACGATCATGACCAATATCAGCGAACCGCTGGCCGCGGGTGATCCGGTCACCATCGGTGGCCCGATCCGCGGTATGCAATCGCTGATCCTCGATGCCCGGTTGCGGCCGGTGCCGGTCGGTGTCGCCGGTGAACTGTATCTGTCGGGGATCCAGCTCGCGCGTGGCTATCACGCGCGGGCGGGGTTGACCGGTGAGCGGTTCGTGGCCAACCCGTATGCCGCCGGGGAGCGGATGTACCGCACCGGTGACGTGGTGCGCTGGACCCGGCACGGCGAGGTCGAATACGTCGGCCGTTCCGACTTCCAGGTCAAAGTCCGTGGTTTCCGGATCGAACTCGGCGAGATCGATGCCGCGCTGGCCGCACACGAGACCGTCGACTTCGCGGTCACCGTCGGCCACGAGAACACCGCCGGAGTCACCTCGCTGGTGTCGTATGTGGTTGCCGCACACGATGCCTCGATCGACACCACGGTATTGACCGAATACGTCGAGCAACGACTGCCGGGTTACATGGTGCCCTCGTCGATCATGGTGATCGACCGGATCCCACTGACACCGATCGGCAAACTCGACCGGAAAGCGTTGCCCGAGCCCGTGTTCACGGCCGCCGCTTTCCGCGCCCCCGAAACCGCGGCCGAACGTGCCGTGGCGGACACGATCGCCGGACTGCTCGGCCTGGACCGAGTCGGGCGCGACGACAACTTCTTCGCCCTCGGCGGCAATTCACTCGTCGCCACCCGGGTCGCGGCCCGGCTCGCGGCGGAGCTGTCCGTCGGTGTGCCGGTGCGCTGGCTGTTCGAGGCGCCGACCGTCGCGGCACTGGCCACTCGACTGGAGACCGGAGCGAGATTCGCCACCCGGATCCCGCTGACCGCACGGCCGCGACCGGCCGCGATCACCCTGCCGGACGGCGAACTCGCGCAACTGATTCCGCTGTCACCGGCGCAACAGCGAATCTGGTTCCTCAACCGGCTGGACCCGCACAGCACCGCCAACAACGTGCCACTGGTGCTGCGTCTCACCGGCTCACTGCATCTCGCGGCCCTCGTCGCCGCCGTGCGCGACGTGCTGACCCGGCACGAGACCCTGCGCACCGTCTATCCCGAATTCGGTGGCGTCGGAGCACAACGGGTGCTGCCGATGTCGGAGATCCGTGTCGACCTGATCGCCGAGCCGGTCGCCGCGGCCGACGTACCGGCCCGGCTGACCGAAATGGTTCACACCTGCTTCGATGTGACCACCGAGGTCCCGCTGCGGGCCGGCCTGCTCCGGATCGACGGCGACCCGGACCGGCACCTGCTGGTACTGGTGATGCACCACATCGGTACCGACGGCTTCTCGTTCCGGCCGTTGGTCCGCGACGTGACGATCGCCTACCGCGCTCGCCTGTCCGATACCGAACCGGGCTGGCAGCCGACTGCGGTCCAGTATGCCGACTACACGTTGTGGCAGCGAGAGATACTGGGCTCCGAACAGGATCCGGACTCCCTCGGTGCCGCGCAGATCGACTACTGGACGAGAACATTGGCGGACCTGCCCGCCGATCTCGGCCTGCCCGCCGATCGCCCCCGTCCGGCCGTGGCCTCGGATCACGGTGCGGTGCATCGCTTCTCGATCGACGGGTCATTGCTGGAAGCGGCGGTCGCGCTGGCCACCGAACACGATACGACCCTGTTCATGGTGCTGCACGCGGCGTTCGCGACACTGCTGGCCCGGATGTCCGGCACCGGCGACATCGTCATCGGCACCCCCGTCGCCGGCCGCGGCGAGCCCGCGCTCGACGATCTGATCGGCATGTTCGTCAATACCCTGGTCCTGCGCACCGAGGTACCGTCCGACCGGTCGTTCCGCGACCTGCTGGGTTCGGTCCGCTCGACCGATCTCGCCGCATTCGAACACGCCGACCTGCCGTTCGAGCGGCTGGTGGAGATCCTCAACCCGGTGCGCTCGCAGGCCCGGCATCCCCTGTTCCAGGTGATGCTGTCCTTCCAGAACATCGAACGGCCCGCACTGGAGTTGGCCGGACTGACGATCTCCGCCGTCGAATTGCCGGTCGACACCGCCAAATTCGACCTGCAACTGGTGCTCTCACCACCACCGCCGGGAGCCGAAGCGACCGGCATGGCCGCCGAATTCGTCTACGCCACCGATCTTTTCGATGCCGGGACGGTAGCGACCCTGGCGGACCGCCTGGTGCGGCTGCTGGCCGGGGCGATCGCCGATCCGGCGGCGGCCGTCGGTGATCTCGAACTGCTCGACGCCGCCGAGCGGCACGGACTGCTGGCCGAACGGAACGCGACCACCCACGACCTCGACACGGTCCCGGGCGGCTCCGCCGCGGCGACGCTGGCGTCCCTGTTCGAGGTGCAGGTGGCGCGCGGCCCCGAGACGCCCGCGCTGACGTTCGAGGGGACGAGTCTGTCCTATGCCGAATTCGCGGGCCGGGTACGGCGATTGGCGCGGTGGCTGATCGAGTACGGAGTCACCGCGGAAACACCGGTGGCGCTGGGGATGCGGCGATCCGTCGAGCTCGTGATCGCCATCCACGCGGTGCTCGTGGCCGGTGGCGCGTACGTGCCGCTGGACCCGGATCATCCGGCGAGCCGCCGCCGCTACATCCTCGGGACCGCCCGGCCACTGCTCGTCCTGACCTCGGGTGCCGAGCCGCCGGCCGCGGCGGCGGACGCCATCGATCCGGCGAGTACGTCCGGCACACCCGAGGTCCGCATCGATGCGCTGGACCTCGCACGGTATTCCGATGCGCCGGTCACGGATTCGGATCGGCGGCGGCCGCTGCGGCCGTCGAACCCCGCCTACATCATCTTCACCTCGGGCTCGACCGGCCGGCCCAAAGGTGTGGCCGTCTCGCACGCCGCGATCGTCAACCGCCTGGCATGGATGCAGGCCGAGTACGGCCTGACCACCGGCGACGTGGTGTTGCAGAAGACGCCGGCAACGTTCGACGTGTCCGTGTGGGAGTTCTTCTGGCCCTTGCAGATCGGTGCGCGACTGGTCGTCGCGTCGCCGGACGGGCACCGGGATCCGGCCTACCTCGCCCGGATCATCGCCGCGGAGGGCGTGACGGTGGCGCATTTCGTGCCGTCCATGCTCGCCGCGTTCGTCGCCGCGCAGGAAGCGACGCCGACGCCGGACCCGGCAGAGATCGCGACGGCCCCTGCGAGTTCCGGCGAATCGCCATGGCCGTTGCGGATGGTCTTCACCTCGGGTGAGGCGCTGCCCGCCGCCACCGCGCAACGCCTGCGCGCGTTGACCGGAGCCCGGGTGCACAACCTGTACGGTCCGACCGAAGCCGCGGTCGAGGTCACCTACCACGAGGTGACCGGCAACGACCTGGTGAGCGTTCCCATCGGACGACCGGTGTGGAACACGCGGGTGTACGTGCTCGACGGCCGGCTGCGTCCGGTACCGGCGGGGGTCGCCGGTGAGTTGTATCTGGCGGGTGCGCAGTTGGCACGTGGCTACGTGGGCCGGCCCGATCTGTCGGCCGATCGGTTCGTGGCCGATCCGTTCGCCGCCGGTGAGCGGATGTACCGCACCGGTGATCTGGTCGCGTGGACCGTCGCCGATGAGCTGGAGTACTTGGGGCGCACCGATTTCCAGGTGAAGGTCCGTGGGGTGCGGATCGAGCTGGGCGAGATCGAGGCGGAGTTGCTGGCGTCACCGGGAGTCGCGCAGGCGGTCGTGGTGGTGCGCTCGGACGAGGTTCTCGGTGATCGACTGGTGGGGTACGTGATGCCCGCCGGTGCGTCGCACGTGGACGTGGACGAATTGCGCGCCGGCCTGGCGCGGCGGCTGCCGGCGTACATGGTGCCGTCGGCGTTGGTGATGCTGGCGGAGTTCCCGGTGAACGCGTCGGGCAAGCTGGATCGGCGTGCGCTGCCGATGCCGTCGTTCGTCGCGACGCTGTTCCGGGCGCCGGCGACGATGGTCGAACAGGCGGTCGCGGCGACGATCGCGGAGGTGCTGGGGATCGGCTCCGCCACCGGCGCAGTGGGTCTCGACGACGACTTCTTCGCGTTGGGCGGCAATTCACTTCTGGCGACGCAGGTCGCGGCACGACTCGCCGCCGCGCTGGAGACCGAGGTGCCGGTGCGGTTGCTGTTCGAGGCGCCGACGGTGGCGGATCTGGCGGCGCGACTGGAGTCTCGGGCCGGAACCGGTGGCCGGATTCCGTTGGGGCCGCGTCCCCGGCCGGCGGCGGTGACGCTGCCGGACGGGCAGACAGCGTCGCTGGTGCCGTTGTCGCTTGCGCAACAACGGATTTGGTTCCTCAATCGCTTCGACAACCGGAGCGCCGTCGACAACATTCCGATCGTGCTGCGGATCTCCGGTGCGCTGGATGTGCCGGCGCTGGGAGCGGCGCTGCGGGACGTGGTGGCGCGGCACGAAACGCTGCGCACCATCCACCCGGAACTCGAGGGCGTCGGGTACCAGCAGGTGCTGCCGATCGCCGGGATCCCGCTGGATGTGGTGGCCGAATCGCTGCCGGCGGACCGATGGCCTTCCCGCGCAGCCGAAATCGCGACGACACCGTTCGATGTGACGACGGAGGTGCCGTTCCGGATCGCTGTGCTCGCGGTGGACGGGACCACGGAGTATGTGGTGGTGCTGGTGGTACATCACATCTCCGGTGACGGCTTCTCGCTGCGGCCGCTGTTGCGGGATGTGGTGGCGGCGTACGGCGCGCGGTCGGCCGGCGAGGTGCCGGTGTGGGCGCCGCTGCCGGTGCAGTACGCGGATTACGCGTTGTGGCAACGGGAAATCCTGGGGTCGGTCGAGGATCCGGCATCGCCGGCGTCGCGGCAACTGGCGTACTGGGTGGACCGGCTGGCCGGAATGCCGGAGCAGATCGAGTTGCCGGCGGATCGGCCACGGCCGGAGGTGGCGTCGAATGCCGGTGCCGTACACGGGTTCACGGTGGACGCGGAGTTGCGGGCACGGCTCGTGGAGTCGGCCCGTGCCCGTGGGGTGACGGTGTTCATGATGGTGCACGCCGCGTTGGCGGTGTGGGCGGCGCGGTTGTCCGGCGGCCGCGACATCGCGATCGGAACGCCGATCGCCGGTCGCGGGGAACGCGGGCTGGACGATCTGGTGGGGATGTTCGTCAACACCCTGGTGTTGCGGACCGCGGTGGCCCCGGACCTCGGTTTCGCGGATCTGCTGGAGCAGGTGCGGGCGGTGGATGTGGCCGCGTTCGCGCATGCCGAGGTGCCGTTCGAGCAACTGGTGGAGGTGATCTCGCCGGTACGCTCGCAGGCCCGGCATCCGTTGTTCCAGGTGGCGTTGACGTTCGAGGCGGCCGGCGCCGGGGATGCGGCGCACGCGGCGCTACCCGGCCTGCACATCGACGTGGTGGACGCGCCGCTGGGAACGGCGAAGTTCGACATCCAGCTCACCGTGGGTGAAGTCCCCGCGGGAGGACTGGTGTTGTCCTGGAATTACGCCACGGATCTGTTCGACGCGGAGACGGTGGCGGCGTTCGCGCAGCGGCTGGTCCGGATCCTGCGTGCGGTGGCCGACGACCCGGATGTGGTGATCGGTGACATCGACCTGCTCGGCGACGACGAACGTGCCAATGTCACCCGGGCCTGGGTGTCGTCGGAAGACCTCGCACCACCCGTATCGACGGTGCTCGCGACCGACCGCACGCCCACACTCCCGGACCTGTTCCGCGCGACCGTAGCCGCACACGGTGATCGCGTCGCAGTCCGGTTCGGAGCCGATGCCCTGTCCTATCGTTCACTCGACGAGCGTGCAAACCAATTGGCGCGCAGGCTGATCGGGCTCGGCGCGGGCCCGGAGACCCTGATCGCCGTGCTCCTGCCGCGGTCGGCGGATCTGGTGGTCGCGTTGCTCGCGGTGCTCGAATCCGGTGCCGGTTACGTGCCGATCGATCCGTCCTATCCGGCCGACCGCATCGACTACGTGCTGGCCGACGCGCGGCCGGTGGCGGTGATCACCGACCGCAGTGTCGATGTCACGCTGCCCGCCGGGTTGCCGATCGTGTCGATGGACGAATTCGGTATGGACGTGCCCGATGTCGTCGACGCGGGCGAGGACCCGATCACGGACCTCGAGCGGAGCACCGCGCTGTTCCCTGATCACATCGCCTATGTGATCTACACGTCCGGTTCGACCGGTCGTCCGAAGGGTGTCGCGGTCACGCACGCGAACGTGGTGCGGTTGTTCGCGAACACCGATCGGATGTTCGGGTTCGGGCCCGAGGACGTGTGGACGTTGTTCCACTCCTACGCTTTCGACTTCTCGGTGTGGGAACTGTGGGGTCCGCTGCTGAACGGCGGCACGCTCGTCGTCGTCGACCACTTCACCACCCGCTCCCCCGAGCAGTTCCTCGATCTGCTGCGCGCACAACGGGTGACCGTGCTCAGCCAAACCCCTTCGGCCTTCTATCAACTCGCGGCCGCCGAGGCCGCCGATCCGTCACCGAGCCTGCCGGCGTTGCGGTATGTGGTGTTCGGTGGTGAGGCGCTGGAGTTGCGGCGGCTGTCGGAGTGGGTGTCGCGGCACGGGGACGGGTCTCAGGGTGCGGGCCCGCGGCTGGTCAACATGTACGGCATCACCGAGACCACCGTGCACGTCTCGCACCGGGTCCTCGACGCGGACACCGTCGCCGCGGCGACCGGATCGATCGTGGGCCGGGCGATCCCGGGTCTGCGGGTGTATGTGCTCGACGACCGGTTGCATCCGGTGCCGGTCGGGGTCGCCGGTGAGATCTATGTCGCGGGACCGCAGTTGGCGCGCGGGTACCTGGGTCGTGCGGATCTGACCGCGGCCCGGTTCGTGGCGAACCCGCTGGGTGCGGCAGGCGAAAGACTGTATCGCGCCGGGGATGTGGCGCGCTGGAACCGGCACGGTGAACTCGAGTATCTCGGCCGGGCCGACGATCAGGTGAAGGTCCGCGGGTTCCGGATCGAACTCGGGGAGATCGAGGCGGCGGTCCTCGCGCAGCCGGGTGTCGGCCAGGCCGCGGTGATCGTCCGCGAGGACATCCCGGGCGATCAGCGCATCGTCGCCTACCTCGTCGCCGACGGCACCCGTGATGCGGCGACTCCCGTTGCGGCCGTTGTCGATACAGAGGCCCTGCGTGCCGGTACGGCCGCACTGCTACCGGCCTACATGGTTCCGGCGGCCTTCGTCGTGCTCGACGCGATCCCGTTGACAGTCAACGGAAAGCTCGACCGCCGTGCGCTCCCGGCACCCGCCGCCACCACCCGAGCGTTCCGTGCTCCCGGGACACCGGTGCAGCAAGTCGTTGCCGAGACATTCGCCGACGTCCTGGACGTGCCGGATGTCGGTCTCGACGACGATTTCTTCGCCCTCGGTGGCAACTCGCTGATCGCAACCCGCGTTGCCGCACGGATCGGTGCCGCGCTGGGTACCACCGTCGCGGTACGCGCCTTGTTCGAGGCACCGGATGTGGAAGCTCTGGCCGCGCACGTGGAATCGGCGATCAGCACCGAGCAGGACGCACGTCCGCCGTTGGTGGCGGGTGTGCGTCCGGATCGGGTGCCGTTGTCGCTGGCGCAGTCTCGGATGTGGTTCCTGAACCAGTTCGATACGGCGTCGGCGGTGAACAACATTCCGGTGGCGATCCGGTTGTCGGGGTCGCTGGATGTGGCGGCGCTGGGTGCGGCGGTGTCGGATGTGGTGGCGCGGCACGAGATTCTGCGGACGGTGTATCCCGGTGGTGCCGGTGGTCCGGTGCAGCGGGTGTTGCCGGTGTCGGCGATGCCGGTGGTGGTGGAGCCGACCGTGGTGACTGCGGCCGGTGTGCTGGATGCGGTGGCGGGTGTGGTGTCGGCGGGGTTCGATGTGACGGTCGAGGTGCCGTTCCGGATCCGGTTGTTCCGGATCACCGATGCCGATACGGATGCCGCCGGCGTCGGTGGTGAGTTCGTGTTGGTGTTCGTGGCGCATCATATTGCCGCGGATGGCTGGTCGATGGGTCCGTTGACGCGGGATGTGATGGTGGCGTATGCGGCGCGGTCGGCGGGTGGGGTGCCGGGGTGGGCGCCGTTGGCGGTGCAGTATGCGGATTACAGTGTGTGGCAGCGGGAGTTGCTGGGGTCCGAGGATGATCCGGCGAGTTTGTTGTCGGGTCAGGCGCGGTTCTGGCGGTCGGCGCTGGCGGGGGTGCCGGATGAGTTGAATCTGCCGGCGGATCGGGGTCGGCCGGCGGTGGCGTCGTTTGCCGGTGGCCGGGTGGTGTTCCCGATCTCCACCGAGACGCATCGGGGTTTGGTTGGGGTGGCGCGGTCGCAGAATGCGACGTTGTTCATGGTGGTGCATGCGGCGTTGGCGGTGTTGCTGGCGCGGTTGTCGGGGACCGGGGACATTGTGGTGGGGACGCCGGTGGCCGGTCGTGGTGAGGCCGAGTTGGATTCGGTGATCGGGATGTTCGTGAACACGCTGGTGTTGCGGAGCCAGGTGACCGGTGGGGAGTCGTTCGAGCAGTTGGTGGCGGCGACGAAGGATGGTGATCTGCAGGCGTTCGCGCATGCGGATATCCCGTTCGAACGCCTGGTGGAGTTGGTGAATCCGGAGCGGTCCACCGCCCGGCATCCGCTGTTCCAGGTCGCCCTGTCGTTCCTGAACCTGCCCGAGACGTCGTTCGAGCTTCCCGGATTGCATGTCGAGGCAACCGAATACGACCTCGACACCACCAAATTCGACCTTTCCCTCACCATTACGGAGCATGCCGACAGCATGACTGCCGTCTTCTCTTACGCCCGTGACCTTTTCGACGAATCCACCGTCGAGGTGTTCGCGCAGCGGTTCACCCGCCTGCTAGAAGGCATCGTCGCCGAGCCACGGAAGCCGGTCGGCGACCTGCCGTTCCTGAGTGCCGACGAACATCGGGAGCTCACTCACGTCCACAGCGACGATGTGATGGCCACCAAGCGCCTGCCCGATCTCCTCACCCACGGCATGCGCCTCGGCCGGGATCGTCTGGCGGTGCGGTACAACGGTCGTTCGGTGACCTACGGTGAGCTCGACGACCTGTCGTCGCGGCTGGCTCGCGTGCTGATCGGACGTGGTGTCGGACCGGAGAGACTGGTCGCGGTGTCGCTGCCGCGCTCGTTCGAGATGGTGCTCGCGGTCCTGGCGATCACCAAAGCCGGTGGCGCACACATCCCGGTCGACCCGACCTATCCCGAAGACCGGGTGCGGCACATGCTCACCGATTCCGCCGCGGTCCTCGGTATCACCGCCTCCGCGTATGTGGATCGGTTGCCCACCGATGTGGATTGGCTGGTGCTCGACGACCCGGCCACCGATATCGCTTGTGCGGCAATGTCTTCGGCGCCGGTGACGGACGCGGATCGGTTGTCGCCGTTGCGGATGACCCATCCGGCGTATGTGATCTACACGTCGGGGTCGACGGGTAAACCCAAGGGTGTCACCGTCACCCACGCCGGTCTCGGTGGTCTCGCCGATGTCGCGACGGGGTTGTACGGGCTGGAACCGCATCACCGGTTCCTGCACATCTGCTCGCCGAGCTTCGACCCGTCGGTACTGGAATGGGTGTGCGCCTTCTACATCGGCGCCACCCTCGTGATCACACCCCCGGACATCATCGGCGGCAGTGATCTGGCGGACCTGCTGCGCGCCGAGCAGGTGACCCACACGATCATCACCCCGGCCGTGCTGGGGACGATGGACCCCGACGACCAGGCGCAGTTGCTGGTGACCTCGGTCGGTGGCGATGTGACCACACCGGAGTTGCTGGCGAAGTGGCAGCCGGGCCGTAAGTACTTCAACGCGTACGGGCCCACCGAAACCACGATCATCTCCACCTACGCCCGGCTCCACCCCGGCGACCACATCACGATCGGTACGCCGGTGCACGGCATGTCGGCACTGGTACTCGACAATCGACTCAACCCGGTCCCGCCCGGTGTCACCGGCGAGTTGTACCTCGCCGGTGGTGGAGTCGCTCGCGGCTACCACGGTGCGTACGGCCTCACCTCGGAACGCTTCGTAGCCAACCCCTTCGGCGCTCCCGGCGCGCGGATGTACCGCACCGGCGATATCGTCCGCTGGTACCCGGCACCTCAGCGCACCGACGCCGATCCCCTCCAGGACACCCGGCGGGAGCTGGATTATGTGGGGCGCAGCGATTTCCAGGTGAAGATCCGCGGGTTCCGTATCGAACTCGGCGAGATCGACGCCGTCCTGTCCCGCCACCCCGACGTCGACTTCGCCTTCACCATGGGCCGCGACACCCCCGCCGGCGCGACGATCCTCGCCTCCTACGTGAAACCCGTCCCCGGTCACACCATCGACGTGACCGAGATCAGCGACCACGTCGCGGCGATCCTGCCACCACACATGGTGCCCGCCGCGATCACCGTCCTCGACGAGATCCCCCTGACCCCGGTCGGCAAACTCGACCGCCGTGCCCTGCCCGAACCGGTCATCGCCACCCGCGACTACCGCGCCCCCGCCACCGAGATCGAGACCATCCTCGCCCAGGTGTTCACCGAGGTCCTCGGCACCGACCAGATCGGCCTGGACGACTCGTTCTTCGCCCTCGGCGGCGACTCCATCCTGTCCATCCAACTGGTCTCCCGCGCGAAGGCCCGCGGCATCGTCTTCACCCCCCGCGACGTCTTCGAACGCCGCAGCATCGCCGGACTCGCCACGGTCGCCCGCACCACCGACACCGCGGATTCCGGGCCCGTCCTGACGGAACTGCCCGGCGGCGGAGTCGGCACGATGCCGCTGACCCCCGTGCTGCGCTACCTGGTGGACCGGCCCGGATCCGCGCGCCGCTTCAATCAGTCACTGGCCCTGGAACTTCCGGCCGGCATCGACCGAGCGGGCATCGTCGCGACACTGACGGCCGTCATCGACCGGCACGACATGCTGCGCGCACGACTGCGCCGGGACGCCGACGCGGACTGGCTCGTGGAAACCGCCGCCGCGGGCACCGTCGACGTCGACGCGTTGATCGACCACCTCGTACTCGCCACCGACGCCGGCCCGGACGTGCCGGAGATCGCCGCGACCGCTCTGGATGCCGCGGTCGATCGGCTCGATCCCGAAGCGGGCGTGGTGATCCGGTTCGCCTGGCTGCAATCGTCCGATCCACGGCAACTGGGATGGCTGCTCATCGCCGCACACCACATGGTGATCGACGGCGTCTCGTGGCGAATCCTGGTGCCGGACCTCGTGTCCGCCTGGGCACAGATATCGGCCGGGCAGGCCCCCGAACTGCCGCCGGTCCCCACCGGCATGCGCACCTGGGCACATGCCCTGGCGCACAACGCAATCGATCGCGCCGCCGAAATCGGCCACTGGCGAGCAGCGGCCACCGGGCCCGATCCGCTGCTGACCACGCGTCCGCTGGACCCGGCCGTCGACGTGACGGCCGCACTCGCCGAGCATCACATCGAACTGTCCGCACAGACGACCCGCACCCTGCTGACGACCGTGCCCGCGCTGTTCCACGGCGGCGTGAACGACGGCCTGCTGACCGCCCTCGTGATCGCGGTCGCGGCCTGGCGGGCCCGCGGCGCCGCCACCGGCGCTCCCGGCGGTGCGGCCGTGGACGATTCGGTGCTGATCCGGTTGGAGGGGCACGGTCGCGAGGAGGAGGCGGTGCCGGGTGCGGATCTGTCGCGCACGGTGGGCTGGTTCACCTCGATCTTCCCGGTGCGGTTCGACCTGGCCGGTATCGACGTCGATGCGGCGCTGGCCGGTGGGCCGGCGATGGGCCGCGCGATCAAGGCCGTGAAGGAGCAGTTGCTGGCGGTGCCGGGCAAGGGCCTCGGCTACGGCATGCTGCGCCACCTGAACCCGGACACCGCGGCACAGCTCCCGGCGGAACCGCCGGGCCAGATCGGTTTCAACTATCTCGGCCGGATCTCGGAATCGGCTGTGCCGGAGGAGGTCCGCGGTCTGGGCTGGCTGCCGACCGGCGCGCTCGGCCACCTGCGGGCCGGTTACGACGCGGATATGCCGGCGATGGCGCCGATCGATGTGAACGCGATCGTGGCGGGGGATCGGTTGTCGGCGCAGATCGGTTATCCGGCAACGTTGTTGGATGCGGCGGCGGTGGCGGAGTTCGGTGGGTTGTGGGTGCGGGCGCTGGAGGCGGTGGCGCGGCATGCGCAGTCGCCGGAGGCGGGTGGGTTCACGCCGTCGGATTTCCCGTTGGTGCGGTTGCGGCAGGCCGATATCGAGGTGGTGACGCGGCGGTTCCCGGCGGTGGCCGAGGTGTGGTCGTTGTCGGCGTTGCAGGCGGGGTTGTTGTTCCATGCGCAGCTGGCGGCGTCGTCGGTGGATGTGTATACCGCGCAGGTGGTGCTGACGTTGTCGGGTCGGGTGGATCCGGGCCGGTTGCGTAATGCGGCGCAGGCGTTGCTGGATCGGTACGACAGCCTGCGCACCGCCTTCGTCACCGACCGCGACGGCACTGCCCTCCAGGTCGTCCTGGACCGGGTCGCCGTCGACTGGACCGAGCACGACATCACCGACCGGACGTCGAATACCGTGCCGCGCAACGGTTCCGCGGTCCACCACGCCGACGGCACCCATCCGGTCCCCGGGATCGATCCGATCCCACCGGCGGCGGCCGAGCTGATCGCCGCCGACCGTACCCGGCGGTTCGATCTGACGGCACCGCCGTTGATGCGGTTCACGTTGATCCGCACGGGTTCCCGGGAATGGCAGTTGGTGGTGTCGAATCACCACATCCTGCTCGACGGCTGGTCGATGCCGTTGCTGATGCGGGATCTGCTGATGCTGTACGCGACCCACGCGGACAGCAGCGCATTGCCGGGGGTCCGATCGTATCGCGGATTCCTGGAATGGCTTGCGCACCAGGATCATTCGGCGTCGTTGACGGTGTGGCGGCAAGCGCTCGCCGGGGTGTCGGAGCCGACACTGCTGACCCGCCCGCAGTCCGACCGCGAGATCACCAGCCTGGCCGGGGAGTATCTCTTCGGGCTGGACGAGGCGGTGACGGCGCGATTGGTCGCGGTGGCCGCGGAGCTGGGTGTCACCGTGAACACGGTGGTGCAGACCGCGTGGGGTGTGCTGCTGGGCCGGTTGACCGGTCGTGACGACGTACTGTTCGGTACCACGGTGTCCGGACGGCCGGCCGGACTGGCCGGGGTCGAGAACATGGTCGGCCTGTTCATCAACACCGTCCCCGTCCGGGTACGGGTCGACCCGGCCGAGTCGATCCGGGATCTGGCGACCCGCCTCCAGGACGAGCAGGCCGAACTGCTCGACCACCATCACATCGGCCTCGCCGACATCCAGGCCGCGGCCGGAATCGGTGGCCTGTTCGACACACTCGTGGTCTTCGAGTCGTATCCGATGGATGCCGAGGGTATTCAGCGCCAGGCCGCCGACATCGACGGTATGGCCGTCACCGGCATCCGCGCCACGGATGCCACCCACTATCCGCTGACCCTGATCGCACAACTGGATTCCCGGCTGCGCATCCGCGCGGGCTACCTGAGAGACCTGTTCGACGAGAAGGCGATCGCCCGCCTGGCGGATCGGCTGGTGCGGGTGCTGACCACGATCGTCACCGTCCCCGACCGCGCGGCCGGTGCGATCGATCTGCTCGACGCCGCCGAACGCCGCACCATCCTGACCGACTGGAACGACACCGATTTCGATGGCACCGCCGCGCTCGGCGGCCACCCGGCCACACTCGCCGCGCTGTTCCAAGCCCAGGCCGAGCGGACTCCCGACGCGATCGCTCTCACCTTCGCGGGAATCGAGCTGTCCTATCAGGAGTTCGGCGATCGCGTGCACCGCCTCGCGCGCTGGCTGATCGATCGCGGTGTGGGCCCGGAGTCGTTCGTGGCGCTGGGTATGCGGCGGTCGATCGATCTGGTGGTCGGCATGTACGCGGTGACCGTCGCCGGTGCCGCGTATGTGCCGCTGGATCCGGATCATCCGGCCGAGCGCACCGAATACATCCTCGCCACCGCGGATCCCGTCTGCGTGCTGACCGCGGGGACCGATCTCGACGTCGACACCGCGCAGGTGCGCATCGATCTGCTGGAACTGTCCGGTTATTCGATCGCGCCCGTGACCGACGCGGACCGGCGGCATCCGCTGCGCCCGGCCGACACCGCGTACGTGATCTTCACCTCGGGTTCGACGGGCCGGCCGAAGGGTGTGGCGGTGCCGCATGCGGCGATCGTCAACCGTCTGATGTGGATGCAGGCCGAGTACGGCCTGACCGCGGACGATGTGGTGTTGCAGAAGACCCCCGCGACGTTCGACGTGTCGGTGTGGGAGTTCTTCTGGCCCTTGCAGATCGGCGCACGCCTGGTCGTCGCGAAACCCGACGGGCACCGCGATCCCGAGTACCTGATGCAGGTGATCACGGCCGAGGGTGTGACGGTCACGCACTTCGTGCCGTCGATGCTGGCGGTATTCGTTGCGGCGCTGGCCGAGTCGGCCGGCCTTGCGGTGGCCACCGGGAACGACGGGCTGTGCCGGTCGTTGCGTCTGGTGTTCGCCTCCGGTGAAGCGCTGGGTGCCAAGCCCGCTCAGGCGATCACCCGGTTGACCGGGGCCCGGGTCCACAACCTGTACGGCCCCACCGAAGCCGCCGTCGACGTCACCCACCACGCGCTGACCGACCTCGATCTCGACACCGTCGCCATCGGCCGCCCCGTCCACAACACCCGCGTCTACGTCCTCGACAACCGGCTGCGGCCGGTGCCCGCCGGTGTTCCCGGCGAGCTGTACCTCGCCGGTATCCAGCTCGCCCACGGTTACGTCGCCCGCCCCGACCTCACCGCCGACCGCTTCGTCGCCGACCCCCACCAGCCCACCGCCCGCATGTACCGCACCGGCGACCTCGTCACCTGGACCGGCACCGGCGAACTGGAATACCTGGGCCGCACCGACTTCCAGGTCAAACTCCGCGGCCTGCGCATCGAACTCGGCGAAATCGAAACCGCCCTCACCGGACTCGACGAGATCGCCCAGGCCGTCGTGATCGTCCACACCGACCCCTACACCGGCGACCAGCTCGTCGCCTACCTCACCCCCACCGGCGGCCACCACATCGACGTCGACGACATCCGCGAGGAACTGGCCCGCCGTATCCCCGGCTACATGGTGCCCGCCACCTTCATGGTCCTGGACACGCTGCCGCTCAACGCCTCCGGCAAACTCGACCGCAAGGCCCTGCCCGCACCCACGGTCGAAGCGGCGGTGTTCCGGGCCCCCACCACCCCGGTACAGGAGATCGTCGCGACCGTGTTCGCCGAGGTCCTCGGCGCCGACCGGGTCGGACTCGACGACGACTTCTTCGCCCTCGGCGGCAACTCCCTGATCGCCACCCAGGTCGCCGCCCGCCTGTCCACCGCACTGCACACCCGCGTCGGCGTCCGCGACCTGTTCGACGCACCCACCGTCACCGCCCTCGCCGCCCGCACCGAAACCCGCACCGACACGAGCAACCACGCACCGCTCGAGCCGCAGCAGCGCCCCCCGCTGCTCCCGCTCTCGCTGGCCCAGCAACGCATGTGGTTCCTCAACCGCTTCGAGGCCGGCCGCGACGGCATCGAATCCGGCTCGGCCGCAGCGGCATACAACATCCACGCGGCGGTACGCCTGTCGGGCCTGCTCGACCGGCAGGCACTCCAGGTCGCGGTGGCCGACGTGCTCGACCGGCACGAGTCGCTGCGCACCCGGTTCCCCGCCGTCGCGGCCTGGACCCAGGACCCCGCCATGGGCCCCGCCTACCAGGAGATCCTGCCCACCACCCGGGTGGTGCCGGACCTCACCCCGGTTCCGGTCACGGAAGTCCATCTGCCGCAGCGGCTCTCGGAACTGGTCGGGATCGCGTTCGATGTCACCGCCGAAGCGCCGTTCCGGGCCGGGCTGTTCGAGATCAGCCCCACCGAACACGTCCTCGCCCTCGTGGTGCACCACATCTGCGCCGACGGTTTCTCGATGGGTCCGCTGACCCGGGACGTGATGGCCGCCTACGGCGCCCGCGTCGACGGCGGCGAACCCGCCTGGCAGCCACTGCCGGTCCAGTACGCCGACTACGCACTGTGGCAGCGCGAGGTCCTCGGCAACGAGGCCGACCCGGAATCGGTCATCGCACAACAGATCTCGTTCTGGCGCGACACCCTGCGCGGCCTGCCGGAACAACTGGACCTACCGGCCGACCGGCCGCGTCCGGCCGTGCGGACCTTCGCCGGTGACACGGTGGCCCTGACCGTCCCGCCGGAAACCCATCGCGCACTGGCCGATCTGGCCCGTGCCCGCGGCGCGACCCTGTTCATGGTCGTGCACGCCGCGCTGGCGGTCCTGCTGGCCCGGCTGTCCGGCACCGACGACATCGCGATCGGCACCCCGGTCGCCGGTCGCGGCGAACCCGAACTCGACGACCTGGTCGGCATGTTCGTCAACACCCTGGTGTTCCGGACCCGCCTCACCGCCGACGAGCCGTTCACCCGGTTGCTGGCCCGCCAGCGCGAAACCGACCTGCGGGCGCTCGCGCACGCGGATCTGCCGTTCGAGCGGCTGGTGGAGGTGCTCGACCCGGCCCGCTCCACGGCCCGGCACCCGTTGTTCCAGGTCGGGCTGACCTTCCAGAACCTCGGCCGCACCGGCCTGGAACTGCCCGGCCTGACCGTCGCCGGCCTGGCGGTCGACAGCGGGCTGTCGCCGTTCGACCTGAACCTGACCCTCGCCGACCACTACGGCCCGGCGGATGCTCCCGACGGCATCACCGGATCGTTCACCTACGCCACCGATCTGTTCGATCGCGCGACGGTGCACGGCTTCGCGCAACGGTTCCTGCACCTGCTCGACGGCATCGCCGCCGCGCCGGACACCGCCGTCGGTGATCTCGAACTGCTGCTCGGCGCCGCCGAACGGGACCGGATCCTGCGGCGCTGGAACGAGACCCGGCACCCGCTGCCCGCGCGCACCCTGCTGGACGACTACCGGCGCACGGTCGCCGCACATCCGGATCGGGTCGCGGTGGTGTTCGAGGACACCGTCCTGACCTACCGCGAATTCGACGCCCGGGTCAATCGGCTGGCGCGCCTGCTGATCTCGCGCGGGGTCGGCCCGGAATCGCTGGTGGCGCTGGCGATCCGCCGCTCACCGGAGTTGGTGGTCGGCCTGTACGCGATCGTGACGGCGGGCGGCGCCTGGGTGCCGCTGGACCCGGACCATCCGGCGGAACGCATCGGGCATGTGCTCGACACCGCCCGCCCGGTCTGCCTGCTGACCACGGCCCGGGACGGTTTCACCACCGACCGGGATGTGCCCGCGATCGCGATCGATACGGCCGACCTGTCCGGCTTCGCCCCGGAACCGTTGTCCCCCACCGAACTCCGCGCGCCGCTGCGGCCGCAGCACCCGGCCTACGCCATCTTCACCTCCGGTTCGACCGGCCGCCCGAAGGGTGTCGTGGTGTCGCACGCCGCGATCCACAATCAGATCTCGTGGCTGCTGGACCACTATCGGCTCGGCGCCGACGACGTCTACCTGCAGAAGACCGCCACCACCTTCGACGTCTCGCTGTGGGGCTGGTTCGCGCCGCTGCGGGCCGGCGGCACCCTGGTGGTCGCCACCCCCGACGGGCATCGGGATCCGGCCTATCTCGCGGAAACGATTGCGGCGCACGGCGTGACGGTGACCGATTTCGTACCGTCGATGCTGACCGTCTTCGCCGGGCACGCCCCGGCCGCGGCGCTGTCGACACTGCGGCACGTCTTCGTGATCGGCGAGGCGCTGCCGCCGCAGACCGTGACCGCGATGCACGCCGTGTCGACGGCCCGGATCCACAACCTGTACGGCCCGACCGAGGCCGCGGTGTCGATCACCTCGCGGCCCGCCACCGGCGCGGACCGGACCAGCGTGCCCATCGGTGTGCCGCAATGGAATTCGCGGGTGTACGTACTGGATTCGCGGCTGCGCCCGGTGCCGCCGGGTGTGGTGGGCGAACTGTATCTGGCCGGTGATCAGCTGGCCCGCGGCTACGTGTCCCGCCCGGATCTGACCGCGGATCGGTTCGTCGCCGATCCGTTCGACACCGCCGGCGCGCGGATGTACCGCACCGGCGATCTGGTGCTGTGGCGGCGGCGCGAGAGCCGGGCCGTCCTGGATTACGTGGGCCGCAGCGACTTCCAGGTGAAGTTCCGCGGCCAGCGCATCGAGCTCGGGGATATCGAGTCGGCGCTGCTGGCGCATCCGCGGGTGGCCCAGGCGGTGGCCCTGGTGCAGCCGTCGGACCTCGGCGATCGCCTGGTCTCCTATGTGGTGCCGGCGCCGAACACGCTGCTGGACACCGCGGAGGTACTGGACTCGGCCGCCCGTGCCCTGCCCGCGTACATGGTGCCCGCCGCGCTGGTCGAACTGCCGGAGTTGCCGTTGAACAGCTCCGGCAAGCTGGATCGCCGGGCATTGCCGCAGCCGACGTTCACCCGGCAGCGGTTCCGGGTGCCCGTCACCCCGGTCGAGCAGATCCTCGCGGAGGTGTTCGCGGAGATTCTCGGCCTCGAATCATCCGGCGGCGGCATCGGTTTGGACGACGACTTCTTCGAGCTCGGCGGCAACAGCATCCTGTCGGTGCAGTTGGTCTCGCGCGCGGCCGCCGCGGGCATCCGGCTCGGCGTCCGCGAGGTGTTCGAGTACCGCACCCTCGGCGCGCTGGCCGCGAACGTGGTCCTCGACGATCGGCCGGCGCCGGAACTGCCCACCGGCCCGCTGCTCCCGATCGATCCCGCCGACCGGGCGAGCTGGAAGCAACGGCACCCGAACCTGGCCGAGGTGTGGCCGGTGACCCCCGAGCAGGCGGATCTGTTGCGCCGCATGCGATCCGGCGCGGACATCCCGTTGCGGCAGGCGGTGCTGACCCTGCGCGGCGCCGATCCCGGCCGCCTGCACACCGCGGCCCGCGCGCTGCTGGACCGCTTCGCCAACCTGCGCGTGGTGTTCGCCGCCGACCGGACGGGCCGGCCGGTGCAGCTGGTCCTCGATCGAGTCGAGATGCCGTGGCACACCATCGATCCCACCGCGCCGACCCATCTGCCGCAGCTGCTGGCCGACGAGCGGGCCACCGCCTTCTCCCCCGGTACGCCGCCGATCCGGTTCACGCTGTACCGGCTCCCGGAGAACCAGTGGACGCTGACCGTCACCACCCACGACCTGCTCGCCGACACCTGGTCGATGCCGCTGCTGCTGCGCGATCTCATGGTTCTGTATGCGGTCCACGGTGATCCGGCCGCGCTGCCACCGCTGCCCTCCTATCGCGACCATCTCGCCCTGCTGACGATCGCCGATCACGAATCCGCGAAACAGGCCTGGGCACAGGCGATCTCGGTCCCGGGATGTCCGGCGCCACTGGCCGGGCCGGATCCGGCGAGCCGATCCGAGCAGGGGATCGGCCGGCTCCCGGCCGAACTCGACGCCGGGGATGCGCGGCGGCTGGCCGCGCTGGCGGGCGAACTCGGCATCGCGACCGGCACGGTACTGGAGGCCGCCTGGGGTCTGGTGCTCGCCCGCGCCACCGGCAGCAACGATGTGGTCTTCGGCGCCACGGTGCCCGGCCGGCCCGACGAGCTTCCCGGCAGCGAATCGATGGTGGGTGCGTTCGCCGAGACGGTGCCCGTGCGGTTGCGTGTGGACGACCGGGCGACGGTGTCCGACCTGCTCACCACCCTGGACCGGGAGCGGACGGCCCTCGCGGGACACCCGTCCCCGGGCCTCGACGCCCTCCGGGCCGCGACCGGCGCCGAGATCGCGTTCGATTCACTGCTGACGTTCGAGGCGTCCGCGGTCGAGCCGACCGCCGTCCTGGCCGCGGAACTCGACGGTATGTCCGTGACCGCGGTCGAGATCCGCCACGATCCGGCCCACCCGCTCACGCTGACCGTCGTCACCGACGATGTGATCCGGTTCCGCTTCGACCACGATCGGGCCGTGTTCCCGGCGTCCCGCGTGGAAACGCTGGCGGCACAACTGGTCCGGACGCTGACGGCCATCGTGCGCGATCCGCGCGCCACGGTCGCCGAACTCGACACCGCCGCGTCGGCGGCGACCCCGCCGGGTGGTCACGACTCGCGGAACTGACCGCCCCCGGACATACGAGAAGCCCGGCACCTCGCGGATGCCGGGCTCTCGCACCGGGACGGTTCTCCTGTGTTCGCCGACGGCCCGCCGGTGAACGCGGGAGAAGTGGCCGTCGGCGGCACCGAGCCTCGTCGATCGGTGCCGCCGGCGGCCGGGTCGGATCAGCCCATGGGGACGAGGTCGCGCACGCTCGCCAGTTGCGCCAGCGGGACGCCGCCGCGGAACACCTCGGTACTGCCCAGCGCGGGCCCGCTGACCGCGGCGGCCGCGAGCGCCTGCGCCTTGAAGGCGCGAGCGGCCACGCTCAGCCGGTGCTGCACCGAGCCGATGCGAGCGTCCAGTTCCAGCGGGCAGCTGTCGCCCCACACCGTGACCTCGGCGGTTCCGTGCTCGAGCGCGTCGAGCACCCCGCAGCGCACCCGGGCATCGGCCTCGAACAGGTCGGCGGCCACCGCGATCGCGTGCGGCATCGGCCCGTGCGACGGGGAGCCGAGCGACCGCTCGAGTTCCAGCACGTTGGCGCCGAGGATCTGCAGCGGCCGCACGTCCTCGCCACCGGAGATCAGCACGGTGACATCCCAGCCCGCCATCACCCGATCGAACATCCAACCCCCGACGTTCCGCACGGCGTCGACCATGCTCGGCGCCACCACCGCCAGCCGATACCTCAGATCGTGCTTGCGGGCGTGAGCTCGCGCTCGAGCGAGCGGACGTACTCCTTGAACACTGTGTTCAGCGGAATCGAGGGGTCGAGCAGCCATGAGGTTTCCATCCCGTTGAGAAAAGCGACTACTTCCACGGCCTTGACGGCCGGATCTATGTCGGTACGGAACCGACCGGAGCGCTGGCCCCGCCGAATCCCCTCCGAGACGGAGGCGAGGGCGGCGCGGTAGCGCTCCAGCAGGCGATCGTGCAGCGGGGCGTCCGGCTCCAGGTTTTCTATGAGCAGTACGGCAAACATGCCGACCAGGTCCGGAGAACGCCGGAACCGATCGGCGACATTCACGAGATTCTCGATGATGTCGCCTTCTTGGTCCGCGTGCAGTTCGTCGTCGGTGTCGCGGGCTTCGAGCACAGCTTGCAGCAACTGCTCCTTGGACTCGAAATGGTGCAGCAACCCCGCCGGGGTGACACCTGCCTCCCGCGCGATCTGGGCGAGTGTGGTACTCCGCCACCCGTTGCGCGAAAGCAGGCGCTGGGCGACGGCGAGAATCTGCAGCTTACGTTCCTCACCCTTCGCGAGAAGAGTGTCGTAAGGGCGTGCAGTGGGCCGCTGACCGGACACCGAACTCCTTTGTTCGAATCAACCTACTGAACACACAGTAGGTTGGTTTTGCCCCTGTGACAAGGGTCTCAACGGGAAATCTCGGGCTACCCCCTACCAGCGCCGATAAGGCTACACGCGGGCAATCCGGCCACCGCCGGTGTCGGTCGCCCGGTCGCCGGCCGGGGTCGCGAACCGCGCGGCGGTCCGGTCGATCCAGGCGTCGTAGTCGGTCAGCTTGGCGCACAACTCGTCCCGGCCCATCGGGGAATCGAGGATCAGGAAGTCCTCGGCATCGATCGCGCCGACCAGCAGATCGGCGACCCGCTCCGGGGTGAGCGCGCGGGCCAGGGCCGGATGATCGGCCGGGAAGCCCTCGGTCAGCAGCATGGGGGTGAGCATGGGACCGGGGCAGAAGCACGACACCTTGACCCCCTGCGGGCGATAGGTGACGGCCAGCCATTCCGCCAGCGCCAGCGCGGCGTGCTTGCTCACCGAATAGGTGGCATTGCGGGCGTCGGTGGTCATCGCGACCACCGAGGCGGTCGACAACAGGTAGCCGTCGCCACGGGCCACCATGGCCGGGGCCACTTCTCGGACCGCGTGCAGATGCGCCATGACGTGTACGCGAAAAGCCTGCTCCCAGTCCGCATCCGGCTTCGGGTCGCCGGGCCGCGCGGGGCCGGTGAGCCCCGCGTTGCTGAACCACACATCGATCTCGCCGTAACTGCGCCGCGCGAGTTCGGCGACGGCGCGCACGGTCTCGGCCGCACCGATGTCGCCGGCCAGGCCGACGGCGCCGATCTCGGCCGCCACCGCCTCGACCTTGGCGGCGTCGAGATCGGTCACCACGACCTTCGCACCCTCGGCGGTGAACCGCCGCGCGCAGGCCGCCCCGATACCGCTGCCGGATCCGGTCACGACCACCACTCTGCCGTCGAGTTTCATTGCGCTGCCCTCACTTCTCGTGTGTCCGGTCGGTCACGGGCGGACCGGTCGGGCCACCGCCTCAAATCGGAGGATAGTTAAGCACCTGAGATTAAATTGGACAATAGTGGCTGCCGAAATTGCATAGGTGATCGACATTTAGTTAAGTAGACAACCTTATGTACGATCGGACCGGTCGGCCTGCATAGGATTCCCGCATGCCAGCACGCCAGAGGTGGAGTTCGGAGGAGACGCAGCCGGGCAACCGGGACCGCGCCAATTCCAAGGGCGCGGCGACCCGGCAGCTCATCCTCGAGACGGCCGAGCAGTTGTTCGCCGAGCGCGGGATCGAGGCCGTGCCGCTGCGGGATATCGCCGTGGCCGCCGGGCAACGCAACAACGTTGCGGTGCAATACCATTTCGGCGATCGGGAGAATCTGCTGCGGGCGATCGTCGCTTATCGCGCCGCGCGCAGCGAGCAGATCCGCACCGAGCTGCTCGCGGATCTGCTCGCCGCCGACCGGCCGCCGCAGCCACGGGATCTGGTGCGGGCCTTCGTCGTCTCACTGGCCGGGCATCTGGAGGACGGCAACCACTACCTGGCGTTCCTGTCGCGGCACATCGTCGAGCGGGCCGGCTACACCGGTTTGACGGGGGTGGCCGGCACCAGCATCGTCGGCACGTTCCTCGCGCTGCTGGGCAGGCTGCTGCCGGACCACCCGGCCGCGGTCCTGGAAGAGCGGTGGATGACCGTCATGTCCACGACGGTGCACACGCTGTCGCGGTATCAGATCGCGCAGCGCGGTGAGCGGCTGCCCGCGGCACTGCCGGAGCTGTTGGAGGATCTGGTGAACTTCCTCACCGCGGGCCTGGCGGCGCCGGTCACCGGGCCCGCGGCGGACTGAAGGACGGCCGCGCTCAGATCGCGGCCGCGTCCTTGCGGATCGTGACCGGTTCGGCCAGGCGCTGCTCATCGCAGATGCGCTGCAACGTATCCAGCGTTTCGTCCAGGCCCGCGCCGAGGCGGGGTCCGGAGGTGAAGGTGGCGGGCAGTTTCCGCATGCCCTGGATGATGCCGATGGTCTCGTAGTGCACCGCACCCTCGGGATCGCAACGGTAGTCCGGCATCCGGTCGAGCACCGCCACCAGCATGCGCTTGAAGATGGTGCGCGCCACGTTGGATCCGATGCAGCGGTGCACACCGAGCCCGAAGCTGTAGTGCCGGTTGCCCTTCCGATCCAGATCGATCTCGTTCGGATTCTCGAACACCGCCGGATCACGGTTGGCCATCGCCCAGGACAGCCACAGCCGCTCCCCCTCCTTGTACTGCCGACCGCCCACCTCGCAGTCCTCGGCGATGGTGCGGCCGTCGCCGGGGGCCGGGGTGTAGAAGCGCAGGAACTCCTCGGTCGCGGAGTCGAGCAGCAGATCCCGTTCCCGGCTGAGGGTTTCGCGGTCCGCGGGATGTTCACCGAGCCATTCCAGCGCGTGCGCGGTGAGCGCGGTGGTGGTGTCGAAGCCGCCGCCGATGATCAGCGCGAGCATGCCCAGGGCGTCCTCGTCGGAGATCGGCACGCCGACGAGGGTGGCCCGCGCCACGGCGTCGATCATGCCCGGCCGCGGATTCGCCTTGATCTCCAGATAATTCGCGAGCAGGTCGGCGCGCATGACCTTGCTCATCTCGACCACCCGCGCCATATCCGGTGAGGTCGGCGGCGTGTAGACCGAGGCGTGCGCGGGCTCGTTGTAGATGGTCCACTTCCGCAGCGGGATGCCCAGCATCGCCAGGGTCAGCACGGCCGGAACGACATTCGCGAGATCGTCGACGAAGTCGATCTCCCCGGACTCGATGTGCTCGTCGATGGCGGCGCGGATCACCTCGTCGATCACCGGGATCCAGCGCTGCACCGCCGCCGGGGACAGATGCGGATTGAGTACCGACCGCAGATCCTTCTGTTCCGGCGGATCCATCTCCAGGATGCCGGAGCGGATCATGTCGGGGCGGTTGGGCGCGGGGATCGAGATGCCCTTGTAGCCCTTGCGCTCCCGCCTCGGATCGTGATCGTTGGAAAGGTGTGGGCAGCGCGACAATTCGAAGACCTCGCGATTGCCCGCGGCCACCCAGTGGCCGCCGTAGGTGTCGGTCCAGGCGACCGGGCACCGGTCCTGCATCTCCCGGGTGATGTCGGCGAACCGGCCCCGGTACTGCGGGGCGTGCCGGTCGAATTGGTAGTTCGGCTGCCGGTGCGCGCCGGCGGCTGCTTCCGCGGTCATGGTGTCGTACCTCGTATTCGGCTGTGGATGAGGATGATTCGGCGGCACTCAGCCGTCGACGAAGCCGCTGGTGGCGTACTCGTCGAATACGCCGGTGAACATGGCCGTGGGTGTGAGCGCGCGGGCGGTGACGGTGGGCATGATCCCCTCGCGGTGCGCGAGGTGGGTCATGCTCTCCAGCTGTCCCGAATAGTCCACGGGCCGGTCCAGCATCCAGGTGATGCCCTCGGCGGCGACCTCGGACGGCTCCCAGGCGGTGTGATCCACACCTGGCAGGTTGGCGAGGGTGCCCTCGGACGCGACCGGCGCGTCGATGCGGAAACAGTTGACCGCGATGCGATCCCCGGCGAGCTGGCGGGCCAGGTCGACCGTCATCCGCTCCAGCGCCACCTTGGCCATGCCGTAGGACATCAGTCCCGGCACCGGCTTCAGCGCCGCCAGCGACGAGACGTTGAGGATCCGGCCCGCACCGGCCGCACGCAGATGCGCAACGGCATGGCGGGCCGCGGTCATCGGCGCGTCGAGATCGATCGCGAAGATCAGGTCGTGCCGATTCTGCGGGATGTCCAGGTCGCCGACGAAGGTGACGGCGGCATTGTTGACCAGCACGTCGAGCCGGCCCAGCGCGGCGACGGTCTGTTCGACCATGGCGGCCACCTGCTCCCGGTCCGACAGATCGACCGGGATCGCGACCGCGGTACCACCCGCGTCGCGAATCCGTTCCACCACGTCGTCGAGGGTTCCGGGAGTCCGGCGCGGCTGGTCGCGGGTCGAGCGGGCGGCGCAGGCCACCGCATACCCCCGGGCCGCCAGCGCCACGGCCGTCGCGGCGCCGACGCCGCGGCTGGCGCCGGTCACCAGCGCCACCTTGCCGTTCGCGGCGGCGCTCAACGGATTCCGCCGTCGGCCCGGTCGGCGGCCGATCCGGCACGGCGGAACGACTGGGGTGCTTCGGTTCTGAGGCGTGATGTCACGGAATATCCTTCGCGGAAGGTGTCGCGGGCCGGCTCGCAGGGGGCGTGACGCCGGACGACTACTCGGCCGGGCCGCCGGCCCATGTGGTCCCGGTCACCTATGGTAATCACGTTCTCCTTTTTTGCAAGTGCAATATAGTTGACCAGGTTGGCGGAAGAACGGCTGGCCGACGGCCGGTCGTAGGAACAGACGAGCCGAAATGAGGTGAATCGGTGTCGCATCCGGAGCATGCCGTGCCCGGCCCCGAGGCGCACCGGGCGCGGCCCGCCCCCAAGACGGCGCACATCCTCGCCGCGGGTCTGCGGCGGCGCATTCTCAACGGCGGGCTCGAGGTCGGCCATCGGCTGCCGCCGGAGACGGAACTGTCCGCCACCCTGGACGTCTCGCGGGAGACGCTGCGCGAGGCCCTGCGCATCCTCGAATCCCAGTCGCTGGTGGAGATGCGGCGCGGCCGCGGCGGCGGCGCGGTGGTGCGGCGGCCCGATCCGATCTCCGCCGGCCGCTACGTGGCACTGCTGCTGCAGGTGCGCGGCGCGACCGCGGCCGATCTGCGCACGGCCCGGATGACCCTGGAACTCGCTGCGGCGCAACGGTTCGCCGAAACCTCCGGCGAGGAGGGACTGGACTATCTGACCGCCCTGCACGAGGCGGAGCGCGCCGCGGCCGGTGATCCGCTGACCTTCGCCACCGCCTCGGCGGTCTTCGATCAGGGGGTGGTCGAACTCTCCGGCAACCGCTGCCTCGCGGTCCTCACCGGCGTGCTGCGCGAGACCTGCAAGGGCCGGATGTACGCCGCGCTGGAATCCGCGGATCCGGCCGCGCGCACCGCCGCGACGCGGCGAATCCTGGCCGCGCACAACGACTTCCTGGAGGCCGCCCGCCGCCGCGACGGCCCGCGGGCGCGCCGCGCCTATCTGGACCATCTCGAACGCACCCATCGGCTGGTCGCGGGCAGCCGCGATCGGCGGGCCGTCGACATCACGCCGATGTGGCGGGCCCAGCTGGACCGGGCGGCCGGCGACCGTTCGCAGCGCGCCGCGACCATCGTCGCGACCGACATCCGCTCGCGCATCGCCGACGGCCGGCTCGGCGCCGGATCGCGGCTACCGCGGGCGGCCGACCTCACCGCCGAATTCGGTGTCTCGCGACCGACGCTGCGCGAAGGACTGCGCATCCTGGAAACGGAACAGCTCCTGGACCTGCGCGCCGGCGAGCGAGGCGGCGCGACGATCCGGCATCCGACCGCGCTGGTCGCCGCGCAGCTGGCCGGGACCGTCCTCGAATCCCGCCACATCACCCTCGCCGACTTCTCCCGCACGCTGCGGATGATCGAGCCGCTCATGATGCGGGCGGCCGCCACCGGCCCGGGGCCCGCCTCCCCGGCCGGCCTGCGCGAGCTGGAATCCGAACTCGCCCTGCACATCTGCGATACCGAGCAATTCGTGCGCAGCTGGCGCCGGGCGGTGTTCGTGATCCTCGGCGGGATCCGCAACCCCGCACTCGCCGTCGTCGCCGAGATGCTGCAATGGGTGCGCGCGGGCACCGAGGCCGCCGTGGCCGCCGGCGCGGCGGACCTGCCCGCGGTCGCGACGACGAACCGCAAGGCGCAGGCCATGTTCGCCGAACTGGTCGGCGCGCTGACCGAGCACGACGGGGATCGGGCCGAATCCGTCTGGGCCGAATGTCTGCACACCAACAGCCTTTTCATCGAATGCTCCGATCTGGGCCGCCGGCTCGTTGTCGATATCGTCGAATAGCGCTCAGGTCAGCGCCACTCCCCCGTCCACCTGCAGCACGTGCCCGGTCACGAAGGCGGCCTGCTCGGAGGCGAGATACACTGCGGCGGCGCCGATCTCGGCCGGCCGGGCGACCTGCCGCGCCAGCGCGGTGGTGCGGCGGAACACCGCGCGCTCCTCGGCCCGGCTGGCCTCCGCATCGGTGAAAAGTCCGGTGCCGGGCCGGAATCGGCTGCCCGCGCTGGTCTCGGCGGCGAAATCCTCCGGCACGGTGCCGTAGGGGGCGATCGCGTTCACCGTCACCCCGCTGCGCCCCACCTCGAGCGCCAGCACCCGGGTGAAGGCGTGTACCGCCCCCTTCGCCGCGGAGTACACCGCCATGAACGGATCCCCGATCAGCGCCGACATCGACCCGATGTTGACGATCCGCCCGGCGCCCGCGGCGAGCATGTGCGGCAGCACGGTATGGGTGCACAGCAGGGTGCTGGTGAGATTGACGGCCAGATCCGCCTGCCACTGCTCGGGTGTGGTCGACACGAACGGCGCCACCACCGCATTACCGCCGACATTGTTGACCAGCACGTCGATCCCGCCGAACCGCGCGATCACCGCCTCGACCAGCGCGGTCACCTCGGCCGCGACGGTCACGTCCGCCCGCCGCCACAGCACGTCGGCCGCACCCCGCTCGCGCGCGAGTTCGGTCACCCGCGCCCCGGCCTGCTCGTCGCGGCCGACCGCCACCACCCGCGCGCCCTCGGCGGCGAAGGCCAGCGCCGTCGCCCGCCCGATGTTCGCGGTCGCGCCGGTCACGACCACCACCTTGTCCCGCAGCCCTGTCTCCATGGATTCCGTCCGTCCGGTGCGGCAGCGCCGCGAATCACGATCTACCGATCAAGAATACAATTCTTGTGATTGAGAAGGATAGTCTGCCGCCGACGGGGACCCACCCGGCCTTGACAGATCACGCTCTGCGGCAGAGTATTTAACCCGACAGTTAATTAACCGAATGGTGTAATAGAGCTCATGACCGACGATCAACTCGACCGTGTCTTCGCCGCGCTCGCCGACGCGACCAGGCGGGCCATCCTCGCCCGGCTCGCGGACGGCGAGGCGACGGTCGGCCAATTGGCCGAACCGTTCGCGATGAGCCTGCCGGCCGTCTCCAAACATCTGAAGGTGCTGGAGCGAGCGGGCCTGATCACGCGTGGCCGCGACGCCCAGTGGCGGCCGTGCCGGCTCGACGCCGCCCCGCTCGCCGCGGCCACCGACTGGCTGGAGCGGTATCGCGTGTTCTGGGACGGCCGCTTCGATCGGCTCGACGAGCACCTGCACCGGCTACAGCGCAAGGAACTGGACTCATGACCGAACCGGCCCTCCCCCAGGGCGACCTGCGACTGCTCGACACCGATATCGCCCGGCGGCTGCTGGCCGCGGCCATCCCCGCCCGGCTGGCCTTCACCGCCGCCGACGGCACCCCGCGGGTGGTCCCCATCAACTTCTGGTGGAACGGCACCGAGGTGGTGCTGACCGGTTTCGCACCCTCGAACAAGAACCGGGCCCTGCGCGCGCGGCCCGACGCCGCGCTCACCATCGATACCGACGCCGCCCCGCCGGAGGTGCTGCTCCTGCGCGGCCGGGCCGAGATCACCGAATCCGACGGTCTGCTACCGGAATACGCGGCGGCGATGCGCAAGGGCGGCGACCCGTCGGTCGAGGAGTATCTCGACCGGATGACCGGCCTCGCGCCCCGCATGGAACGCATCGCCATCCGTCCCACCTGGGCGGCGGTGATGGACTTCCGTACCCGTTTCCCCACCGGCGCGCCGGACTGGATGACCGGCCCGCAACAGACCGCCTGACCCGCACGAAAGGATCCACCACCCGTGAACGACCGCGAATTCACCCTCGTCCGCGTCTTCGACGCACCCCGCGACCGCGTGTTCCGAGCCTGGCTCGAACCCGACCAGCTCGCCGAATGGGCGGGCCCGCAAGGCTTCACGACCCGCCCCGGCAGCATCGTCGCCGAACCCGTCGTCGGCGGCCGCTACGAGTCGGTCATGGTGTCCGATGCCGACGGCGCCGAATATCGCAGCGCCGGTGTCTTCCGCGAGATCAGCGCGCCCGAGCGCCTGGTCTTCACCTGGGGCGACCCCACCGGAGACGCTGGGGCCGAACGATATTCGATCATCACGGTGACCTTCGCCGATACCGGCGACGGCAAGACCACCATGACCTTCCATCTGCTCGCGCCGGGCCCGCTCTCGCCCGAGGACGGCGCCGCCGCGGGCTGGGGACAGAGCCTGGACCGGCTGGCCGCGGTGCTCCGGCTCTAATCGGCCGGGTCGCGCAGTTCCCGCTTCAGCAGTTTGCCGCTCTGGTTGCGCGGCAGTGCGCCGGTGAAGCGAATGTGCTTGGGCACCTTGAACGGTGCGATCCGCTGCCGGACGTGGCCGATCAACTCGTCGGCGCCGGCGCTGTGCCCGGCGCGCAGCACCACGACCGCGGTGATCGCCTCCACCCACCGCTCGTCCGGGACGCCGATCACCGCGACCTCGGCCACCGCGGGATGGGTGTAGAGGGCGTCCTCGACCTCGCGGGAGGCGACCAGGATGCCGCCGGTGTTGATCACGTCCTTGATCCGGTCCACGACGGTGACGAACCCCTCGGCGTCCCGGGTGACCAGATCGCCGGAGTGGAACCAGCCGTCGCGGAACGCCGCCGCGGTCGCCGCCGGATCGTCCCAGTAGCCCAGGCACAGTTGCGGCGACCGGTAGCAGATCTCGCCGGGTTCGCCGGGGGCGACGTCGTCACCGTCGGCATCCACCACCCGCGCCTCCACGAAGTACACCGGCCGCCCGCACGACGCGGGCCGCTGCCCGTGTTCCTCCGGCCGCAGGACCGTGGCCAGCGGGCCGATCTCCGACTGCCCGAAACAGTTGTAGAAACCCAGGTCCGGGAACCGCTCCCGCAGCCGTCGGAGCACGGTCACCGGCATGATCGAGGCGCCGTACTGCGCCTTGCGCAGCGACGACAGGTCGCGGGTGTCCAGATCGGGATGCTGCGACAGCGGCACCCAGACCGTCGGCGCGAGGAACAGCGACCCGATCCGGTCCTGTTCGACGCGGCGCAGGATCTCCGCGACGTCCGGGGCCGCCAGCAACCGCACCGTCGCTCCCACCGACAGGTACGGCAGCACGAATACGTGCATACCGGCCGAGTGGTACAGCGGCATCGCGACGAGCGGATCGTCGGCGGCGGTGAAATCCAGTGCGAGCACCGAGGATACGTACTCGTACACCAGCGCCTCGTGGGTCATCATGGCGCCCTTGGGTTTCGAGGCGGTACCCGAGGTGTAGAGCAACTGCGCCAGATCGGCCGGCGCCGCCTGCGATCCGAGCTCGGGAACCGCACCGGTACCGGCGAGCTCGAGCAGCGATCCGGCGGCGTCGCGCAGCGGCAGGACGTGCTCGAGCGCGGCGAGCTCCCCGCGGACCGCCGCGAGTATGCCCGCCAGCGCCGGATCCACCAGCGCCGCACGCGCACCCGACTGCGCGATCAGGTAGCTCAGCTCCGCACCGGTGAGCGCGTAGTTGATCGGCACGTGCACGAGCCCCGCCCGCGCACAGGCGAGGAATCCGAGGACGTAGGCGTCGGAGTTGGTGCCGTACGCGGCCACTCGATCGCCGGGCCGCAGGCCCAGTCGCAGCAACCACGCGGCGGCCCGCGAGACGGCCTCGTCGAGTTCCCGATACCCGTACACCCGCCCCTCGAACTCGAGCGCCGCCCGATCACCGAACCGCGCCCCGGAACGCCGCACCACCGCGTCGACGGTACTGCCCGAAAATGCTTCTGCCACAATACTTTCCTTCTCACCAGGCACGTCCGGGCGGACCGGCGGGCCGGGTACGGCCCCGCCGTGGACCGGATGCCGTCCCAGCGTATCGATTCCGCGGCCCCGGCCCGGCCGGTTCGCCGGACCAGGCGGCGCCGCACCGGGTCTCGCGCGGTTCAGTCGACACTCAGCGATCGGAACGCCGACCGATAGGACTGCGGGCCGGTGCCGACGATCCGCTTGAACCGATCGCGGAAGGCGGCCGGCGAACCGAACCCGACCTGACCGGCGATCCGGTCGATCGGATGATCGGTGGCCTCCAGCAGGTACTGTGCCCGGCGGATCCGGCTGCGCAGCAACCACTGCAACGGGGTGGTCCCGATCTGCTCGCGGAACCGGCGGTTGAGCGTGCGGGAGCTCATATTCGCTTGCGCCGCAATATCTTCCAGCGTGAGATCGCGCGTCGCGTTGTCCTCCATCCAGCGCAGCACGGGTTCCAGGGCCGAACCGCGCGGCGTCGGCGGCCGGTCGTGGACGATGAACTGCGCCTGCCCCCCTTCCCGTTCCAGCGGCACGACCGACAGCCGGGCGGCATCGGCGGCCACGGCCGACCCGTGGTCGCGGCGGATCAGGTACAGGCACAGGTCCAGTCCGGCGGCGGCCCCGGCCGAGGTCAGGAACTGGCCGTTGTCCACGTAGAGCACGTCCGGGTCGACCTCGACGGCCGGATGCAGGGCGGCGAGCAGATCGGTCCCCAGCCAGTGCGTGGTCGCCCGCAACCCGTCGAGCAGCCCGGTCGCGGCGAGGATGAACGCGCCGGAACAGATCGAGGCCATCCGCGTCCCACCGGCCGCGGCCTGCCGCAGCGCGGCGAGCACCTCGTCCGGGATCGCGGCGGTCGGATCGGCACAACCCGGCAGGATCACGGTGTCCGCGTCGCGCAACGCTTCCAGGCCCCACGGCGGCTGGAGCGTGAACGCGCCGGCGTCGACGGTCGGGCTCGCGCCGCAGATCCGGACGCGGTAGGCGGGGTGCCCGTCCGGCAGCCGGGTGCGGCCGAACACCTCGATCGGGGTGGACAGGTCGAACGGGATGACCTGGTCCAGGGCGAGGACGGCCACGGTGTGCATGGCACGAATCTAGCGTTGTCGGGTGTTCTCGCCAAGGGGCCTGAGCGCTGGAGAAGGCTCTCCCGCCCGTTGACAGCGTTGGCGAGAATCCGTCGAAAGCTGGCGATCCAGCCGATTCCGGGGAGCGTTCGCGGGCATTAGCGTCCACCGCGAGAGATCATCGCCACGAGAGAGGACCGGCCGCTGTGCTCGCGCAGATCGTGTTGTTCGACGGGTTCGACCCACTGGATGTCATCGCCCCCTACGAGGTACTCGCCGCCGGCGGCGCGGCGGCCGGCGGCGCCCTGACCGCGGAATTGGTCACCGCCGAGGGACCACGGCAGGTGCCCGGCGGACTGGGCCTGCTGTCGCTCACCGCGACGGCGGCGCTGGATCCGCTGCGGGCCGACGTGATCGTCGTGCCCGGCGCCGCGGGCAGCCTGCCCGCCGACCCCGGCGAGATGCCGCCGGACAGCATCCCGGCGATCCTGGCCCGCACCCTGGGCACGCCGCTGCCCGCCCTGCTCGGGCAGGCCCTGGCCCGGCCCGGGACGACGGTGGCGACGGTCTGCGGCGGTTCGATGATCCTCGCGATGGCGGGCCTGATCACCGGCCGCCCCGCGACCACCCACCGCCTCGGCCTGGCCGGGCTCGCCGCCACCGGCGTCACCGTGATCGACGCGCGGGTGGTCGACGACGGCGACCTGGTCACCGCCTCGAGCGTCACCTCCGGACTCGACCTCGGCCTGTATCTGCTGGAGCGGGAACTGGGTTCGCCGGTCGCGCACGCCGTGGAGCAGTTGTTCGGCCACGAGCGCCGCGGAACGGTCTGGCGCGCAGTCGATTCCGCCGTCGCACCGGGCGTACCGGCATGACGGCCGGCGCCGGGCGGCCCGGGTTCGCCGGAGCGGCGCGATGACGAAATTCCTGCTCGCCGTGCATGTGCTGGCCGTCATCCTCACGATCGGCCCGGTGACGGTGGCCGCCAGCATGTTTCCCGCCACCGCGCGCCGGGTGGCCGCGGACCCGGCGCACGACGCGGCCGTTCTCGGTGTGCTGCACCGGATCTGCCGGGTCTACGCCCTGATCGGCATCGTGGTACCGGTGTTCGGCATCGCCACCGCGAGCTCGCTCGGCGTACTCGGTGACCTCTGGCTGATCGTCTCGATCGTGCTCACCGCGGCCGCCGCCGCACTACTGGCCCTGCTGGTCCTCCCCCGCCAGCGGCAGATCCTCGCCGCACTGCCCGGACTCGAAGTCCCCGTTGCCCATTGGCGCGCCCCCGCGCGGCTGGCCATGGTCACCGGCATGTTCAACCTGCTGTGGGCCGCGGTCACCGTACTGATGATCGTGCGACCCGGCTCGACGACGGGAGCGTGACCGACGAGACCTAGTCCGCGGCCCACAGGATGCCCGCCATCGCGCGGCCGGCGATGAACCACCACGCCGTGGCGATCGCCGCGGTCCCGAACAGGGCGACCGCGATCCGCCAGGCGGGCATCGGGATCGGGGCGGGCCGGTCGTCGGGGATGTTGCGCAACCGATTCCCGTACCACCGCAGCCACCCCTGCGCGGAACCCAGTGCCTCCCTGGGGAACAGTCCGTAGACCAGTCCGAAGCCGCGGACCGCGCCGACCCCGATACCGCCGGTCCACAGCACACCGAGCGCGATCTGGCCGATGGCCGCGAGGCCGATGGCCAACTGCCCCACCACGAACAGGCCGCGCGCGAGTTGGCCCACCGCGACCACTCCGGTCGAAACCTGGCCCAGCGCGAAGAATCCGGTCGCGATCTGACCGATCGCGATGAATCCGGTCGCGTGCTGGCCCACTCCGAGAACACCGACCGCCATCGGTCCGACGGCGATCACGCCGACCGTTCCCGGGCCGACAGCAAACATCTGCATGGCCCGAAGCCTACGGCCAACCGGCCGTCCGGATGCGATCATGGGCGCATGACGACATGGCAGGACGTGGAACAGTCGGTGCCGGAGTTCGCGCAGCGGGTGCGCGCCCTGTTCGACGCGCACCGGCACAAGACCCTCGCCACCATCCGGGCCGACGGCGCGCCGCGCATCTCCGGGATCGAGGCCGCCTTCACCGACGGCGATCTGGTGTTCGGCTCGATGCCCGCGGCCCGCAAATCCGCTGATCTGCTGCGCGATCCGCGCTTCGCCCTGCACAGCGCCACCGTCGACCCGGTCGAGGGCGAGGAGGCGAAATGGCCCGGCGAGGCGAAGATCGCGGGCCGCGCGATCCCGGCCGGGCCGATCGCCGACGGACCGGAGGGCGACAGCTTCCACGCCGACATCACCGAGGTGGTACACACCCACCTGAATGCCGAGGCGACCCTGCTGGTCGTCGAATGGTGGACGCCCGCACAGGGATTGCGCAGCGTGGACCGCGAATAGCGGTCAGCGATCCGTCCGGTCCAGCCGCTGCCAGTTCGGGCCGGACGCCGCGAGATTCGGGTCGTAGGAAGCGTCCTCGGACAGGATGTAGTCGCCCTGTCCGTCGCTCCAGACACTCTCGTACCCGTAGGGCAACTCGACCGGGATCGGCTGCGACGGATCGTCGTACCGCGACAATCCCATGGTCGTCAGATACTGATCGTCGTAGATCCGATCGTACACCTGATTGCGCTGCTCGTAGCCGCCCATCACGATGTTGTCCATCGAATTCGACAGATCCTGCCCCATGTGCACGAGCTGCTCCCCCATCGCCACCTGCGCCCGATGCGCGGCCTGCTGCGCGGCGAACCATGTCTGCTGTTGCTGGAGCGCATTGCTCGAGGCCTGCTGGAACAGCCGCTCCAGGGCCTGGATCCAGGCCGGCTCCACCCGGAAGGTCCGCCGCGCGGTATCCAGATATTCGGCGTACTCGTCCCATCGGTCGATCGGCCCGCCGACCGCCAGCGCGGGGAACGTGAACCAGTACCGCACCTGCTGAATCCCACACAGCGTGGGCATCGGGGTGGGGTCCGCGACCCGCGACACCATCGACACGATCTCGCGAAATGCCTGCCCGCGCATCGTGTATTCGACGGTGGCCCGGATGCTGTCGTCCCCCTCCTGCACCCGCCGCTGCAACTGCGAGGGCCACGGCGGCGCCGGCTCGTGCTCCACCCGCACCACCCGCAGATTCCCGATTCCGGGCCGGACTCGCGGAAACAGCATGCCCAGCAACACATCCGCCGCGGGCCGGGGCCGCAGGATCGGGGCACCGTACTCCATCGCCCCCTCGGGCAGATGCCCGCCATCGACCCAGCTGAACGCCGAATTAGGCAGCAGCGCCAGCCACGCGCTCCCGTCCGGCGACTGCGCCGACGCCGCGGGCGTCACCGGATTCAACAACGACTGATTCCACTGCAACCCCGACTGCGCCCGCCATCCTTGCGGCACAAGGAAAGTGAAGGCCACACGCTGCGTCGCCGGATCGTGACAGCGCTGCACGCTGAGGCGGATCATCCCTCCAGTCTAGGACCGCACCGGGAACGCCACCCGGAATCCGGCCGTGCAACAGTGATTACAGTGTTACAGATGACAATCGAATACATCCGTTACCGGATCGAGCCGCCGGCCGCCGAATTCGAGGCCGCCTACGGTCGCGCGTCCCGCGCACTGGCGAAAGCGCCGGAGTGCGTCGACTACGAACTGTCGCGCTGCGTCGACGATCCCGGCAGTTACATCCTGCGCATCACCTGGACCTCCGTCGCGGACCATCTGCGGGGATTCCGCGGCGGTGCGCATTTCGCCGAGTTCTTCGCCGAGATAGAACCCTATGTGCGGCAGCTCGAGGAGATGCGGCACTACGAACGCACCGCAGTGGCGGGCGTCGGCGCCTCGGTGCCCACCCTGTACGAATGGCTCGGCGGCACAGCGGCATTGGAACATCTCACCGCGATCTTCTACGTCCACGTCCTGGCCGACGACCTGATCGGCCCGCTGTTCGCCGGTATGGACCCGGACCATCCCCGCTATGTGGCGATGTGGCTCGCCGAGGTGTTCGGTGGCCCGTCGCGCTACACCGACGAGCGCGGCGGCTACCACAGCATGCTGGCCCATCATCTGGGCAAGGCCATCACCGAACCGCAGCGGCGGCACTGGGTGTCGCTGCTCCTGGACTCCGCCGACGAGGCCGGTCTCCCCGCCGATCCGGAGTTCCGGGCCGCCTTCGTCGGCTACCTCGAATGGGGAACTCGCCTCGCCTTCACCAACTCCCAGCCCGGCGCCCACCCGCCGCAGCAGGCCCCGGTTCCGCACTGGGGCTGGGGCGTCGCGCCGCCCTATACCCCGGCCTGACCCTCGGCGCGGCGTTCGGGCGTAGAGTGCGCGATCGGGGAGGTCGCCGGTCCATCGGGGACGTACGCCCCGGGCCAGAGGGGATGCTGCGGATGTTGGAGACGGTTCCGGAAATCGTGGCCGCGGCCGTCGCGGCCGGTGCTGCCGCCGGGCTGAAGGAGACCGCCGCGCGCGCGGTCGGGGACGCCTACCGGCAGGTGAAAAGCCTGATCACCGGCCGGTATCGGCAGGTCGATCTCGCCGCGGTCGAGGCCCGGCCCGCCTCGGCGCATCGGCGCGACGAGCTGGCGGAGGATCTGACCGCCGCGGGCGCGAGCGGCGATGCGGAGTTGCTGGCGGCGGCGCAGGCCCTGCTGGCGGCGGTGCGCGCGCACGAGGCCGACGCGGGTGTGGCGGTGGGTGTCGATCTGGAACGGGTCCAGGCCGCCGCACTGCGGGTGCGCGAGGTCGAATCCACCGGTACTGGAGTACGGGTCGTCGACGGGAGTTTCGACGGCGACATCGAGATCGGTTCGGTGCGCGCCGGACGGCAGGACCCGCCGCCCGCACACCCCTGATCTCCGGGAGATCGCTTGTCAGACCGCTGAATTCGCATTGCCGATCGCCGCGGACTGCTGCTTCCAGGTCGCGAGGATCGCCTCGAGGTGGCGGGTGTCCGGATGGTCCGGTCCCAGGGTCCGCCGGTGGTTGCCGAGGATCTGCTCGTAGAGTCTGATCGCGTCGTCCATGCGCCCCGCGGCCTTGTGCGCGCGCATCACCTGATCGCGACTGGTTCTGGTGTCGAGATGATCGGCGCCGAGCAATCGCTCACGATCGGCGAAGGTGCTGTGCAGCAACCGGATCGACTCGTCCAGCCGGCCCACGGCGCGATAGGCCTCGGCGAGATTGCCGCGGGAGGCGAGGGTGTCCGGATGGTCGGCGCCGAGCAGCCGCTCGCGATCGGCGAGGATCTTCGCGTAGAGCAGAATCACCTCGTTCGACCGGCCCGCGACGCGATAGGCGTGGGCCAGATCGCTCTGCGAGACAAGGGTATCCGCGTGGTTGGCGCCGAGGATGCGCTCCCGGTCGGCGAGGGTGCGGCGCAGCAGTGCGATCGCCTCGTCCAGCCGGCCGGCGCTGCGATAGGCGGCGGCCAGACTGTTCCCGGCGGCGAGGGTGTCCGCGTGCTCGGCGCCGAGGATTCGCGCACGGTCCGCCAGCACCTGTTCGTGCAGCGCGATCGCCTCGCTGATGCGTCCCGCCGCGCGGTAGGCCCTCGCGAGATCGCCACGGGACGTGAGGACTTCGGGGTGCGCGGCGCCGAGCAGCCGCTGCCGGGCGGCGAGGGTCCGTTCGAAGAGCGGGATCGCCGACTGCGGCCGGCCCGCCGCGGTGTAGGCGATCGCCAGGACACTGCGGCAGGCGAGGAGATCCGGATCGTCCGGCTCGAGTACCCGTTCGCAGTCGGCGAGCAGCCGTGCGGCGAATCGGATGGCGCGCGTGGTGTTCTCGGCCGCGGTCAACTGCTCGGCGGCCCAGATCCGGACGTGGATCAGGCGGCGCGCGACCTCCGGAACACCGTCGGCCGGAAGGGTATCGGTGATCGCGTCGATATGGTCGGCCAGCCGCGCGCCCTCGATCCGCCGCTGCCACGCGAAAGTGCGCTCGAAGACATGGTTTTCGACGGTGGTGAGGGCATGGTCGAGCAGCCGGAGCCGATCGCCGGGACGGTCGGCGCGTTCGCGCACGACCCGGCCGACCAGCCGATGCATGACGACCGCGGTGCCGTCGTCGGACCAGGCGAGCAGCGAACTTCCGACACAACGGGCGAGCGCCTCGTCGACCCGCGGTTCCCCGGCCAGCAGGCTGCGCGCGACGCCGGTCGGCGACAACATCGCGGTCAGTTCCAGCAGTCCGGTGACCGCCGCATCGAGTTCGCCGTCGCCACCGAGGGTTTCGGTGGTCTCGAGCGACAGCAGGATCGCCTTGTCGGCCCGGCTCGGATGCGCGTGCCCCGGTAGGCGGGTGAGCGCGCTCGGCAGCGCCGCCAGCAGTTGCCGGTAACGGCCGTAGTCCAGGCGGCGTTTCGCGATGGTGGCCGCCGCCTGCGTCAACGCGAGCGGCAGATCACCGAGATCCGCGGCGACGGCATCGGCGCCGTCCGCGTCGGCGATCCCGGTGGCCGCGCCGAGATAGCGGACGGACTCGGACCGGTCGAAGACCGGGAGGTGCAGCAACTCCCCCAGCGTGCCGAAATCGTTGTCGGTACTGGTGATCAGAACCTTGGTGCCGCTGTGGGTCGGGAGGAACCGGCTGATCCGGTCGGGATCGGTGGCGTTGTCCAGGACGAGCAATCCGGGGTCGGGCCGCCCGCTGAGATGGTCGCGCAACCGGACCGCGGATCGCTGCGAATCCCCGGTCGGATCGGCGACACCGATCCGGGTGGCGACCGCGGCGAGGCCGTCCAGCAACGTATCCGGTGTCTCGGCGTCGACCCAGGCGATCAGCGCGCAGGTCCCCGCGGCGAGCGCCGCCCGCGCACAGGCCGCAGCCAATTGCGTCTTCCCGACGCCGCGCATCCCGGTGGCCACCACGGCCACCGAGGTTTCGGCCAGCAGATCGGTCAGCAGTCCCGATTCGTCGCGCGCCACGAAATGCGCCGGCGCGGCGGGTATCCGGCCCACCACGATGTGCCGCTCCGGATCCTCGATCGGCGGGCCACCGGCCCCGAGGTAGAAGGCGATCTTCTCGGCGTTGTTGCCGACGACGCGGAACGTGGCCCCCTGCGCGATCGAGGCAGGCACGGCGACCGGGGGTGCTGTCGGCGTGCCCGGGAAGGGCCCGGCGGATCGACCGGCCCGGCCCGGACGTCGCCGATCTCGACCGGGCCGGCGACGATGCCGTCGGCGATCCGGACCCCGGTCTGCGGTGATCGGACCGTCCCGATCCGGATCGCGGACGCCCGGACCCGCACCAGATCGATACCGGCCGCGGCGACCGCCGGGACCTGCCGATCGTCCAGCACGGAGATCAGATGGATTGCGGCAGTGAGTAATTCGTGATCGTGCGCGGCACCCGCGTCCTGCAACTCCTCCGCCAGGACCGCACGCCGCGCCGGCGAATCCGGACGCCGCTCGACCGCGGTGACATCGGCGGATCGATACCGGCTCGCGATCAGGCTCCCGACCGCCCGATAGGCCGCGGCGACCGCCGGTTCGGCGCTGTCGCCTCCGGCCGCGGCGCCGGAAGCCACCGCATCGGCCACGATCGCCGGCAGCGACTCCGACCCCATGGATTCCCCTGTCCGAGCGGAACAGTCGACCGTACGGTCATGAAACTACCACTGTCCGAACCGGACCCGGCGCCGAGCCGGTGGCCGTCACGGCCGGAACGCGCCGGGGTCCTCGATCACGGCGACCGCCATCCGGCCACCGTCGACGTCGACGACGGTGCCGTGCACGAACGCGGCGTCGTCGGAGGCGAGGTAGGTGGCCGCGGCGGCGATCGCGTCGGGGTGCCCGGCCCGGCCGGCCGGAGTGCCGTGCATGAGGACCTCGGAGGCGCGGGCCGGGCCGGCCGCCTGCGCGGGGTCCACGATCACTCCGGGCGAGATCGCGTTGACGCGGATGCCCCGCGGCCCCAATTCGGCCGCCCAGGCGCGGGTGAGCGTTTCCATCGCGCCCTTGGTCGAGGCGTAGAGCGCGCCGACCGGCAGGCCCAGGCGGGCCACCCAGGAACCCAGGTTGACGAGCACGCCGCCACCGGCCTCGATCATCCGCGGCGCGATCGCCTGGGTGAGGAAGTACGGCGCCTTGACGTTGACCGCGTAGACCCGGTCGAACATCTCCTCGTCGGCGGTGAGGGTCGTCGACGCCGGGAAGATGCCGGCGTTGTTCACGAGGATGTCGAGACGGCCGCCGAGCCGTTCGGCGGCCGCGTCGGCGAGTGCGCGGCTCGCGGCCGCGGTGCCGTCGAGGTCGGCGTGCACGAAGTCCGCGCGGCCGCCCTTGTCGCGGATCTGCGCGACCACGGCCGCGCCGCGGGCGTCGTCCCGGCCCGAGACGACGACGTGCGCACCCGCGCCGGCGAAGGCCAGCGCGATGGCACGTCCGATATTGCTGGTGGAACCCGTGATCAGGGCCGTCCTGCCCTGGAGACGTGATGACATGTCCGCGACGGTAGGAGCGGATTTCTGGACCGGCAAGTCCAGAAAATATCCGGCCGGTCAGACACCCCTGAGGTGCTCGATGAGGGTGTCCAGGGCCGCCTCGAGGTGGCCGATCTCGCCCGTCGAGCGCAGCACCTGCACGCCGCCCTGGATACCCGCGACGAACGCGGACGCGACCCGGTCGGGGTCCAGCCCGGCGCGGACCTGCCCACTGTCCTGCATCGCGGTGATCCCGCGCCGCACCCCGTCCTGCCACTGCTCGAGCAGGGTGGTGATGACCTCCGTCGCGCCGGGGGTGCTGCGGGCCTGGCTCATCAGCGCGCCGAGCGGGCAGTTCATCCCCTGGGCGCGGTAGCGCGCGACCACCGCGTCCCGCCACGCGGTCCACGCGGGCCAAGAGGTCAGGGCCCCGAGGTGGGGCTGCTGATCGTCGAGCACCCGGTCGGCCTCGTACCGCGCGACCGCGAGGAACAGTTCCTCCTTGCCACCGGGGAAGTAATGGAAGATCTGCCCCTTGCTGGTGCCGGTGACCGCGCGGATGTCGTCGAGCGTCACATCCGCGGGGTCGCCGCTGCGCAGATGCGTCGCGGCGCCCTCGACGATGCGCTGCCGCGTCGCCTGACCCTTTGCCGTGAGTGCCACCGAACCGACGGTAGCGAAGTGCGGTGACCGGCGCGCTCGGGGGATCCCGGCCACCACCCGGGCGAACATGGGGACCGTCGCCGCGGCAGTGATTGCGGCGGGTATCGGGAGCCGATTACACTCGGCGTCCGGACGCGCGAAGACACAGCCGGGTATAGGTTAGTCCCGGCAGCGCTCGACGCCGAACACCACATCTCTCCAGTGTGACCTGTGCGTTCCTTCCATTCATGCTGCATGCGAAGGGATATGGTCATGTCGAGGTTCACTGTTGCTGTCGTCGGTGCCGGATTGGGCGGGCTCGCCTTGGCGCAGGCACTGCGTCACCGCGGTATCGATGTCACCGTCTACGAGCGGGACACCGCCTTGAACACCCGGCGTCAGGGTTATCGGCTGCACTTGGATCCACGTGCGCACGATGCATTGCACCAAGTGCTCCCACCCGCGCTGATGGAGTTGTTCGCCGCCACCGCCGGCACCCCGAAATCTCGGTTCACGCTGCTGGACAACGACTTGCGGGAACTGTTCGCGCGGGAATCCGACGAACCCGCTTTCGCGGTGGACCGGCTCACCCTGCGCTCGATCCTGCTGGCCGGCCTGGAGCGAACCGTCGTCTTCGGTAAGCCGGTGCAGCGCTACCGGATCGACGACGCCGGCCGAATCGAGGTCCGTTTCGCCGACGGCGACACCGCGCGCGCCGACGTCCTCGTCGCCGCCGATGGCATCAACTCCATTGTCCGGCAGCAGTATCTACCGCACGCTCGGATCGTCGAGACCGGTGTGTGGCAGATCTACGGCATGATCCCGCTCACCGAGCGAACTCGAAAGCTGTTCGACGACAATATGTTCGGTGTCTTCACGATGATCACGGGTAACGACGGCAGCTTCGTCGGCGTCGCGCCGGTCGAGTTCACCGAGAACCCGGTCGCGGCAGCGGCGCGCCTGCTGCCCGGCTCGACACTCCTGCCGGTGCCGGACTATATGACCTGCTCGTTCGGAGCCCGCGCCGAATGGTTCGGATCTGCCCGATCATCGTTGCGGGACTTGGACGGTGGGCGGCTGCACGACATCGTCGCCACCGCGGTGCGGACCTGGCATCCTCGGGTCCGCGAGATCATCGGCCACTGCGACCCGGCGAGTCTGTTCGCGTTGCCGCTGCGAAGCAGCGTGCCGATCCCGGCATGGGCGACCACATCCGTGACCCTGCTCGGCGACGCGATCCACGCCATGAGCCCGGCGTCGGGATCCGGTGCCTGCACGGCATTGCGCGACGCCGCCAACCTGGCCCGGGCACTGACCGAAGCCGCTGCCGGTCGCGAACTGCGAGCCGCACTGCGGGACTACGAGAACCACATGATCGAATACGGCTTCACCGCGGTCCGGGAGGGTGCCGGCAACGGGCAGCGATTTCTCGGTCAGAATCCCTTGCCGATCGAGTGAACGCTGCCCGGGTCACGGCCGCGCGCCGCCGCAACCGGGGCGGTGCCTGTGGTCGCCCGCCGGCGTTCGACCCGACTTCGACTCGGACCCTAGGCGCCGAGCATGTTGAATCCGCCGTCGGCGTTGAAATACGAGCCGGTCATGTGGGCGGCGTCGTCGGTGGCGAGAAACAGGGCGGTACCGGCCAATTCGGCCGGCGCGGGGATGTGCTTCAGCGGTGTCTTCGACAGCAGTTCCTCGCGGCGGCCGTTGCGCCAGTCGTCGCGGGACAAGGTCGCCTCGGTTTCGATGAATCCGGGTGCGAAGGTGTTGACCCGCACGGTCGGGGCGAAGGCCTGGGCATAGGACTTGGTGATGCCGAGGACGCCGTATTTGCCGGCGGCGTACTGCGGGGCACGGGCACTGCCGCGCACGATCACCGTCGAGCCGATGTTGACGATCGCGCCGTGGCCCTGCTCCAGCATCCGGGAACCGAATTCGTGGACGCACAACAGCGTGCCCTTGATGTCGACCGCCAGGACCCGGTCGATCGACTCCTCGGTGATGTCGCGCCACGACATCTGTTCCGTGGCAACGTCACCGACGTTGTTGACCAGTACGTCCAGCCCGCCGAACCGGCCGAACACCTCCTGCGCCATTGCGATGATCTCCGCGTGCCGACCGATATCGGCCTGCACGGTGAACGCCTCGCCACCGATCTCCTCGATGCGCGCCACGGTGGCCTTCGCGCCGGCGGCGGAACTGCGGTAGTGCACGGCCACCCGGGCGCCCTCCTGCGCGGCGCGGAAGGCGATCTCGGCGCCGAATCCGGTGCCGGCGCCGGTGACCAGCACCGTCTTACCGATGAACCGCTGCGGAATCCGACTGTCGGTCATGGGATCCTGACTTCCTGTGTCTCTGGAGTGGACGGCGTGGACTGCGAGAAGTGCTGCCGCAGTTCGCCGATGGTCTCGATGCGGCTGACGAGTTCGTCGCCGGGCCGCAGATATCGGGGTGGGTTGCGCCGGTTGCCGACCCCGGCCGGGGTGCCGGTGAAGATCAGATCGCCGGGCAGCAGCGGCACGATCGCGGAGATCCGCGCGATCAGCTCCGGCACCGAGAAGATCATCGAGCTCGTGCGATCATGTTGCACCACTTCACCGTTGAGCAGACCGGTGATCTCCAGATCGTCCGGATCCGCGAACTCGTCCGCGGTGACCAGCACCGGACCGGTCGGCCCGAAACCGGGAAACGACTTCCCGAGCCCGAATTGGGCCGGGGCGCCCCGGGACTGGACGACGCGCTCCGAGATGTCCTGCCCCACAGTCAGTCCCGCGACCACCTGCCAGGCCCGGTCGACCGGAACGCGATGTGCCGGTGCGCCGATCACGGCGACCAGTTCCGCCTCCCAGTCGACCTTGCCCGGGGGCAGTTCGATCGTGGTGACCGGGCCCGCGATACAGGTCGGAAACTTGGTGAACACCAACGGATCCGACGGCGGCGTGAAACCGGCCTCGGCCGCGTGCGGCGGATAGTTCAGCGCCACGGCGAACACCTGCCGCGGCCGCGGCACGGGTGCGGTGAGCCGCGCCGGATCCACGGCGAAGGACTGCTCGGCGGCGCCGATCTCGCGGCCGACGGCCCAGTCCCGCAACGCCTCCCACTGCCCCAGCACCGCCATCGGATCCGCCGGGAACCGGCCGCCGGAACCGTCCTGGACGTCCAGCGCCCGGTCGCCGTCGACCAGCACGGCCCGGCCGGCGACCGCGGCGAACCTCACCAGTCCACCTTCTGCGGCACCGGGGTGCCGTGGCCCTCGGTCCAGCCGATGATCGGGGTACGCAGCACACCGAGCCGCTCGACCTGGGCCTCGACCACATCACCGGGCTTCAGATACATGTCCGGATCGCCGCTGAAACCCGCGACGCCCTGGATGGTGCCGGTGGTGATCAGATCACCGGCGCTGTAACCCTGCGGCGAGTGGTACGCGACCAGGTGCGGGATCGACACCGACATCCGGTTGGTGTTCGACTTCTGCCGCACCACACCGTTGACCCGCAACTCCATATCCAGGTTCTGCGCGTCCGGGATCTCGTCGGCGGTGACGATGTACGGGCCGACCGGGCAGAACGTGTCGATCGCCTTGCAGAAGGAGAACACCCCCGATTCCATCTCCCGGCGCTGGATGTCACGCGCGGTGATGTCGTTGAACACCACATATCCCGCGATGTGCTCCGGTGCGTCGTCGACGCCGAAGAATTTGCCCGGCTTGCCGATCACCACCGCGATCTCGAGCTCGTAGTCCAGCTCGCTGGTCAGATGCTCCGGATAGATCACCGGCTCGTCGGGACCGACGATCGCGTCCACGTTCTGAAAGAACACGATGCCCTTGTGCATCGGATGCGACCAGTCGACCTTCTTCGACTCGTCCTCGTGCTCCCGGAAATTGCCGGAGGTGTGGAAGAACTTCTTCGGCACGATCGGCGCACGCAGCCGCACCTCGTCCAGCGCGAGGCGATCACCGGTCTCGGCAACCTTGCCGTCACGCTCGAAATACTCACGGGTGCTGCGCACCTCGAGCGGCAGTACCAACCGCTCCGCCAGTTCCAACCGACCCACCCGGCCGTCGTCGAAGGTGATGAGTTTCATGAGAGACGCCTTCTTTGCTTCGCTATCGGGACGAATGCCCGACTTTCACTGACTGAAAATTGAATTCGCTAGATGAATGCTGCCGAGTATCGTCGCGGGCCCCGGAGCTGTCAAGCGCCGGGCCCTTCACCGGCGAACACCCGCAATTGCAGGGCCAGCAACCCGTAGTAGCCGACCAGGGTGGTGAGTTCGAACAGTCCGCGCTCGGTCAGCGCCGCCACCGCGGCGGCGTAGCCGGCGGCGTCGAGGCAACCGGTGCGGACCAGCGTGCGGGCCGTGTCCAGCGCGACCAGCTCGACCGGGTCCGTCACGGCGGATCGGTCCCCGGCGCGCACCGCGGCCAGCTCGGCCGCGGTGAGACCGCACGCGCGGCCCACCGCCTCGTGTGCCGACCGCTCGAAATCGCTGTCCCAGTGGGCGGCGACGACGAGGATGACCAGCTCCCGCACCCGCGCGGTGAGTACCGAGTGGTACCGCACCGCCGCACCCACCGACTGCAACGCCTGGCCGACGGGCGGGCTGAGCAGCATCGCGTTGAACGGCCCGCGCAGCCGGCCGTCGGCCTCGGTCAGCGCGAACGCCTGTGGCCCGGCCGCCCGCGGTCCGCCGGTGATCGCGCGGTACACCTCGGCCTGCTCCTCGGTCAGATCGCCGGGCAGGAACCCGGCCAGCCGTGCCGTCACCAACGTCTCCTCTCGTTGCGCGGTAACGCCCGCGTCCAGGGTCTGCGTAATATCAGCTTCCATACAGTGAAAGTCAGGAGAGTGGGGTATTCATGGCACGCGGAACCGCCGCGGATCCGGCCCGGGCCGAGCCCACCGAGACCGCCGAGACCGGTAAGCGCACCTATCAGGTCGAGGCGCTGGCCAAGGGGCTGCGGATCCTGTCGCTGTTCGACGAGAAACGCACCTCGATGAAGCTCACCGAAATGGCCACCGAGACCGGAATTCCGCTGCCCACCGCGTTCCGGATGGCCGCGACGCTGGTCACCGAGGGCTTCCTGGAACAGCTCGCCGACGGTGAATACCGGCCCGCGCCGAAGGTACTCACCCTCGGCTTCGCCTCGCTGCGCGGTCTGGACCTGGTGCAACTGGCCGACGGGCCGCTGCGGCGGCTGTCCGCGGTCACCGGCCAGACCGTCAACCTCGGCACCCTCGCCGGCGACCGGGTGCTGTACCTGATCCGCATCCGCAACAACGACCTGGTCACGGCCAATATCCAGGTCGGCTCGCAACTGTCGGCGGTGAGCACCTCGATCGGCAAACTGCTGCTCGGCATGCTCGACGAAACCGAGTTGCTGCGGCGGGTGACCGAGGATTCGTTCGACGGTTCCGCGGGCCCGAACGCGATCCGCTCGCTCGACGAACTGATTCCGGCCCTCGACGAGATCCGCGAGCGCGGCTGGGCGATCCAGGACGAGGAGCTCGCCTACGGCCTGCGCTCGGTGGCCGCGCCGATCCACGACGAGACCGGCGCGGTGGTCGCGGGCGTCAACGTCGCGGTCCCGGCCCGGGAGTTCCCGGTGCGCCGGCTGCGGCAGGAGCTGCTGCCACGACTGCTCGACGCCTGCGGCGAGGTCTCGCGCCTGCTCGGCGGCCACTGACCCGGCGATACCGGTGTCCGCCGGCAGGGGACGGCCGGCGGGCACCCGGGCCGGGGTGAATGTGCTCGCGGACGGCATCGTGGTGGCCTCAGACGAGGGTGCGGCCGCCGTCGACATACAACACCTGCCCGGTGACGAAGGCCGCCCGCGGCGAGGCCAGGAACAGCACCGAACCCACCACGTCCGCCGGCACGCCCAGCCGCCCGGCCGGGACCAGACCCGTCATACCTTCGCGCACACCGGGTTTCGCGAGATAGTCGCGGGTCAACTCGGTTTCGGTGTACCCCGGCGCGACCGCGTTGACGGTCAGCCCGGCCGCCGCGGTCTCCCGCGCCATCACCTTGACCAGCTGATCCAGCCCGCCCTTCGAGGCCGCGTAGGGGCCGTGGTTGGGGTGCGCGAGCTGCGAGGACACCGACGAGAAGAACACCATGCTGCCGCGCCCGGCCGGCCGCATCAGCCGCGCCGCGGCCCGGCCCGCCCAGAACGCGGTCGACAGGTTCAGCGTCAGGATCCGTTCCCACACCTCGTCGGGCATGTCCTCGATCGGCCGCCGATCGTTGGCCCCGACCGCGTGCACCAGCGTGTCCAGACCGCCGAGCGCGTCGGCGGCCTCCCGCACGGCCGCATCGCAGGCCGCCGACGTGGTCAGATCCGCCGGTAGCGGCCGCACCTCGGCCGCGGCGAGTTCCGGCTCGGCCACGAGCGCCTTCAACTTCACCCGGTCGACATCCGCGACCACCACCCGGGCACCGACCTCGGCCAGCCCTCGCACACACGCGGCACCGAGCCCGCCCGCGCCCATCACCAACACCCGCGCGCCGTCGAGTCCGAGCCATCCCATACCGTCACCGTGCTTTCACTCAATAAAAGTTAGTTTTGCCAGTCGATCGTAACCGCCGTCGGCCACGGCCGGGCACGAGGGCGGACGATCAGCGCGAGAGTGCCTCCAGCGGAAGCTGTCTGGTTTCCACACCCCAGCGCAGCGTCACCGCGCCGCCGACGACGAGCACACCCAGGAACAGCCCGAACACCGCGGCCGCGCCACCGCCGGCATCGAGGATCCAGCCGATCACCGTCGGCGCGATGACCACCGCGAGACAGCGCCACGCGCTCGCCGACAGCACGCCCCAGGACCGCATCCGGGTCGGATAGATCTCGGCGGTGTAGGCGTAGACCAGCGGATCGATCCCACCGACCGCGGCCAACATCAGCCCGCCGGTCAGCAGCAGCGCGGGCACCGAGTTCAGATGCCCGGTGGCGGCGAACAGCACGGCGAGTACCGCGCCGATCGCCGACACGAGATATCCGGTCAGGAACCAGCGTCGCCGGCCCACCCGGTCCACGGTCAGGCCGACGGCGACGATCATCGCGATGACGACCCCGTTGACCCCGGCACTGGCGAGACTCGCGGTCGACTGCGAGACGTGCGCGAGCTTCACGTAGAGGCTCGGCATCCACACCGTGCCGCCGAGCAGGGTGAAGTAGACGCTGAACCACAACACCCACGCGGTCACCGAGCGAATCCGGTACCGCCGGGAAACCAGCTCGCCCAGCCGGGTCGGTGCCGCGTCCGCGACCACCGGATCGGTCGTCGACTCGGCACCGGGTTCGACACCCGCCGCCGCCTCCATCGCCGCGATCGTGCGTTCGGCCGCGTCGAGCCGGCCGCGGCGGATCAGCGCGCGCGGCGATTCCGGCAGCACCCGCCAGGACAACGCGGCGATCAGCACGGGCACGGCGCCGACGGCGAACAACACCCGCCAGGCGGTTTCGTGCGAGACCGTCGCGAGCAGGACCGCCGAGGCCAGCGAGGTCGCCAGATTCCCCAGCGGCGAGGCTAATTTGTACAGCACGGTCACCAGGCCACGCTGCGAGGACGCGACGAACTCGCCCAGCATCGCCGACGCCGCCGGCGCCTCGACACCGAGACCGAAGCCCTGGATCAGCCGGATCGCCGCGAGACTGCCGATACTCCAACTGAAGGCGGAGATCAGCGCGAAGGTGCCCATGACCAGCAGCGAGGCCAGGAACACACCGCGGCGGCCCAGCCGGTCGGCGACCAGTCCGAAGCCGATCGCGCCCACGCCCTGACCGATGAAACCGGCGCTCACCAGCATGCCGGCCTGCCCGGGACCGAGATGGAAGGTCGACGAGATCGCGGCCAGCACCGTCCCGATGGACACGATGTCGAAGGCGTCGAAGAAGGTGCCCGCGGCCAGCGGGCCGACGACCCGCGCATGGAACCGCGAGACCGGTATCCGTTCCATTCGCGCGATCAACCGGTCCGCCGGGGAGGCGGTCCGGGATCCGGATTCGTTCGACACGACCATGGGTCACCGATCCCGTAACTGATGGACTTTCACATTGCGAAAGTCGATTTCTCCATCGAAGCCTGTGCAGCACATCACGGTGACCGATCCGCGTCAAGAGCCGGTTCGTCGGCGTCCCGGCCGATCGTGCCGCGGATCGTCCGGGTCGCTCCCGGCCACGACCGGGTCGCGGGCGACCGTGCGCGCGCTCGATATCGCCGGGACTCCGGTCACCGTCCGGCAGAAGCGGAGAGCGGTGTCGACCAGGTACGGCACGTCCGGTGCGCCGTCCCAGAAATGCCCGGCGCCGGCGATCAGGTCCAGCTCCACGGGCGCACCCACCGCCCGGAGTGCGGACGCGAGCCGGATGCTCTGCGCGGCGGGCACGTGCGCGTCGGCGGTCCCGTGCGCGAGCAGGATCGGCGGCGCCTCCGGATGTACGTGGGTCAACGGGCTCGCCGTCCGGGCCCGGTCCGGCGCGGCGGCGATCGGGACGCCGAGGAAACGGTCCTCTCGCGAGGTGTCCGGTTCGTGGGTGGCGCCGTGCAGCGCGCGCAGGTCGTCCGGCAGGCCCGGCAGATCGGTGGGCGGAAACCACGCCACCACACCGCGGACGGCGAGCGGATCGTCCCGCCGCAACGCCGCCAGCAGCGCGAGGTGGGCGCCGGCGCTCTCGCCCCACAGCACGATCGCGTCCGGATCGAGCCGCAGGCGCCGGTTTTCGGCGCGCAACCAGTGGACCGCCGCGCACAGATCGTCGACCGCCGCCGGCCAGATCGCCTCCCCGCTGAGCCGGTAGTCCACGGCGGCCACGGCGAATCCGCGTGCGGCGACGGCGGAATGGAAGGCCGGCCCGTCGCCGCCGAGCACCGGCAGTGCCCGTCGGCGGGAACCGCGCTGCCAGCCGCCGCCGTGTACGTACACGATCACCGGACGGTCGCCCGAAACATGGTGCGGTAGATACAGATCCATTTCCAGCGGCCGGAATCCGACCACCTCGCGATAGACGGCGCCGGGCATTCGCTCGATGTCCGCATCCGTCCCGCTCATCGGGCGCCGGCGAGTTCGGATCGCAATTGCGGTGCGCGATGGACGAATTCGCCGTCCTGGAGCACGGCGAGCAGGTTCGCGGGATCGGCCAGCCGGGATACGTCCCGGCACGGATCGCCCTGCACCACCAGCAGATCCGCGAGGTAGCCGCCGGTGAGCAACCCCACCGGCCGCTGCATCAACAGGCCGCCGAGGTGGGTGGCCGCGCGCAGTACCTCGGCCGGGGTGTAGCCGAACAGGTCGACGAACAGCTGGAGATCGCGCGCGTTGCGGCCGATCGGATTGTTGGGGAAGCCGTAGTCGCCGCCGGGAAGTACCCGCAGGCCACGGCGGCGCAGCTCCCGATACAGCTCCTGCTGCGCGGCCAGTGCCGCCACCGAACCCATCGCCTCGGCGCGGCCCGCGTCGATACCGAATTCCGCGCCCTCGTGCACGTTCGCCCACATTATGCCGACCGCGGGCGAGAGGAAGATCTCGTCCTTGTGCTCCTCGAGCAGATCGATCGCCGCCTCGTCGGCGTAGGTGCAGTGGTAGATCGATCGGAAGCCTTGCCGCACAGCCAGTTCCACGGCCTGCGAGGACTGCGCGTGACAGTTGAGCAGCACCCCGGATGCCCGTGCCTGCTCCCCCGCCGCGGCGGCCTCCGCCGCGCTGTACTGCGTGACCCGCGATCCGCCGGGCACGAAGACGTCGTCGTTGCTGAGCAGCAGTTTGACGCTGTCGAAACCCAGTTCGGCCTGTTCGCGGACGAAGTCCCGGACCGCGGCGGGTCCGGTGGCCTTCGGCTCGGGGCCGCGCGGGCCCAGTCGCACCGGATTGTTGTCCCGTTCGAAGGAGGCGGTCCGCAGCCGTGGCCCACGCGAGATACCTTGTTCCAGTTCGGCTTTCAGGTGCACCTCGGTGGGCACCGGGGTCAGCGAACCGGCCGAGTAGGCGCTGGTGAAGCCGGCGCGCAACAGGATGGCGGCATTGCGTCGGGCGATGGCGAGCAGTTCGTCCGGCGGCGGCAGCTCCCGGAAGAAGCTGACGTCCAGCGGCGGGTTGAACCGGGTGTCGAGATGGCCGACGGCGGACGGAAAGGTCAGGTGCGCATGCGATTCCACCAGGCCGGGCATGACCGTCGCGCCGGTGCAGTCCACCACCACGTCGCCGGGTTCGGCGACGGTCCCGCCGCCGACGCGGACGCTCTCGATCGTGTTGCCCCGCACCACGACGTCGCCGGGCGCCGGCGGAGTACCCGAACCGTCGAAGACCAGACCGTTGCGGAAGAGTAGCCGGGCATCGGCGATCGGCGACTGCACATTCACTGTTCGATCCTCACTATCGCTTACTGAAAGCTGCTTTCCACTATTGGTGACCTGGACCACAAACTCCAGTAGGATCCGACCCGTTATCGTGAGGCAGAACCGAACGATGCTGTTCGATTGCTCCGGGAGTGGGCCGATGGACCTGTCGCTGCACGCGCTGCGCTACTTCGTGGCCGTCGCCGAGGAACTGCATTTCGGCCGCGCCGCGCAACGGCTGCGCCTGACCGCGCCGACGGTCAGCGAGCAGATCACCAAACTCGAGGCCAAACTCGGCGTGGCGCTGCTGCGGCGCACGTCCCGGCGGGTGGAGCTCACCCCCGACGGCCTGGAACTGCTGGAGCTGGCGCGGGCCACGCTGGCCGACCACGATCGGATCGTCGCCTGGGCCGAGCGCAAACACCGGCAGCGGGAGCCGGTGCTGCGCGTCGGCTTCGTCGGCGCCAATTCCGTCATCACCGAGATCCTGAGCAGCGCGGCCCGGGAACTGCCGGGCATCCGGCTGGAGACCCGGCAACTGAGTTTCACCGGCGGTGTCGAGGCCCTGGTGGACGGCGAGGTCGACGCGGCCTTCCTGCCCGGCCCGGTGCCGCGGCGGCCCGGACGGCTGCGCAGCCTCGTGGTCGACCGGGACCGGCGGGTACTGGTCGTCCCCGCCGGACATCCACTGGCACAGCGGGACAGCGTCGGCATCGCCGAACTGGGTGACGAGACCTTCATCGCCGCAGCGGGTCCGGCGGAGGTCGTGAACTGGTGGGTGGTCGATCCGCGGCCCGACGGGACCTCACCACGGCGCGGCCCGCGGGCCCGGTCGCTCGAGGAGATGCTCGAGCTGTGCGCGGCCGGGCTGGGCGTCAACCTCGCGCCGGAATCGGTCGCCGTCTACCACAGCCGGCCCGATCTGCGTTTCGTACTCGTCCCCGATATCCCGCCCGCCGAGGTCCTGCTCTGCACCCCGGCCGAGCCCGGACATCCGCTGACCACGGCATTCGTCCGCATCGCCCGCCGGCACGCCCGGACTGCCACAGCCTGAGCGGTCCGCCGATGTGAACGCCCACAACGCGATTCGGTGACGATTTGCGCGCAAGGGGTTCCGCGCGGGGGGAACTCGTGGATCATCTACGCGTCCGCGTTGTCACGATGGGGTTCCGGTCATGATCCGAAAGTTCGTCCTGCTTGCTGCCACGGCTGTGGTCACCGTGCTTTCCGCAGCGGTTCTCTCGGCGCCCGCGGGCGCGACGACCGTCAACTGCGCGTATTCGGGGCCCATCGTCGGAAACCCTGGCATGCAGTATGTCTGCTATGTGGTCCACGACGACGGTTCGAGGGAGACGTTCTATGCCCCAGGCCCCCGAGCAATCCCCTGATCCGGTCGTCCATGTGACACAACAACCGCGGTTCGTGTCGCAATCGGACGGGCGGGTGCGCGCCTACTATCCCGGCGAGGACTGGTTTGTCGTCGGCGCCGACCGGGCGGACGCGGTCGACAAACTGGCCGACGAAGTCGATCTCCGGATGCAGAATCCGGATTATGTGGCAGATCATTTCGCCATGACCCAGCGCCACCTGGCCGGCGAGCGGACCCCCGGATTCGAAGCCAGCGAGATCAGCCGCGGCGAGTACGAGCATCGCATCATCGTGGCGGCCGACCGGCTGCACGACCTCCCCCGGCCCGATCAGGGCGACGAATAGGCCCCGTCCGGTCCGGACGAAGGAGAGCGGGATGGTCGCGGCGGCCCGGATGGCATGGATCCGCGATATGGCCGGGCATTCGGAATAGTCCGGCGGCGGCGCGCTGTTGAGTGTCCGTATGCGAGCCATCGGGTTGAGTGAGTTCGGCGGTCCGGACGTGTTGCGGGAGTTCGAGTTACCGGAACCGGAGGTCGGGCCGGGTCAGGTGCGGATCCGGGTGCGCGCGGCGACGGTGAATCCCGCCGACGCGGTGTTCCGGGAGGGTCTGCTCAACCGGGCCTATTTCGGCGAGGTGACGCCGCCGTGGATTCCGGGCTGGGAGGCGGCCGGGGTCGTGGACGCCGCCGATCCGGCCTCCGGCTGGCGGGTCGGCGACGAGGTCACCGCGATCGTCGGGACCGTCCTGCGGGCTCGCGGTGGTTACGCGGAACAGATTGTGCTGGACGGTGATTCGGTGACGGCCCGCCCCGCGGGCACCGACTTCGCCGCCGCCGCGACACTGCCGATGAACGGGCTCACCGCGGTCGCGGCGCTGGATCAGCTCGCACTCGCCGACGGTGCGGCGCTCGCGGTGACGGGCGCCGCGGGGGCGGTCGGCGGCTATGTGGTGCAGCTGGCGAAGGCCGCCGGGCTGACCGTGGTCGCCGACGCCGCACCCGCGGATGCGGACACCGTCCGCGCATTCGGCGCGGATGTCGTGGTGGCACGCGGTGATTCGTTCGCCGAGCAGGTCCGGCGCGTCTTCCCCGCCGGTGTGGACGCGGTGATCGATGCCGCCGTCGTCGGCGCCGCGGTCCTCGCGGCGGTCCGCGACGGCGGCGCCTACGCGGCGCTGCGCCGGGCCGAACTGACCGGCGGCGTCGAATCCGTCCGCGGTATCGCGATGCACGACGTGAAGGTCCCGGAATACATCCACCGCCGCGATCGGCTGGACGGACTCCGCGAACTGGTCGAGGCGGGCCGCCTCACCCTGCGTGTGGCGCGGACCCTTCCCGTCACCGAAGTCGCTGCGGCCCACCGGTTGCTGAACACCCGGGGACTGCGCGGCCGCATCGTGCTGGAGTTCTGAACCACGCGGCAAACTCCGTTCCGATTGCGCCGCGACTATTTCGGACGATGGACCAGATCGCCGAAACGGCCGCGCCGTTTCCGGTACATCGACGCGTCGTTCCGGATGTGTCAGAATTGATTCGGTGGGGCTCGTTTCATCCAGTGAATCGATCTGACGCATGCGCATATTCATCAGTCATGCCGGCACGGATGTGGCCGCCGCACTGGCCCTGAAACAATGGCTCGTGCGGCAACGCCCCGAGCTCGCGGGCGGCATTGTTCTCGACACCGAAGTCGCCGGTATCCGAGCCGGAAAGCACTGGCGGGACGCGATGCGAGCTGCGGTGACGGATGCGGATGCGGTGATCTGCCTGATCTCGCCGCGCTGGCTCAGATCGGCGGAGTGCCGGGCGGAATTCCGGACCGCGGAAGTTCTCGGCAAGCGAATCCTCTGCGCCGGAATAGAACCCGCCGAGGACGACACGATGCGCGAGTGGCAGCGTTTCGAACTGTTCGGTCCCGGACCTTCCGTCGCGATTGCGGCCCGGCCGTATCCCGATCCCGTGCGCTTCACCGAATCGGGTTTACGGCTGCTGATTTCGACCGTCGAGGCGCCACCGGCACCGCCGGCGGCCGAACACGATGCGGCGATCCCCGGGCAACAGGCGATCGTGTCCGGCGAGGAGAACATCACCTTCCAGTCGAATCGCGATGCCGAGGTCATCATCAACCACGCGCCGTCGAATGCGGCGGTCCGCTCCGGCGCGCTGATCATCGGCGGCACCGTGCTGCTGGGCGCCACCATCATCGGTGCGACGCTGATGTTCTCGCCGGGCCGGCACGAGATACCGCGCGCCCCAAGGGCATTCGGCGCCCCGGCCGCTGTGCCCGGGGCGGACGGCGTCCCGCCGTTGCAGTGGGCGGTCACCATGGCCGACAGCGATCTCGACAACTGCCACGCCTGGACGTTCCCGCCGCCGGTATCGGCGCTGCCCTACCACGAATTCGCCGACGACATGGCCGAGAACGACGCGTGGGCACTGAGCCACGGCGGTATCGAGAAGGACCGCGCCGTGTACACGATCGTCGTCCAGGGCACCGACGACCGGCCCGTGGTCATCCGCGACCTCCGGCTGAAGATCCTGTCGACTTCGGCTCCGCGCCAAGGGTTCACGCTGCATCGCGCACTGGGCTGCGGCGGTCAGCCGAACGAGCGGCACTACGAGGGCGACCTCGGCGGCACGGATCCGCGCATCCGGCTGATCGATCCCGACCGGCCCGATTCGGCCACCGCCGCGCCGGCCGGGACCTACACCGTCTCCCGGAACGAGCCGGAGGTCTTCGCGGTCTACGTCTTCGACTCCGCACCGCAGCCCGCACTGTATTCCTACGAGTTCCAGCTGGAGTGGAGCCGCGGCGGCGTCGCCGACACCGTGCACATCTCGTCCGCGAACAACCGGCCCTTCCAGCTGAACGCGACCGATCGCTCCGAGTCCGACCCCGGCTACTACCCCGCCGACGGTGCGTGGCAGGAGATCCGCTGAACGGCGAGAATCAGCGCACCGGGGGCGGATTGCCGTCGGCGCTGGCCGCGAGCGGATACGGCCACTCGCAGACCCGGCAGGCATACCGGAACGCCGAGCGGGCGAAGGCCAGGGCGTCGGCGGCCGGATCCGCGGCGGCGCGCACGTCGTCCCAGTCGAGCAGATACTCCCCGACCTCGGAATTCCAGTGCGCGGCAGCAGGTTCCAGCGTCAGCGAGTCGAAACCCGCCGGGGCGGGGTGCGCGTAGGCGTAGAACGCGGCGCGGCCGTAGCGCTCGTCACCGGGCCACCAGCCGACCGCGACCTCCTGAGCGTCCATGGCGTTGCGCATGATGAAGTCGTTCGACGGCGGCGCGGCGGGTTCCCCGGAGAACAGGCTGACGGCCAGGTCGAACGAACCCCACCAGGCGTTCACCGGGGTGGCGCGGCCGCGATAGGGCGCCCGGTACGCGGCCAGCACCTGCGCCGCCGAGGTCGCGGCGGCGAAGTAGGCGTCGACCTGTTCGGGGACATAGGTGGCGTGTTCGTCGTCGGCGTCCAGCGGCACCGTCCACGACACCTCCTGCGGCACGGGATCGAAGTCGACCGGACCACCCAGCCCGCGCACCGCCGCCAGCACCGCGCGGGTCACCTCACCGACGGATCGGTTCGGGGTCAACGGAATTCGCGTCGCGGCCCCGCCGCTGTGCTCCACCACGGCGGTATGCGCCCGCAGATCGAGCAGCACCACCAGCGAGCCCGAACCGTCCGGGGCCGGCAGGGCGCCGGTTTCCCAGCCCCGCGCGGTCAGTTGCAGCGCCGCGTGTTGCAACTGCGGCTGCGGCGGCGCCAGCCGCGCCGACAACTTCCCCAGCACCTGAGTGTGCGCGTGCAGGGTGTCGCAGGTGGGACGCCACTTCTCGTAGGGCAGTTCCGGCCACATGGATCGCACCCGGCCACGCTATCGCCCGCCGGCCCCGGCAGCCGACCGATGCACGCCGATCGTTGCCCATCGGATACCTCCCGCGGCGGCGGCGATCGCGGATGTCACCGCAGTATCGTGTCGAGAACCTGTGCGGGCGTTTCGATCTGGGGCATGTGGCCGGTGCCGGGCAGCAGGGTGAAGGTGGCCCCCGGGATCGCGGCGGCATAGGCCCGGCCGTAGCCGGGACGGACGATGCGGTCGCTGTCGCCCCAGACGACGTCGACCGGCAGCCGCAGCTCGGCCAGGCGGCGCCGCAGGGTGGGATCGGTCATCGTGGGGCCGGTGTAGGCCGTGAGCGCGTCGAGATCGGGCGCCGGGGCGGGAACGCCGGGCGGCGGCACCGGCGCGGCCGACGGATCGTGGAAGGAGTAGGTCCGGACCTCGGCCGGTGACATGCCGCTGATATCGGTGATCGGCTGGTCGTCGACCTCGATGCCGACGGCGTCGACGACGACCGCGCGGGTGACGCGCGGGTTGCCGCGCAGGGCCATCTCGGCGGCGAGCCAGCCGCCGAAGGAGTTGCCCACCAGCGTCACGTCGCGCAGTTCCAGCCGGTCCAGCAGGCCGAGGTAGAGGTCGGCCAGCGCCGCGACATCGCCCACCTCGGCGGGGCGCGGGGTGCCGGCGAAGCCGGGGTGGGTGGGGACCAGGACCCGGGCCCGCGCGCGTTCGGCGAGCAGCCCGGCGAACGCGGCCATGGTCGCGGGGCCGCCTCCGCCGTGCAGCAGCAGGTAGGTCCGGGTGCGGTCGTGGTCGGCGACAGTCAGATCGACGGTGCCGAGCGTGGTGGGGGTGATCATCGGTTCTTCTTCCGTCCGTGGGGCCTCGCGTTCTATGTAAGCAACCTTAGATCAGCTTCCTTATATAAGCAACGTTCTTCGGTCGGGTAGCATCGCGGCATGGCACGCCACCCCGCCGAGGTCGCCCTCGCCGTCAAACGGTTGCAGCACCGCCATCACCGGGCGTTGAGCCGGGCCCTGGCGCCGCTGGATCTCTCACTCGTGCAATGGGATACGCTGCGCCACCTGCATCGGCAGCCGGACGCGTCGCTGCACGATCTCGCGATCCTGACCTTCCAGACCGATCAATCGTTCGGCTCGCTGGCCACCCGGATGGCCGACCGCGGCCTGATCGAGCGGGTGCCCGGTCCGGGACGGGCGGTGCGGCATCGGCTCACCGAGAAGGGGGAACGGCTGCGCGAGCAGGGGCAGCGGATCGCGGACGGCGTTGTCGCCGAATCGTTTCGCGCGTTGTCGGCCGAGCAGCTGGATCAGCTGGGACGCCTGCTCGATACGGCGCTGGGGCCGGACCCGGTGAGCTGACATTTCTCCAAGACACCGCCGCCGCGGTCCGCGAAGGTGAGCGGTATGCACGAAAAAACTACCGCCGCAACGACACCCGGTCGGCGGCGCTTCCTCGGTCTGGTGACCGCGGCGGTCGCCCTGGCCCTACCGGCGGGCCGCACCGCCGTCGCGTCCGCCGATTCCCTCGATTCCCCCGATTCCCGCGAACAGCTGGTGCCCCTGCCGGACGGGAACATCCACGTCGTCACCGACGGGCCGCCCGGCGCGCCGGCGGTCGTGCTGCTGCACGGCCTGGCCGGATCGACCGCCTGGTGGGATCCGGTGGTCCCTGCCCTGGCGGATCGCCGCGTGGTGCGGATCGATCTGCTCGGGCACGGCCGCTCGGACAAGCCCGACACCGGATACGGCATCTCCGAACAGGCCGGTCGGGTCGCGGCGGTCCTCGATCGGCTGGGTGTGGACCGCGCGGTGATCATCGGCCATTCCACCGGCGGCTACGTGGCGACCGCGCTGGCCGAACAGCACCGGGATCGGGTCGCCGCGATCGGCCTGATCGACACCGGCCCGCGGCTGGACGCGTTCACCGACAACGGGCCGGTCGGCGATCTGCTGTTCGTCCCGGCGATCGGCCGGCCCCTGTGGCCGCTGCTGCCGGACGCGGCGATCCGGGCCTCGCTCGCTTCGGCGTTCACCCGCGATGTGCCGATCCCCGATCAGCTGGTCGCCGACGTCCGGAGCATGACCTACCGCAGCGTCACCGCCACCTCGGCGGCCTCGGACGCCTACCTGCGGGAACGACCCGAACCGGACCGGCTCGCCGACCTCGGCCTACCGGCGCTGCTGCTCTACGGCAGCCGGGATCGGCGCTGGCAACCGGGGGCGTTCGAGGAGTACCGGCAGGTCCCTCGCCTCCGGCTCGAGAGCCTCGACTGCGGTCACACCCCGATGATCGAGGAACCCGGGGCCACCGGTGCGATCCTGCGCGCCTTCGTCGAACAGTCTTGAGGCGCAGGCTGTTTCACCGATCACCGATCACCGCGACGCGGCCGGGCCGCGCGGCGGTAGGCGCCGGGAGTGGTGCCGACGCGGGTGCGGAAGCGGCGGCGCAGGTTGACCGCCGAGGTGAGGCCGACCCGGGTCGCGATCACCTCGACGGGCAGATCCGTCTGTTCCAGCAGGGTGCGGGCCTCGGCCACGCGGCGGGCCAGCAACCAGGCGCCCGGACTGGTGCCCAGGCGGTCGGCGAAGCGGCGGGCCAGGGTGCGCGGCGACACACCGAGGTGAGCGGCCATGTCGCGCACCGACAGTGGGGTCGCCAGCCGCGAACCGGCCCAGGCGAGCAGCCCGTCCAGATCGTCGATCGGCGGATGCGGCGACCGGTCGCCGTCGCGATGCGGTGACATCACCATGTGCCGCGCGAGCAGCGCGGCGTGGGCGGGTCCGTGGTCGCGCCGGACCAGGTGCAGGCACAGGTCGAGCACGGCGCCGGCGCCCGCGCTCGTGGCGACGTCGCCGTGGTCCACGTACAACCGATCCGGTTCCACCCGCACCCGCGGGAATTCGGCCGCCAGCTGCGCGGCCCGCGCCCAGTGCGTGGTGGCCGAGCGGCCGTCCAGCAGTCCGGTGCGGGCCAGCGCGAAGACGCCGGAGCAGATCGTCACCAGGCGCGCGCCCCGCGCGTGCGCCGCGAGCAGCGCCCGGCGCACCGGCGCCGGCAGCGGTTCGGCCACCGGCGCCCAGCCCGGGATGAGGACGGTGTCCGCGGTGGCCAGTGCCGACAGATCCCGTTCCACGGAGATCGTGTATCCGGCGGTGGTGGGCACCGGCCCCGCGGACTCCGCGCACACGTCGAATTCGTAGTACTGCGGCACCTCGGCGCGCACGGTCCCGAACACCTCGACGGCACAGCCGAGTTCGAAGGTCGACTGCACCGGACGGACCAGGGCCACCACGCGATGCACGGCAGAAATGTACCCCTCGCGGACCCGTCCGGCTCTGTCCGGGTGCCGTGATGCTCGGCATCGTGGCAGGTATGCATCCCGAGATCCTGTCCCAGGACGGCTATGTCGCCGTCGCCGTCACCGAAGCCCCGGTCCGCGAACTGTTCCCGGGTATCCGGCTGCGCCCGCTGTGGCGCGACGGGTCCGGCGCCCACGCGAACGTGCTGGAGATGGACCCGGGCTCGTCGTGGCCGCGCCGCGACGTGCACGAGCCCGGACCGGAGGAGGTGTTCGTGGTCGCGGGTGTATTCCACGACGGCGCAAGGGATTACCCGGCTGGCACGTTCCTGCACGCCCCGGCCGGGACCTGGCACGTGCCGGCGACCACCACCGGCTGCACGCTGTTCCTGTTCTATCCGCGGGGCTGACGCCGCTCAGCGGTGGTCGACCAGGCGCACCTGCGGGGCGACCGCCGCCAATACCGCGGTGAGCCGGGCGATGTCGAGGCTCCAGCCGTCGATCCCCTTGGCGCACTGGAGCAAACGCTCGTCGGGGGCGCCGGCCAGCGCCGTGACCGCGTACATCAGGCCCCGGCCACCGGAGTTGGCCGGCATGCTGGGCAGCGGCGGCGCGCAGGTGTGCCGCAGGATGCCGATCCACGGATGACCCGCGGCGGTGTACTGCCGCCACAGCACGACGGCCTCGACATCCGCCCACGGGAACTGCCGCGTGGTCGCGCGATACCGGATCATATTGCCGCCCAGCGTGATTCCCGACGGATCGACGCGCAGCGCGACCCGCCGGGACAGCGAACTGACCAGCGCCAGCAGCCCACCGCCGCCGAAGAGCAGCAGCGTGCCGACCCGCGCGCTGAGGGACATGTGCGGCGCGAGAATCGCGCCCGCCACGAAGGCCGCGGCACACAGCAGCAGGAACACCGTCTTCGGATTGAAGCTGTATCGCTGTTCGTAGACCATCCCCGCACCCCGGCATCCGGACCGGCCCTCCTCCGGATCCACGCTAGCACCGCCGTACTCCGGCCCACAGGGCCGCCGCGGTGAACCTCCGCGCTCGGATACGTTGCCGGACAACGACTCAGGCGTGCCGGTCGGCGGAGCGGGCCGGTAACCGGCGTGCGGCGGCACGGATCCGGGACGCGGCGGCACGGACGGACCGGCCTGGTCGCGGGCGGGGCACGAAATCGTAACCATTGTGCTGCCGCACAGCGTGCATCGCTGTGCATCGTTTCTGCATCGTTTACGCTAGGCTGGAGGCACCTTTCGAGGAAGGACCCTTGCCCGCATGGGCTCACATTCGCTTGCCCCCAGCGCCGCGCCGGGCGTCGACGGCGCGCCGCCGGGCGCCGCCGAGCCGATCGGCGCCTGGCGCGCCGGCGTACGGGCGCGCGTACTCGACGAACTCGGATCCTTCCTGGACCGCAACCACATCGCCCCGCTGCACGGCATCGCCGTCGACGACGTCGCCCGGCAATACGTCGGCGGGGGGAAGTGCCTGCGGTCGAGTTTCATGTATCTGGGCTGGTTGTGCGGTGGTCCGCCCGAGCCGGCGGCGGTGCGCGCCGCCGCCGCGCTGGAACTGCTGCACGCGTTCGCGCTGCTCCAGGACGACGTGATGGACGAGGCGGAGGCGCGCCGCAATCGGCCCGCCGCCCATGTCCACTTCGAACAGCGGCACCGGGCGGCCCGCCTGCCCGGCGACGCGCGCCGATTCGGCGAATCCGCGGCCGTGCTGCTCGCCGACATCTGCCTGATCTGGGCCGACACCATGCTGCGCGGCAGCGGGATCGACCGCGAGGCCCTGCACCGGGTGCTGCCGCGCTACGACGCCATGCGCACGGAATTGGCGCTGGGGCAGTTCGCCGATCTGCTCAACGACGCCCGCACCGATCCGGACCTCGAGACGGTGCTGGCCGTCGCGGCCGCCAAATCCGGCAACTACACCGTGCGCCGACCGCTGGAACTCGGTGCGGTGATGGCCGATTGCGCGGCGGACACGCTCGCGGCGCTCGGCCGCTACGGTCACATCATCGGTGAGGCGTTCCAGCTGCGCGACGACATCCTCGGCGTGTTCGGCGCTCCCGCGGTCACCGGCAAACCCGCCGACAGCGATCTGGGCCAGCACAAGGCCACCACGGTGGTGGTCGCCGCCCGCCGGCTCGCCGACGCCGCCACCCTGCGCGAGCTGACCGCGCTGTTGTCGGCGCCCGCACTCGACGCCGCGGGGGTCGAACAGCTGCGGGTGCTGATCACGGCGACCGGCGCGCGGGAGTACATCGAGCGGATGATCGACGAGCGGATCGCCGAGGCGCGCGGGATCACCGCCGCCGCACCGCTGCCCGAGCCACAACGGCAGCTGCTCGACGGCATGGCCGACATCTGCACCGACCGGGAAACGTGAAGGAGCGCGATGCGCACGATCAGGGGCCGCAGCGACCACATCGTCGTCGTGGGGGCCGGACTGGCCGGACTGTCGGCGGCCCTGCACCTGGCGGGCCGCGGCCGGACGGTCACGGTGCTGGAACGCGATCCGGTGCCCGGCGGCCGCACCGGACGGGCGGATATCGGCGGCTACCACCTCGACACCGGTCCCACGGTGCTCACCATGCCGGAGCTGATCGAGGAGGTCTTCGCCGCCGTCGGTGACCGGATGTCGGACCGCCTGACCCTGCGGCCCGTCGAACCCGCGTACCGGGCGCGCTTCGCCGACGGGCGGGAGATCGACGTGCACACCGATGCCGAGCGGATGGCCGACGAGGTCACCGCGTTCGCGGGTCACGCGCAGGCGAACGGCTATCTGCGCCTGCGGGATTGGCTGACCCGCCTGTACGACGCGGAGTTCGATCGGTTCATCGCCGCCAATTTCGACTCGCCGCTGTCGATGCTGACGCCGGGGCTGGCCCGGCTCGCCGCCCTCGGCGGATTCCGGCACTGGGACCGCGCGGTGGCCGATCACGTCAGCGATCCGGATCTGCGGCGGCTGTTCACCTTTCAATCCCTCTACGCCGGTGTCACACCCGACCGGGCCCTGGCCGTCTACGCCGTCATCGCCTATATGGACACCATCGGCGGGGTGTGGTTCCCGGAGGGCGGTATGCGCGCGCTGCCCGACGCCCTCGCCGCCGCGGCCGAGGCGGCCGGGGTGCGGATCCGCTACTCGACCACGGTGACCGGCGCCGACCGGGAGGGATCGCGGGTGCGCGCGGTCGTCACCGCCTCGGGTGAGCGGATCGCGTGCGATGTGCTGGTCACGACCACCGAACTGGCCGACACCTACCGCATGCTGTCGCATCGGTCCCGGCGGCCGCGGCCGGTCACCGCGGCGCCGTCGGCGGTGGTCCTGCACCTCGGATGCACCCGGGTACCCCATGCGGCGCACCACACCCTGCTGTTCGGCCGTGCCTGGGAGGAGGCGTTCCGCGACATCACGGTGCACGGCCGCGTGATGTCCGATCCGTCGCTGCTGCTGACCCGGCCCACCGCCGGGGATCCGGCGCTGGCGCCGGCGGGCCGCGATCTGCTGTATCTGCTCGCGCCGGTGCCGAATCTCGAACGGGGCCCGATCAATTGGGACAGATTCGCCGCCGCGTACACCGAGGAACTGCTCGGGGTGGTCCGCGACCGGCTGCCGGACGCGCTGCCGGACGCGCAGGTCCTGCGCGTGACCACACCCGCCGACTGGGCCCGGCAGGGTATGACGGCCGGCAGTCCGTTCGCCCTGGCCCACACCTTCGCCCAGACCGGACCGTTCCGGCCCGCCAACATGATCCGGGGCCTGGACAATGTGGTCCTGGCCGGCGGTTCCACCGTTCCCGGAGTGGGTATCCCGCCCGTGCTGATCTCCGGACGGCTGGCCGCCGATCGCGTCACCGGCGTCGCGGCCCGGTCGCGGGCGTATCGCGGCCGGGTCGTCGCCCGCCCCCGGCCCGCCCCTGCGAGCTGATCGGAAACATATGACGGACAACATCTTCGCCGTGGACGACCGATACAGCGGGACCCTGCGCGAGTCCTACCGCGCCTGCCGGGAGCTCAATGCCCGGCACGGCCGCACCTTCTTCCTCGCGACCCGGCTGCTCACCGCCGAGCAGCGGCCGGCGATCCACGCGCTGTACGGCTTCGCGCGCCGCGCCGACGACATCCTCGACCGGATCGATCCGGCGGCCGGCGCCGACGAGCGCGCGACGCAACTGGACGCGCTCGCCGCGCGGTTCCGGGCCGGCGACACCGACGGCGAGGCGGTACTTCCCGCGGTCCTGCACACCGCGCGCACGCACCGCATCCCCGACGCCCTGTTCGAATCGTTCCTGACATCGATGCGGATGGACCTGACCGTCACCGACTATCCGGACCGCGCCGCGCTGGACCGCTACGTGTACGGATCCGCGGAAGTCATCGGCCTGCAGGTACTTCCGGTGCTCGGCACGGTCGCGCCGCCCGAGGAGACCGCGCCGTACGCGGCGGCGCTCGGAAAAGCGTTCCAGCTGACCAACTTCCTGCGCGACGTGGATGAGGATCTGGTCCGCGACCGCGTGTACCTGCCCGCCGACGAACTCGCCGCGCACGGGGTCGACCGCGACCTGTTGCAGTGGTGCCAGGCGCACCGCCGCACCGAGCCCCGGGTCCGCCGGGCACTCGCCGCGCAGCACGCGATCACCCGCGACGTCTACCGTTACGCGCGCAGGGGTATCGCGCTGCTCGAACCGCGCTCGCGGCCGTGCGTGGCGACCGCGTGCACGCTCTACGGCGAAATCCTGGACCGCATCGAGGATCTCGACTTCGACATCTTCGTTCACCGTGCCCGCGTGGGCATTCCGCGCCGGGCCGTGGTCGGGGGCCGCGGGCTGGTACAGGCCTGGCGCGCGCGGCGCGCGGACGGGCAGCGATGACCACCCCGGTCCGTGCGGACGCGGCGGGCACCGACCCGCGCCGAGTCCGGCATCCCGGCACACCCGGTGCGCAGGATCTCACCCAGCTGGGCGTCGCGCCGCGGGTGGCGGTGATCGGCGCCGGTATCGCCGGGCTGGCCGCGGCGACCGGTCTGGCCGAACGCGGGGTGACCGTCGAACTGCTCGAGCGGGAGGATTTCCTCGGCGGCCGGGTCGCCGGCTGGACCGAACAGCTCGCCGACGGTGCCGACGTCGGGATGAACCGCGGCTTCCACGCCTTCTTCCGCCAGTACTACAACCTGCGGAAGTTGTTGTCCCGCAGCGATCCCGGCCTGACCCGGCTGCGCGCGCTGCCGGACTATCCGCTGATCGACGCCGACGGCCGCCGCGACAGCTTCCGCAACCTGCCTCGTACCCCGCCGTGGAACGCGCTCGCCTTCGCCCTGCGCAGCCCCACGTTCCGGCTACGCGACCTCGTGCGCATCGACGCGCGCGCCGCCGCGCCCCTGGCCGCGGTGTCGGTCCCGGAGATCTACGACACCCTCGATCATCTGGACGCGGACAGCTTCCTGCGCTCGGTCCGATTCCCCGCCGCCGCACAGCATCTGGCCTTCGAGGTGTTCTCCCGCAGCTTCTTCGCGGTGCCGCACCACATGTCGGCCGCGGAACTGGCCGCGATGTTCCACATCTACTTCCTCGGCTCGAGCGAGGGGCTGATCTTCGATGTGGCCGAGGACAATTTCGACACCACGCTGTGGACACCGTTGCGGGAGTATCTGACCGGCGACGGGGTGCCGGGTACGGTCACCGTCCGCACCGGGGTCCGCGTCACCGGGATCCGGCGGCCCGGCGCGACCGGTCTGCGGGTGCTCGACGAGACCGGCGGCGCACTGGATGTCGACGCGATCGTGCTCGCCACCGATATCGCCGGACTGCGTGAGATCGTCGCCGCCTCACCGGAACTCGGTATCGCACCGTGGCGCGCCGCGATCGCCGGACTCGCCACCGCCCCACCGTTCCTGGTGCACCGGCTCTGGCTCGACCGCCCCGTGGACCCGAATCGCCCGGCGTTCATGGCCACCGGCGGCCTGGATCCGCTGGACAACGTGAGCGTCCTGGAACGCTACGAGAAGGGCGCGGCCGACTGGGCCCGGCGCCACCACGGCAGCGTCGTCGAACTGCACGCCTACGCCCTGGATCCCGAATCCGGGGCCGATCCGCGCGACCGGTTGCGCGACCGCCTGCACGAGCTCTATCCGGAGACCGCCGACGCGCGCGTCCTCGGCGAGACGACCCTGCGGCGGGCCGACTGTCCGCGTTTCGCCCCCGGCGATTTCGCGGGCCGGCCGAGTATCCGCACCCCCGATCCCGATGTGGTGCTGGCCGGTGACGGTATCCGCATCGATCTGCCGGTGGCCCTGATGGAACGCGCCGCCACCACCGGCTGGACCGCCGCCAACACGCTGCTGGCCCGCTGGGGCGCCGCGGGCCACGGCCTGCAGACGGTGCCGACCCACGGCCGCTCCCGCCTGCTGCGCAGCCTCGCGACCCGGACGGCGGCACTGTGAGCCGGATCCGAGCGGTCACCGACCGGGCCAGGAAAACCCTTCCCCTGCACCTGTTCTCGCAAACCCCGTGGCCCGCACAGCAACCCACCTACGAACAGGCCCGGCCCGACCTGATCGAGTCCGCCCTGAAATCGGCGACCGCGCAACCCTCCGGAAACTGGTACGTCTTCGCCCCGAGTCGCGATATCCGCCCCGGAAAACCGTTCGGCGCCACCGTCTCCGGCGTGGAGATCGTCGCCTGGCGCGACACCGGGGGCGTCCTGCACACCGGTCCGCGCGCCTGCCCGCACCTGGGCGCCGACCTCGCGACCGCCCGGATGCACGACGGCGCCCTGCTGTGCCGCTGGCACGGCCTGCGCCTCGACGGCGCCTGCACCGCCCGCTGGGCCCCGTTCCCCGCACACGACGACGGGGTGCTGGCCTGGGTCCGGCTGGATCCGGTCGGCCGCGAAACCCCCACGGACGCACCGATACTCCCCGAACGCCCGGCGAACACCCGGGTGCACGCGGTCGCCACGGTCACCGGCGCCTGCGAACCGGACGACATCATCGCCAACCGCCTCGACCCCTGGCACGGATCGTGGTTCCACCCGTATTCCTTCGCGAACCTCGAGGTCACCCGCACCCCCACCCCCGACGACGACCGCTTCCTGCTCACGGTCACCTTCCGCGTCGCCCCCCGCGTGGGCGTCCCCGTCGAGGCCGAATTCACCTGCCCCGACCCGCGCACCATCGTCATGCGCATCCGGTCCGGCGAGGGCGTGGGCAGTGTGGTCGAAACCCACGCCACCCCGGTGGATCCCGGCCCCGACGGCAGCGCCCGCACCATGGTGACCGAGGCCGTGATCGCCGACTCCGCCCGCCCCGGCTTCCGCGCCGCCCACCACGCCCTCCCCCTGCTGCGACCCCTGATGCGCCACACGGCCTTACGTCTCTGGCGCGACGACCTCGCCTACGCCGAACGGCGGTATCGGCAGCGGATGCGGACCTAGCCGCGCCGCGGCCGGGTGGCGAGCGCGGCAGTCGAGCGCGGGGCGGATTCGGGAGGCATATCGACGATGCCGGGCACGGCGACCGAACGCGCTGCGGTAACCTTCTGCCGCATGTGTCGTCGGCCGAGACAGTTCAGTCCGGATATTCGGCGATCAGCGCGAATCGCACCTTCAGCTCCGGAGACCGCTTTGCCTTCTCGACCAGATCCGACCCGCAGATACCGCTGGTGGCCCGGGGTGGTGATCGCGACCATCTGCCTCGCCGCGATCGTGTTCTTCGGTCTCGTATCGCTGACCCTCGACGGACGGCCCGCCGCCTCGCCGTTCGACGGCTGGGTCGCGGTGCTCGGGTCCGATCAGGACCCGATGGACGATCACGTCGAATTGTCCGTCGCCCCTGCGCTTCCCGGCGCACCCGGGGATCACCCGCAGCTGACCTATGCGGTGGCCGTGTGCGGGGACAACCCGTTTCACGGCATTCTGCTTCTCGGCGGTGATGCCCGGCTGGCGGATCTGCGGCCGACCGGGCCCGCCTCCGCCGACGCCGCCCCGCCGGCGGTGAACACCCTGCCGAATCCGATCGTCGACGACATCCAGTCCGGGCAGCGGCTGACGCTCGGCGGGACGCAGCAGGTCGATCTGGATTTCCCGGCCGTCGAACCGTGCGTGCCGTCGCCCTCCGGCGCTCCGATGGCCGGTGCCCCGGCACAATTCACCGGCACGGCGGGCGCGAGCATCCAGCGGCACTGGGACCTCGGCTGGTGGAGCGCACCGCGGCAGAATCAGGCCTGGCCCCGGATCGGTTCGCTGCCGGGAACTTCCGCGAACGACCTGGGTCCGTTCGCCGGCGTCGACGGGTTGTCCGGTACCTGGGCCAGGCCACCGGCGACGACCTTCCGAGTAACCGCCGGGCCGGTAGCCGGCACGACGTTCGTCGAGGCCGCGGCGCCGGCCGCCACCACACCGGCCGGATTGGGCTGGGAGCTGCCGAATCCGTTCCAGCCCTCGGCACGGTTGACCGACACCGAATCCCAGAATCGCTGGCAGCAACTCCGCGTCCTCGCCGGCGTCCTGCTCGGGCTCGCGGTCGGTGTGGCGGCGCTGCGGCTGTACGGATGGCTGCGGGGCAGGAGGACCGTCGGCACACCGGCCGTGGAGCTGCCGGTGACTCCACAGCCGGTGTGGCACAGGCGTTCCCACGACGCCCGGCCGCCGGTCGTCATGGACGAGCCCCGGCCGCCGCTGGAGCTGATCGCGGTCTCGCTCGTGCTGATCTCCACGGCGGCGATCTGGTTCGCCAGATCGACCCGGCGCCGGGGCCGGTAGGGGCCCGGCCGAACCGGGCCACCGCACCCGTTACCACCGTGCTACGTTGAAGAGGCCGGGTTGTGGCCCAGGCAGGACAATGCCGCGTACGCGTCACCCGCGCCGCGCCGACCAGCCACGGATTGCTCGATGAGTGCGCCTCTGCCCGCGACACCGATCATGCGATCGCCAACCACCGACCGGAACGAACATCGGCCCGCGCGCCCGCCTCGCCGCCGCCGTTCACCCGAGTCGGCACCGTCAGACGGGGCCCGAGCAACCGAAAGTAAGGCTGCACAACTTGATATCGTTCATCTGGTCTCCAGGGAATCCGTTGCCCGCAGGCACCGGCGGATCGGAAAATTACACCGTCGGACACGTCCGGGAACTGAATCGGCGTGGTGAACCCGCCCAGGTGGTCACGGTCGGCCTCGGGATCGAGGACGGCCGGAACGAATTCACCGATGTTCCGTTCCACTCGTTGCCGGCGCTCGCCGATGTCGCCGAGTTGGACGGCACCGTCGTCTTCGTCAACGAACCACATGATGTCGCGACCAGGCAACCCGCCTTTCTCATCCTGCACAACCCGCCGCCCATCCGGGAACGGCACCGAGCGTTCGCCGTCGAGGGCACCCGAGACCGGGCGCTGATAGTCACCAGCCGGTACGCGGCGCGGCTGTGGTCGGACTACCTGGACGTCGATATCGCCACCGTCAGCATCGTCTATCCGTTCGCCGAGCCGTGTTTCGCGACGCACGTGCGGGCCGCCAACGACACCGGTAGGACCCGAGTGTTGTTCGCGGGCAGGCTGAGTCCGGAGAAAGGCGTCTACACCCTGTTGGAGACACTGCACATCGACATCATCGAGCAGGATCCGGAACTCACGTTCACGGCCACGACGGCAGGCGTGGACAAGCCGCAGGGAAGGATCATCGAACGACTGCTGATCGAGCATCCGGCGATCTCGGTCGTCGCGACCCGCAAGTCGGCGGAGAGCATGGCGGGTCTGATGACCACGCACGATATCGTGGTGATGCCGTCCAACAGCCAATACTGGCACGAAACCTTCGGGATCGTCTCGATCGAGGCCCAGCATTCGGGCTGCCGGGTGGTCGCCTCCGACGACGGCGGCCTGCCGGAAACAGACTGCGGCGGGGTGATTCTCATCGCACCGGACAATGCCGAGGCACTCGCCTGGGGTATCCGCGCGGCAGTCGACAGCGGTCCCCTGCCCGCCGCGGTCCGGGAGGCCGCCGGGATGAGGTTCACCGTCGAACAGTCGGTGGACGCGCTACTGAGCGTGTTCACCCGGCCGTTGCCCGTCTCGCCACGGACCATCGTGCGGCAACTCGAGGAACTGATCCTGGCGCCGTCGACCGTGGAATCGGATTCGCGCCTCCGGCTGCAGGGCGTCGGCGGAAGTCCTGATTCGATGCCGTGACCTGCGGACGGAGGCCCGGGACGGAGGCTGTTTCCCGAAGCAGGAAACAGCCTCTCGTCAGCGCAGCCCGAGGTCCTTGGCGATGATGGTCTTCATCACCTCGCTGGTGCCCGCGTAGATGCGGGCCACGCGGGCGTCGGTGTAGAGGCGGGCGATGGGGTATTCCATCATGTAGCCGTAGCCGCCGAACAGCTGGAGGCAGCGGTCGACCACGCGGGCCTGGACCTCCGTGCAGAACAGCTTGGTGCGGGCGGCATCCGGGGCCGAGAGGCGGTTCTCCACCAGTTCCATCACCGCCCGGTCCAGCATCGCCTGGGCCGCTTCGACTTCCGCGGACATGGCGGCGAGTTCGAATTTGGTGTTCTGGAAGCCGGCGACCGGCTGGCCGAAGACCTTGCGCTCCTTGACGTAATCGATCGTCGCGGCGATGGCGGCGTGGGCCTGGGCCACCGAACCCGTTGCCACCGTGATGCGTTCCTGAGCGAGGTTGTGGCCGAGGTAGCCGAAGGCGGCGCCCTCCTCACCGAGGCGGTTGGTCACCGGGACGCGGACGTTGTCGAAGTGGAGTTCGACGGTGTCCTGGACCTTGCAGCCCATCTTGTCGAGGACGCGGCCCTTGGTGAAGCCGGGGCGGCCGCTCTCCACCACGATCAGGGTGAGGCCGGCGCGGCGGTTGTCCGGATCGGTGGAGCTGCGGCCGCACACGATCACCAGATCGGCGAGCAGGCCGCCGGTGATGAAGGTCTTGCCGCCGTTGATGACGTACTCGTCACCGTCGCGGATCGCGGTGGTGCGCATACCCGCCAGATCCGAGCCGGTGCCGGGTTCGGTCATGCCGATCGCGGTGAGCAGGGTGCCGTTGGCGAGGCCGGGGAACCAGCGGTCGCGCTGTTCGGCGTTCGCGTACTCCAGGAAATACGGCAGGATCACGTCGATCTGGGTGCGGACCGTGCTCAGCGTGACCTGGGCGCGGTACGACTCCTCCTGCAGCACCATGTTGTAGCGGTAGTCGCGGACACCGCCGCCGCCGTACTCCTCGGGGATGGCGGTGCCGAGCAGGCCCAGCGAGCCGAGCTTCTCGAACACCTCGCGGGGCATCCGGCCGGCCTTCTCCCACTCGGGATAGTGCGGGACGATCTCCTTCTCGATGTACTCCCTCGCCAGCCGGCGGAAGGCCTCGTGGTCTTCGGTGAAAATATCGCGGCGCACGAAAATACCTCCTAGGCAACGAGTTCGACGATGGTGGCGTTGGCGGTGCCGCCGCCCTCGCACATGGTCTGCAGGCCGTAGCGAATTCCCTTGTCGCGCAGGTGATGTACGAGCCTGGTCATCAGGACCGCACCCGAACCGCCGAGCGGGTGGCCCAGCGCGATGGCGCCGCCGAGCGGGTTGGTGCGCTCGATGTCGGCGCCGGTCTCGGCCAGCCAGGCCAGCGGGATGGGGGCGAAGGCCTCGTTGACCTCGAAGGCGCCGATATCGCCGATGCTCAGGCCGGTCTTGCGCAGTACCTTCTCGGTGGCGGGGATCGGGCCGGTCAGCATCAGCACCGGATCGGAGCCCGCGACCGCGCCGCCGGTGTAGCGGACGATCGGGGTCAGGCCCAGCTCACGCGCCTTCTCCGGGGTGGTCACCAGGATGGCGGCGGCGCCGTCGGAGATCTGCGAGGAGTTGCCCGCGTGCAGGACGCCGTCCTCCCGGAACGACGGCTTCAGCTTGGCGAGTTTCTCGGCGGTGGTGCCGCGCCGGATACCCTCGTCGGCGGTGACCTCCCCGTCCTCCGTCGGCACCGCGACGATCTGGGCCGCGAAGGCGCCCGCGTCCTGGGCGGCGGCGGCCAGTTCGTGCGAGCGCGCGGAGTACTCGTCGACGGCGGTGCGGTCGAAACCCCACTTCTGCGCGATCATCTCGGCGCCGACGCCCTGGTTGAACTCGAAACCGTTGTAACGGGCCAGGGCCTTCGGCCCGTACGGCATGCCGGTGCCGCGCGCCGCGCCCATCGGGACCCGGCTCATCGACTCGACACCGCCCGCGACCACCACGTCCTGCTGGCCCGACATCACCGCCTGCACCGCGAAATCCAGGGCCTGCTGGCTGGATCCGCACGCGCGGTTGACGGTCGTACCGGGCACGCTCTCCGGCCAGCCCGCGGCCAGCACGGAATAGCGGCCGATATTGCTGGACTGGTCGCCGACGGCGGAGACGCAGCCCCAGATCACGTCGTCCACGATCACCGGATCGATACCGGTGCGCTCGGCCAGCGCGGTCAGCACGATCGCGGACAGGTCCGCCGGATGCACCGTGGACAGGCCACCGTTGCGCTTGCCGACGGGGGTCCGTACGGCCTCGGCTATCACTACTTCACGCATGTTCTTCCCTCACTCTGCCGGATATTCCGCCGAACCGTCGTGGGGTTCGGAACTGTGGCTGCCCGATGTTCACTTCTCCGCCGAGGGCCGGGGCACGGCCCAGCGGCCGGTGAAGGTCGCGGACCGCTTCGCGGCGAACGCGGCGTACGCCTCGCCCGCGTCGGCGGTGCCGAAATTCATTGCCTGCGCACGCTGTTCGCTCGCCAGCGCGTCCCGCAGGGTGCGGTCGCCGCCCTCGTTGAGCAGAGCCTTGGTCTGTGCCAGCGCGATCGGCGGACCGGCGGCCAGCCGGTCGGTGAGATCGTCGACGAACGCGTCGATCCCGTCGCCGGGCACCACCCAGGTCACCAGGTTCAGCGCGTGCGCCTCGGCGGCGTCGATCGTCTCCGCCAGCAGCGCAAGGCGTTTCGCCTGTTGCAGGCCGACCAGCTTGGGCAGCAGCCACGAGCCGCCGAGGTCCAGGGACAGGCCGCGCTTCGCGAAGATCTGCGAGAAGGTGGATTCCGGGGTCGCGACGACGAGATCGCAACCCAGCGCCAGATTCCAGCCGGCGCCGACGGCCACCCCGGTCACCTTCGCGACGGTCGGGATCGGCAGCTCGTGCACCAGCAGCGCGACCTCGTTCATCAAGCGCACCTTGTACATCGGGTGCGTGTCGTCGCCGGCGGCGAGGTCGGAGCCGGAGCAGAACGCTCCCCCGGCCCCGGTGATCACCAGCGCGCGGATCGAGGGATCGGTACCGGTCTGGGTGAGCGTGTCCCGCAGGGTCAGCCACAGCGCGCGGTCGATCGCGTTCTTGCGGGCCGGCCGGTTCAGCGTCAGCGTCCGGATACCGTCGCGGTCCGAGATCAGCAGTGCCGCTTCGGTCATCGCGGGTACTCCGGGCCGATCGCCTTCGCCGTCCGCAATCGCGCCAGTTCCGCGGTGTCCACGCCGAGTTCGTTCAGGACCGCGTCGGTGTGCTCGCCCAGCCCGGGTACCGCACCCATCGGCGGGGTGTAGCCCGCGATGACCGGTGGCGGCAGCAGGGACGGGATCGCGCCGCCGGGGCTGTCGATCTCGTGCCAGCGGTCGCGCTCGGACAGTTGCGGATGCGCGATCACCTCGGCGGGGGTGTTGTAGCGCGAGTTGCCGATGCCGGCGTCGTCGGCGGTCTTCTGGATGTGCGCGAGATCGTACCGGGCACACCAGGTTCGGATCTCGGCGTCGATCAGTTCGCGGTGCCGGCAGCGGTCCGGGTTGGTGCGGAAGCGTTCGTCCTCGGCGAGGTCGGGACGGCCGAGGATCTCGCGGGCCAGCCGCTGCCATTCGCGGTCGTTGGTGGTGCCGAGCACCACGGTCTGACCGTCGGCGGTGGGGTACGCGCCGTAGGGGGCCACCGCCGGCGAGCTCATGCCCAGCGGCTGCTGCTCGATACCGGAGTGCCGGGTGTAGGTGAGGTGGTAGCCCATCATGTCGGCCATGGTGTCGAACAGGCTCAGCGACACCTGCGCACCGCCGGTGCGGCCGCGTTCGCGCGCGGTCAGCAGCGCCAGGATCGACAGCGCCGCATGCAGTCCCGTGGTGACGTCGGCCATCGGCGGGCCGGGTTTGGCGGGCTCGCCCGGGAAGCCGGTCACCGAGCACACCCCGGATTCGGCCTGCACCAGCAGGTCGTAGGCCCGCTTGTGCGACAGCGGGCCGCCCGCGCCGAAACCGTCGATCTCGACGGCGATCAGATCGGGATGGCTGCGCGCCAGCTGATCCGGGGCCACGCCGAGCCGGGCCGTCGCGCCGGGCGCCAGATTCGACACCAGTACGTCGGCCCGGTCCAGCAGTTTGTGCAGGAGTTCCACGCCCGCAGGCGATTTCAGGTCGAGGGTGACCGATTCCTTACCGCGGTTGCACCACACGAAGTGCGCGGCCTGGCCGGAGACGACATCGTCGTACCAGCGGGCGAAGTCGCCGCCGGCCGGATTCTCCACCTTGATCACCCGGGCGCCGAAATCACCGAGCACCCGGGTGCACATCGGCGCCGACACCGCCTGCTCGAGCGCCACCACGGTGATGCCCGCCAGCAGTCCGCCCTGCGGCGGCGCGGCGGTCATCGCGGCACCCGCGCGCGGGAATCGTTGCAGCCCATACCTGTCACTCCTGCTCTCTCGTGGCTCGTCCGGGACCGCTCAGTAACTGCGGGGCATACCCAGCACGTGCGAGCCCAGGTAATTGAGGATCATTTCCTGGCTGACCGGGGCGATACGCATCACCCGGACCTCCCGGAAATACCGGGCCACGTTGTACTCCTCGGCATAACCCATGCCGCCGTGGGTTTGCAGCGCGCGGTCGGCGGCGGTGAATCCGGCATCCGCGCACAGATATTTCGCCGTATTCGCCTCACGGCCACAGGGCTTTCCGTTATCGTAGAGCCATGTCGCCTTCCGCAAGATCAGCTCGGCCGCATCCAGGTGCGCCAGCGAATCCGCCAGGGGGAATTGGATAGCCTGATTCATGCCGATCGGCCGGTCGAAGACGATGCGTTCGTTCGCGTACCGCACAGCGCGGTCCAATGCCACCCGGCCGATGCCGAGCGCCTCCGCGGCGATCATCATCCGTTCCGGATTGAGGCCGTCGAGAATGTATTTGAAGCCCTTGCCCTCCTCGCCGACGCGGTCCTCGACGGGAATGCGCAACCCGTCGATGAACAACTCGTTCGAGGTGACGGCGTTGCGGCCCATCTTCTTGATCGGCCGGATGTCGACCTTGTCGCGATCCAGATCCGTGAGGAACAGCGTCATACCGTCGGTCTTCTTCTCGACCGAGTCGTAACTCTGGGTGCGCGCCAGCAGCAGGATCTTCTCCGATTCCTGCGCCTTGGAGATCCACACCTTGCGGCCGTTGACCACGTAGTGGTCACCGTCGCGGCGGGCGAACGTGGTGATCCGCGAAGTGTCCAGGCCCGCACCGGGTTCGGTGACGCCGAAGCACACGTGCAGGTCGCCCGCGGCCACCCGCGGCAGCACCCGCTGCTTGAGCTCCTCGGAGCCGTGCACCGCCACCGGATGCATACCGAAGATCGACAGGTGGATCGCGGTCGCGGCGTTCATGCCGCCACCGGAACGCGCCACCTCCTCGGCGAGGATCGTCGCCTCGGTGATCCCCAGCCCGTGCCCGCCGTATTCCTCCGGAATCGCGATGCCCAGCCAGCCGCCCTTGGCCATCGCCTCGTAGAACTCGGTCGGGAATTCGTGCGCGAGATCCTTCTCCATCCAGTACTGGTCGTCGAATCGCTTGCACAATTCGGCGACGGATTTCCGGATGAGCTGCTGGTCATCGCTCAGCTCGAAATTCATACCCTCGGCCACATTCACCAACCTTCATATTGCGCCGCTGCCGTGGTGCGGCGGATCGAATTCGTCCGGGCGGCCACCGGCGCGGGTGCGGTCCCAGAACACCCGCGCCGGTGAAACCCGTTCACCGCGCCGCGACCGCCCGGCGGGCACGCTCACGGTAACCCGCCAGCTTGTCCTCCGGCGCCACCACTCGGTGGCTGCGCGACTGCGTGCTCACGTCGTGATCCGCCACCGAATTCCGCAGGGCGCCGACCGTGGCCCGCTCCCTCGGAATATGCGCGAACGGATCGAAGGAATACCAGCGCATCGCGTTCTGGTAGGTCATCTTCGCGATGTCGGCGTCCGGTACCCGGTGGTCGGTGAACACCCCGTGCAGTTCCTCCGGCGCGTGCGGCCACATGGAGTCGCTGTGGGGATAGTCCGCCTCCCAGCAGATGTTGTCGATACCGATGTCGTGCCGCAGCCGGACCCCGAGCGGATCGCTGATGAAGCAGGTCAGGAAGTGCTCACGGAACACCTCCGACGGCAGTTTCCCGCCGAAGTCCTGCAACGTCCAGGTGGAATGCATCTCGTAGGTGCGGTCCACCCGCTCCAGGAAATACGGGATCCAGCCGGTGCCGCCCTCGGACAGCGCGATCCGGATACCCGGATAGTCCTTGATCACCCGCGACCACAGCAGATCCGCCGCGGCCGACACGATGTTCATCGGCTGCAGGGTGATCATCACATCCGGCGGTGAATCCACCGCCGGCACCGACAACCGCCCGGACGAGCCGATGTGCACGCTCAGGACGGTGTCGGTGTCGACCAGGGCCTCCCACAAGGGATTCCAGTACGGGTCGTGGAAGCTGGGGTAGCCCAGCGCCGCCGGATTCTCGGTGAAGGTCAGCGAGTGCACGCCCTTGGCGGCGTTGCGCCGCACCTCGTCCGCACACAGCCGCGCATCCCAGATCACCGGCAGCGCCATCGGAATGAACCGGCCCGGATAGGCCGCGCACCACTCGTCGACGTGCCAGTCGTTGTACGCCTGCACGAGCGCGAGCGAGAACCCGGGATCGTCGGTCGCGAACAACCGCGCCGCGAATCCCGGGAACGACGGGAAGTTCATCTGCGCCAGAATGCCTCCGGCGCTCATGTCCTTCACCCGCTCGTGCACGTCGTAGCAGCCGGGCCGGATCTCGTCCAGGCCCTGCGGCTCCATGCCGTACTCCGACTTCGGCCGTCCCGCAACGGCATTGAGCGCGGCGTTCGGGATGACGACATCCCGGAACGTCCACACGTCGGTGCCGTCCTCGCGATGCACCAGCTGGGGCGCGTCGCCCCAGTACCGCCGGTGCAGGTGGTTCACGAACATGTCGGGCGGTTCGATGATGTGGTCGTCGACACTGATCAGGATCAGATCCTCGAGTTCCACGGCTACCCCTTTCTCCTCGTCCGCGGTCGATCAGTCGGACGCGGGAAGCGCCTTGGCGGCCTTCAGGGTCAGCGCCACGCCGCCGAGCGCGAGCTCACCGGTTCCGGAGTTGGTGCACAGCAGCTCGACGGTCTCGTCGGCGTCGACGTACCGCTTGCCGACCAGGGTGACCGCCTCGTTCGCGCCGACCTTGCCGGGCGCGGGCTTACCGGCCGCCGACTCCATCGGCGCTCCGCCGCAACTGATCTCGATCTCGGCGCCGGGCGCCCGCACGACCACCACCCGGGTGGTGCACACCGTGCTGGCCAGTTGCTCACCGGGACGCAGTGAAACTGCCGTCATGATCAACCTCCTTGTGGTTCAGTCGATCCGCGAACACCGCGAGATCGAAGGCTTGCCGCGCCAGCCAGAAACGCAGGAATCCGGTCAGCGAGTACCGCAGGAACAGCGCCGCCCCCACCACCGCCGCGACGACCGCCCCGCCGACGAGCGTGATGGCGTCGCGCTGCACCAGCGGGTCACGGGTGCTGTGCGACATGAGGAATGCGACCACGGCCAGGACCGGGCCCAGCACCAGCAGCAGGGTGCCGAGGCGCAGCCACAGCTGGGAGCGACCGGCGGCGGGGTCGGCGATCTTCAGCTCCGCGAGTTCACGGACGAAACGGTCCGCGCGTGCTTCGGTCATTTCGTGCTTCCTAGATAGAGTTCGGCGAGTTCGTGGCGCAGGCTGTCGGGATGACCCTGCTTCTCGATGCGGCCGCGCACGAGCACGGCCGCGTGGTCGGCGATGTCGAGCACCGCGGCGGCGAACTGCTCCACGACCAGCACCGCGACGCCCTGCCGGGCGATCTCGGCGACCTGTTCGTAGAGCTGACCCACGATCAACGGGGCCAGGCCCATGGACAGTTCGTCCAGCATGAGCACGGCCGGGTCGGTGGCCAGGCCGCGCGCGAGTGCCAGCATCTGCTGCTCGCCGCCCGACATGGTGCCGGCGAGCTGGTTGGCGCGTTTCCCGAGGATCGGGAACCGGGTGAACGCGATCTCCTCGATCTCGCGCCGGGGCCGGCCGGTGAAGGTCATCATCAGCAGGTTGTCCCGGACGCTGAGGTTGGGGAATACCCCACGCCCCTCGGGGATGAGGCAAACCCCCGCTCGCGCAAGATCTTTCGGGTTGGCGCCGGTGATGTCGCGGCCGCCGAGCAGCAGCCGCCCACCGGTGACGGGATGGACGCCCGCGGCCACCTTCAGGGTCGTGGTCTTGCCCGCGCCGTTGGGCCCGAGCAAGGCCACCACCTGCCCGGTGGCGACCGCCAGGTCGACACCGTGCAGGACGGTGATCGCATCGTAGGCGGCGCGCGCCTCACGCAGTTCCAGCAGCGGCGCGGACGCCGGTTCCCGGACGATCGGCAACCGCTCGGTCGGATAGGAGTCCGTATAGGGCAAACTCACGACTCCCCCAGATAGGCCGCCAGCACGGTCTTGTCGCGACGGACCACCTCGGGCGGACCCGAAGCGATGATCTTGCCCAGATCCAGGACGAACAGCTGATCGCAGACGTTCATCACCAGGTCCATGTCGTGTTCGACGAGCAGCACCGCGGCGCCGTCCTCGGCCAGCGACCGCAACAGGGCGGCGAACTTCTCGGTCTCGGTGTGGTCCTGACCCGCGGCGGGTTCGTCCAGCAGCACCAGCGCCGGCCGGACGGCCATCGCCCGCGCCACCTCGACCAGTCGTCCGGTACCCGTCGGCAGGGCATCCGCCGACGAGTCCGCGACGTGGTGCAGGTCGAGCCGCTCGATGATGTCACCGACGGTGCGGCGCGCGTGCCGGCGGTGCGGCCCGAGCTCGGCGGCGACCAGCAGGTTGTCGCGAACGCTCAAGCGCCCGAACAGTTCCAGTCGCTGGAAGGTACGGGCCAGCCCGTGCCGGGCCCGGCGAGCCGGGTTCAGCCGGGTGACGTCGCGGCCGTCGATGGCCACCGATCCGGTGTTGGGCCGGCGCAGGCCGGAGATCACATCGAACAGGGTGCTCTTCCCGGCCCCGTTGGGACCGATCAGGCCGGTGACGTGGCCACGTTCGGCCCGCAGCCCGGCGCTGTCGAGCGCCTTGTGACCACCGAAATTGACGGTGACGTTCTCAACCTCGAGCAGTGACGGCACGATCGAGCACCTCCTCGTCCTCGGCCCGCCAGGGTCGGCGGACACCCCACCATTCGACCGGGATCTCCGGCTCCACTTCGGGTTTCGGTGCCCGGGCCTGGGCCCAGTACCGGGCCACCACGGCGACGATCAACGCGCCGAGGGTGAACAGCCAGCCGTTGATCACGTCGTTGAGGCGCAGCACCCACAACACGATCGGCCCGCCGATCAGCAGGACTCCGGTCACCTTGTCGCGCAGCACCGGAACGAAACTGTTGCGCATACCGGCCACCGCGCCCTCGCCGAGGGCGCCACCGGCGAAGAACGCGCCACCGGCGGACGGCAGCACCTGTGCCAGGTTGGTCAGCGACGGCCACAGCACCGGAATCACGTTCAGCGGTCCGGCGAAGGTGACGCCGGTGAAGAATCCGCTGCCCACCGCACCGAGGCCGCCGATCACGACGATCAGGAAGATCGGCAGTCCCGCAACGAGATTGAACTGATCCGCGGTCACCGACCGCAGCTGCATCCCGAGCAGCGCACCACCGAGTCCGGCGATGGCCGCCGACAGCGCGAACACCGCCACCTTGGCGAACAGCAGGTTGCCGCCGAGGGTGGCGTAGGCGGATTCGCTGTCGCGCAACGCGATCAGCCGCCGGCCGAACCGGCTGCGCCGCAGCAACGCGACCCCGAGGGTGGCCACGGCCAGACAGACCGAGGCGAAGATCGTGATCTTCCACGTACTGTCCAGGTGCAGGCCGAACAGGTTCGGCCCGACCAGTTCCACCGAACCCTGATCGAACAGCGCGATCTTCAGGCCGAACACGTGGAATTCCGGCAGGGTGAAGATCCAGCGATCCAGTACCACCGCGAAAGCCGTTGTGGCCAAGGCGAGATAGACGCCGGACAACCTCATCGCCGGAACCGCGATGAGGGCGCCGACGACGCCCGCGACAGCCATGGCCGCGAGGATCGCCCACCATTGCCCGTGCACACCGAAGTGCGAATAGGCGACGGCGCCGATGCCCGCGATACTCAACTGGCACAAGGAGATCTGCCCGGCGAAACCGGCCAGCGGGATATACGACAACGCGATGATGGCGAAGGCGAACATCTGCCCGTAGGTGATCAGATTCGCCTCACCGAGCATCGTGGCGAGCATGATCCCGACCATGACGATGATCGCGCCGAACACCAGCGATCCGTTGATCGTCGGCAGCGGCACCGGACTCAGCTTCCGGTCCCGGCCGCGCAGGCGGCCGTGCGGGAACAGCAGCAGCGCCAGGAACAGCAACAGCGCGGGCGCGGCCAGCCGCAAGCCGGGCAGGTACTCGTTCTGTGGCAGATAGCCCGCGAGGTAGCTCTCCAGGCAACCGACCACGATCGCACCGAGGAAGGTCATCGGCAGGTTGGACAACCGGCCGAAGATCGCCGCGGTGTAGGCGCTGACGATCAGCAGCGACAGCTGCTGGGCGTCCAGCGCCACGGTCGGCGCGATCAGGATGCCGCCGATCGAGGCGAGCTCGATGCCGAGCATCCACGCGACCTTGTTGGCCCGCTGCGGATCGGCGCCGGTGAGTCCCACCAGCGCCCGGTCGTCCACGGTGGCCCGCATTTCCGCACCGGTTCTGGTGCGGTACAGCAGGATTCGGAGTCCGGCCGCGACCGCGACCGCGACCAGCATGGTCAGCGCCTGATGCCAGGTGATGGTGACGGGCCCGAGGTGGATCGGACGCTCGCCGGCGAAGAACTTCGGCAGCGTCCGGGACACGTTCGGATTCCATATCCAGCGGGCGACGATGATGAGGCCCGACAGCAGGGCCACTGTCATCACCAACTTCTCCGCGTCACCCAGTCCCTGGGTCGGTGCCAGCGCCCGGGCGAACAGCAACCCGAACAGGGGTGCGAACACCGCGAGCACCAGCACCACGGCCACCGGTACCGGCACGCCCCACCCGATGGTGAGCTGCCAGTACACGAACGCCGACATCATGCCCGCCGCCCCGTGCGCGAAATTGAACACGCCGGTCGTCGTGTAGGTGACCACCAGGCCACTACCGATGACCGCATAGATCGCCGCGGTACTGAGCCCGACGATCCCGAAGGCGAGGAACTTGTCCATGGTTACTTCAGATCACCCAGACTCTTGCCGACATCCGCGAGGGTGAGCGGCTTACCACCCGGGGTCTTGTAGACGTACGGGTCGACGTTGCAGCGGTACGGCCCGTTGTCCGGTTTGAAGTCCGGCGTGCTCCAGCCCTGCGGGCCGGCCTGCTCGGCATTGAAGCACTTCTGGATGAAGTTGGGGTCGCCCATATTGGTCGGGGCCTCCAGACCACCTGCGGTCCAAGCGGTTTCGCCCTTGCCGGCGTCGAGGAGGCACTTGCGGGTGAGCTGGTCACCACAGCTCGCGGCCGACTTGGCGAACAGCAGCCACTGGCCGAACGCGCGCACCGCGGGGTAGGTCATGTCCTCACCCGGCGCGTACTTGGCGAACAGATCCTTGAGCTGCTTCATCGCGGGCAGGTTCGACTCCAGCGGCGCGGTGCCGCTGATGTCCGCGTAGTTGTGCTGCACGGCGAGCGAATTGCCGGCCAGCTTGATGAACTGCGAGTTGTACGCGTTGGAGTTGGTGTCGATCCAGTCCAGCTTGTAGTCCATGCCGGTCAGCACGTCCTCGAGCTTGGCGAGGCTGTTGAAGTCGCCCAGGAAGATCAGGCCCTTGACACCCTTGGTCTTGATGGACTGCGCGTAGGGGGTCCAGTCGGACACGCCCGCGGCCGGGTACAGATCGTCGTAGACGATGGTCGCGCCCTGCTGCGGCAGCGCCTCCTCATAGGCGGTACCCATCACCTTGGTGACCGGGGAGTCGCCGTTGATCAGGCCGATCGCCGAGGCCGACGCCGGGTAGGCGTCCTTGAACAGCCACTGGTGGAAGCCGGTGTACGGGTCGTACCGGCCGCCGGCGGTCACGCCGCCACCGACCTGCAGGTCGGCTCCGGCGTTGGCGATCTGGTCGACCTGCGCCGGGAAGTCGGGCAGCAGGCAGGACAGCCGGTCCTTCACACCCAGTCCGTCGAGGGCGGCACTACCGCCGACGAGCGCGAAGTCGTCGCGGCAGGACTCCAGCATGCGCTGCCGGACCTCCATCAGCTTCGCGTCGCGCATGTTGTAGGTGATCTTGCGGCCGTTGATCCCGCCGTTGTCGTTGCACCAGGAGGTGAACACCTTGGCGGCGTCGGCCAGCTCGGGGTTCTTGGTGAAGCCCATGTCGGTGAACACACCGACCTTGATCTCACCGGCGGTCACGCCTTGTGCGGGTGCGCTCGAGGCCTTGCCGCTGTGGCATAGGCCCTTCAGGTCACCGAAGTCGGCCGACACGGAACTGCTGCTGCTACTGCCGCCGCTGTTGCCGCCGGTCGCCGAACTCTCCTCACCACTGCTGCCGCTACGGCTGCAGCCCGCTGCCGCGAGTAATGCCACCGCGGTCAGCGCGACGAGTATGCGCCTGGGTTTCACCAGATTCCTCCTTGAAGGGGGCCGTTTCCGCACCCCACTGCTCTCCGTCGAGCAGCGCGAGCCATGGTGCTCTCGCTGTCAGAAAACTATCTTCTCAGAAATGGAGAATCAACATGTTGGCTTTGGGGAGATCAAATGACCGGGCAACGACGCGGCCACGCCATCGCCATGACCGCCGAGGAGCGTGACGCCTTCCTCGGCGCGCAGCCGCTGGTCCGGATCGCGACCCTCGGGCCGGGCGGACATCCGCACACCAGCGCCCTCTGGTTCGTCTGGGACGGCACCGCCCTGTGGCTGAACTCGCTGGTCCGGAGCCAGCGGTGGACCGATCTGGGCCGCGACCCGCGGCTGTCGGCGATCGTCGACGACGGTGGCGCCGACTTCCTGCAGCTGCGCGGGGTGGAGCTGCGCGGCACCGCCGAGACCGTCGGCGAGGCGCCCCGCACCGGCGAGGCGAATTCCCAGCTCGAGGAGCCGGAGCGGCTGTTCGCGCAGAAGTACTCCCCCGGGCGCGGCTTCCACTACGACGGCCGCCACGCCTGGCTGCGGCTGGTTCCGGAGCGGGTCGTGAGCTGGGATTTCAGCAAGATGCGGCGATGACTCACCCCCGGTGAGGGGACGCTCTGTTGACTAACACGCGGCTTCATGGAAATCTAGAGTTCAGTTTTTGAGAATGCGATTCTCACGAGAGGAGGACAAGGATGCGCCTGCCACCGCTGCCAGCCGAGCGCTGGGACGATCGGACCCGGGACGCGTTCAAGGCACTACTGCCGCGAGCACGCCGTAATCCCGAAGGCGCGGGGCCCGCCATGGCGCCCTTGGCGTGGCATCCGGACCTGACCGAGAAGTTCCTCGGATTCAGTGTCCATCTGCTGTTCACGTCCACACTGCCGCCGCGGATCCGGGAACTGGTGATCCTGCGGGTCGCGCACCGCCGCAACTGCGCGTACGAGTGGGAACACCACAGCGGATTCGGTTCGGAGGCAGGCCTGTCCGCGGAGGACATCGCCGGGATCCTCGACGGCACCGCCGCCGACGAATTCGAGCAGTTGGTCCTCAACGCCGTCGACGAACTCGACGAGAAGTCCGAACTCTCCGATGAGACATGGGCCGCACTCAGCGAGCGGCTCGACGAAAAGCAGCGCATGGACCTGGTTTTCACGGTCGGCGGCTACATCACGTTGTCGATCGCCTTGAACACCTTCGGCGTCTCCAGCGAACACTGAGAGGGAATCTCCTGTAATGGCACACTTCACCAAGCCGGCTGCGGGTAGCTGGACGAAGACCTACCCCGAACTCGGCACCGGGCCCGTCGATTTCACCGATTCGATCGATCCCGCCTTCTACGAGGACGAGAAGGCCGCGATCTTCCGCAAGAGCTGGCTGAACATCGGCCGGATCAACAAGCTGCCGCGGGTGGGCAGCTACTTCACCAAGGAACTGCCGTTCCTGAACACCTCGATCGTGGTCGTCCGCGACTCCGAGAAGGAGGTGCGGGCGTTCTACAACATCTGCCGGCACCGCGGCAACAAGCTGGTGTGGAACGACTACCCCAACGAGGAAGTGCAGGGCGTCTGCCGGCAGTTCACCTGCAAGTACCACGCCTGGCGCTACAGCCTCGAGGGTGACCTGACCTTCGTGCAGCAGGAGAAGGAGTTCTTCGACCTCGACAAGGGTCAGTACGGGCTCAAGGGCCTGCGCTGCGAGGTGTGGGAGGGCTTCATCTTCGTCAACCTCGACGACAACGCGAAGCCGCTGGAGGAGTACCTCGGCCCCTTCCTGAAGGGTGTGGAGGGCTACCCGTTCCACGAGATGACCGAGGTGTACAGCTACAAGGCCGAGATCGGCGCCAACTGGAAGCTGTTCATCGACGCGTTCGCCGAGTTCTACCACGCGCCGGTGCTGCACCAGAAGCAGGCGGTCAAGGACGAGGCCGACAAGCTGATCAACGTCGGCTTCGAGGCGCTGCACTACGAGGTCGCCGCGCCGCACTCGATGGTGTCCTCCTGGGGCGGCATGGCCCCGCCGAAGGATCCCGGCATGGTCAAGCCGATCGAGCGGGAGCTGCGTTCGGGCCTGTTCGGCCCGTGGGACCGCCCTGACATCGAGGGCCTGGACGTGCTGCCCGAGGGCATCAACCCGGCCCGCCATCGCGCCTGGGGCATCGACGAATTCGAGATCTTCCCGAACTTCTCGCTGCTGTTCTGGGCGCCGGGCTGGTTCCTCACCTACCATTACTGGCCGACCGCGGTGAACAGCCACACCTTCGAGGCCAGCCTGTACTTCGTGCCGCCGAAGACCGCGCGCGAGCGCCTCGGCCAGGAGCTGGCGGGCGTCACCTTCAAGGAGTACGCGTTGCAGGACGCGAACACCCTCGAGGCCACCCAGAAGATGCTCGAGACCCGGGCCATCAAGGAATTCCCGCTCAACGACCAGGAAGTCCTGCTGCGCCACCTGCACACCCACGTCCAGAAGATCGTCGCCGACCACCGTGCCGGCGCCGGCCGTAACGGGAAGGCCAACTGATATGACGAACACCGAAACCAAAACCCTCCCGGCCGATTTCGCCGATCTGCAGAAGTACGAGCCGTGGATCCTGGCCACCGAGCCGGAGCGTTACGCCAAGCGGCTGGCCTCCTCGATGGAGGAGATGCAGGACCTGTACGACACGGTCTTCCCGCGTCTGCAGCCCGCGCTGGACCACATCGAGACCTTCGACTGGTCCGATCTGCCCGACCCGCAGCGGTACCTGTTCCACCTGCTGCAGTCGCTGGTGATGGTGTCGTTCCCCGTCGAGGTCTGGAAGCAGGCCCGCGTGCCCGACTCGGGCGCCGCCTACCTGGACTGCATCCAGGAGCCGGTGGTCTAGAACATGCTGACACTGAAGGCGGCCGGCCTGCTCGACGTCGAATCCGGCGAGATCGTGCGGCCCGGCATCGTGCGCATCGAAGGTGAAACCATCGTCGGCGTAGGCGGTGCGGTGGAAGGCGAAGTCATCGATCTCGGTGACCGGATTCTGCTGCCCGGCCTGATGGACATGGAGGTCAACCTCCTGATGGGCGGTCGCGGCGAGACCGGCCTGGCCTCCAGTGTCACCGACGATCCGGCCCTGCGGATGCTGCGTGCGGTGGGCAATGCCCGCCGCACGCTGCGGGCCGGATTCACCACCGTCCGTAATCTCGGCCTGTTCGTGAAGACCGGCGGATATCTGCTGGACGTCGCGCTGGGCAAGGCGATCGACCAGGGCTGGATCGACGGGCCGCGCATCGTGCCCGCCGGTCACGCGATCACCCCGCTGGGTGGTCACCTGGATCCGACCATGTTCTCCGCGTTCGCGCCCGACGTGCTGCACCTGACCCTCGAGGAGGGCATCGCCAACGGCGTGGACGAGGTGCGCAAGGCGGTCCGGTACCAGATCAAGTACGGCGCCGAGGTCATCAAGATCTGCGTCTCCGGTGGTGTCATGTCGCTGACCGGTTCGCCCGGCGCACAACACTATTCGGACGACGAGCTGCGGGCGATCACCGACGAGGCGCATCGCCGCGGCATGAAGGTCGCCGCGCACACGCACGGCGCCGACGCGGTGAAGCACGCCATCCTGTGCGGCGTGGACTGCATCGAGCACGGCTTCCTCATCGAGGACGACACCATCGACCTGATGGTGGAGCGCGGCACCTGGCTGGTGCCGACCACCGGGCTCACCGACTACATGGACATCTCGAAGGCCGACCCGAAGCTGAAAGCCAAAGCGGCCGAGATGTATCCGAAGGCGCGCAACTCGGTGCTGGCGGCGTACAAGGCGGGCGTGAAGATCGCGGTCGGCACCGACGCTCCGGCGATCCCGCACGGCAAGAACGCCGCCGAACTCGTCGCACTCGTGCAGCGCGGCCTGGATCCGGCGGATGTGTTGCGGGCGGCCACCGTCAACGCGGCCGAGTTGATCGACGCCGAGGACCGCGGCCGCATCGCCGAGGGCATGCTGGCCGACATCATCGCCGTTCCCGGCAACCCCATCGACGACATCACGGTGACCCAGCAGGTGTCGTTCGTCATGAAAGGCGGCAAGGTCTTTGTCCAGAACTGAAGATCTGCTGGAGATCCAGCAGCTGCTCGCCAAGTATGCCGTCACCATGACCAAGGGCGATGTGCAGGGGGTGCTCGAGGTGTTCACCCCCGACGGCTCCTACAGCGCCTTCGGCGACACCTACACCCTGGACCTGTTCCCGGAACTGGTGGAGGCGGCACCGAAGGGGCTGTTCCTCACGGGCACACCGCTTCTGGAGATCGACGGCGACACCGCCACCGGAACCCAGCCGCTGTGCTTCGTGGAGCACAGCGCGCACGATATGCGGATCGGTTACTACACCGACACTCTCGTGCGCACCGAGCAGGGCTGGCGGTTGAAGACCCGGCGGATGACGTTCATCCGGCGCAGTGGTGATCACGACTCCGGCATCCCGCATGCCTTCGAAAACTCGAAGGCCTGACATGCTTTCCAGGGCCTCGCTCCGTTCCATGGGGCGGGGCCCTCGTCACCGTTCCACCCGGTGGTCACGCGCCGTTCCGGCCGCGTGGCCCCGGCTCTTCCCCTTCCGCCCGCTCGCTGTGAACTGTTCCGCCGCCGGTCTCGAATCGGAGCGGATCGCGCGGCGGGCGAGCCACTTTCACCGGTTTCGCCCGGCGCGAAAGGACGCTGTATGAGTGCTTCCGTGATCCCCGATGTGGCGCAGTTCCGCTCGGAGTTGCGCAGTTGGCTCGACGAGAACGACCTGTCCCCCGGGGCCGATCACTCACTCGACGGGCAGGTGGCACAGCTCGGCCGGGTGCGCAAGGCGCTGTTCGACGCCGGGTGGATGCGGTACGGGTGGCCGGCCGAGGTCGGCGGGCTCGGCGGGCCCGCGGTACTGCGCGCGGTACTCGGCGAGGAGGTCGCCACCCGCGATCTCGCCGAGCCGGGTCTGTACTCGATGATCGAGGTCCTGGTGCCGACCATGATCTCCTACGCCCGCCCCGAGCTGGCCGCGGAGATGGTGCCGCTCATGCTCTCCGGCGCCGAACAGTGGTGCCAGGGCTTCTCCGAACCCGGCTCCGGCAGCGATCTGGCCTCGCTGACGACGAAAGCCGTTCCCGACGGCGACAATTGGGTCGTCAACGGGCAGAAGGTGTGGACCAGCCTGGCGCAGTACGCGTCCCGATGCGTCCTGCTCACCCGGACCGCACCGGGCCACGCCGGGATCACGGCCTTCTTCGTCGATATGGACACCCCCGGTATCACCGTCCGCCCGCTGAAGACCATGCACGGGCTCGACGAATTCGCCGAGGTGTACTTCGACGACGTGGTGGTGCCCGGTGACCGGATGCTCGGAAACCTCGGCGACGGCTGGCAATTGGCGATGGACCTGCTGCCGCACGAGCGTTCCACCTGCTTCTGGCACCGTGGCGCCTACCTGTTCAACCGGCTCGACAAGCTGATCGCGCAGACCACCGCACCGCCCGGCGACACCCAGGCCGACGCCGAGATCGGTTCCACCTACCTGGCTCTGCACATGCTGCGCTGCCGCTCCCGGACAACCCAGCAGACCCTTGCCGACGGCGGGCATCTGGGCCCGGAGACCTCGGTGGACAAGGTGCTGCTCGCGACCGCCGAACAACAGCTGATGAACACCGTGCGGGACCTCATCCCCGGCGCGGTGGAATTCGACGACCTCGAATGGCGCACGGAGTTCCTGTATTCCCGCGCCGCCACCATCTACGGCGGCACCGCGGAGATCCAGCGCAACATCATCTCCCGCCGCCTGCTGGACCTGGGCAAGGAGTGAGCATGAGTGTGGACACCGCCGAGCTGGAACTGCTCACCGGAACCCTGCGCAAGACGATGTCGACGGTCACCGGCGGCGCGCTGGACCACGCGCTGACCGAACTCGGCTGGCACGAGATGCTCGCCGAGATGCCGGAAGTCGCTGTGCCCCTGGTGTTCCGGCTGCTGGGTGAGACCGGCGCGCACGCCTCCGTCCTCAACGACGTGGTGCGGCACGCGGCGGGACAACCGCCCGAGGACGGCGCGACCGTGCCGCTGCCGTCCTCGGGCGGCTCCTGGATCGTCTGGGAGCGCGGGGAATCCGCCGTTTCCGCAGCGGGCGCCGCGGTCGACGGCGAACTGCCGTTGCGGAAAGTTCCCTCCGGCAACGCGATTCCGCTCGCTGCGGGTCGTACCGCGCTGGCGTGGTGGTTGATCGGTTCCGGGCGGACCATGCTGGCACTGGCGCGTACGCACGTGCTGGATCGCGTGCAGTTCGGCCGCCCACTGGCCTCCTTCCAGGCCGTACGGCACCGGCTGGCGGAAACCCTGGTGGCGCTGGAAGGCGCCGAGGCGACCCTGACGGTCGCCGACAGCGAACTGGGCGCGCTGCTCGCCAAGGCCGCCGCGGGCCAGGCCGCCCTCACCGCCGCCCGGCACTGCCAGCAGGTGCTCGGCGGTATCGGCTTCACCGACGAGCACGATCTGCACCGGCACATCCGCCGGGTGCTGGTGCTCGACGGATTGCTGGGCAGCACACGGGAACTCACGCGCGAGGCGGGCGCGCTGGTTCGCGCCGAGGGCGGGGCGCCCCGGCTGGCGCAGCTGTAACGGAAGAGTTGCTTCGACGGTGCCGGTGGCGCGAGGGATTCGCCACCGGCACTGCGCGTTTCGGGCTCGCCGGCGTTGCCGAGAGGTTTTGCCCCAGGTAATGTCATAGGTTCGCGCTGAACGCGGAGGGGGTGGGATGAACTCCGTACGCAGGGGTGTGCCGTCCGACTATCATCGGAGCACCGAATGGAGTCCGAGGCGGCAATGGCCGACGGCGGTGGTCGGCGGCGTGCTGTTACTGATCGCTTTCGCTGGACCACGACTGCAACCACACGACCTGCTCGCCCTCGGCACCGCATTGATCGGCCTGATGTTGTTGAGCAGCACTTACCTGCCCCGCCGCCCGGCAGTCGAGATGAACCGAACGAACCGGGCGATTCTGCGGTACCGGCCGTTCCGCGGCGCGCAACTGTACATGTTCCTGCTCCTCACGGCTCTGGGTGTCATCTCCTTTCTCGCCGGAGGGTACGGCGAATTGCCCGGGCGTTACCTCGTCTACGGGCCGGTGACAGTCCTCCTCGGCCTGACCTGTGTCGTGATGTTCGCCCATCAGGGCTACGCCGTGCGCCTGACATTCGGCGTGCACTCCCTGCGCCTCGTCGCTCACCTACCGTGGCGCCGAACCGATCTCGAATTTCCCTGGGACGGTATCGACGATCTGCGAGTGCAACCGAATCCACGAACGCGCGTCCGGATCCAGGTCCTCACCTTCACCTGCGACCGGCAATCGGTGTTCTTCCACAGTGATCCGCACCGGAAATACCCTGGGAACGAGGGTGATTCGTGGACCCTGTACCCGACGTGGTGGACCGTGGACACCAACGCGCTGCTGTCGACCCTGCGGTACTACATCGACCATCCCGAGCGGCGGGGCGACCTCGATGCGGCGACCACACGGGCGATGCTGACACCGGCGCCGCATTGAACCGCTCGTTCACCACTCCCGGCCGGAGATCAGCTCGTCGGCATCCGCATCGTCGAAACCGTAGGCCCGCGCCACGAACCAGAACTCCTCGCCGATGTCCTCACGCGCTACGGTGTCGAATTCGCTACCCGCCGAGTCGAACTCGGCCTCCAGGTCATTGAACTCGGCGGTGGCAGCCTGGGTGAGGGTGTACAAGGCGGCCAGATCGGCAGGCGCCTCGGCCTCGATGCGCGCGCACAGCCTCAGCAGGATCGCCTTGCCCAGCTCCACCAGATGGTCGGGATAGAACTCGTCCTCCGACAGCACCTCGAGAAAAGCATGCGATGTCACCTGCTGATTACCGATCGGCACGACGTCCCCGCTCTCGAACTTCGATTGTCCACCGCATCATTGCACGCCCCGCCCGAGCCCCGGCCGGGCACGCCACCGCAGGCTCGCCGCCGATACTGCGGCACGCCGTGGAATTTGCGGCGCGACAGCATTTCCCGGCACCGTGACGGTATGGACTGGGCGGCGTTCGGCGCGGAACTCGATGCGGTGTCACAGCGTTACGCACAACGGCACGGGATCCGGCGCACACCCGAGTGGTACGTCATGAAGATCGCCGAGGAGTCCGGCGAGCTGATGCAGCAGTTCCTCGCCGAAACCGGGCAGGGCCGCTCGCGTGGCAAAACCCCTGAGCAACTGCGCGACTCGGTCGACGACGAGATCGCCGACGTCCTCTGCCACGTGGTACTGCTCGCACATCACCGCGGAATGGACCTGCAGGCGGCCATCGACCGGAAATGGTTGCGGCACCGACCGGATGCGACCGGTGGTCAGGCGGTTACGGGCTGATCCGAGTCCGGCCTCGGTCCTCACGGATCGGTGCGAATGTCCCGCCGGTAGGCGCCCGGCGCGATTCCGAACTCCCGTTTGAACGCCTTCGCGAAGGCGAATTGCGAGCTGTAACCCACCTGCCGGGCGACGACCACGAGTGGCGTCCGGTCCCGGCGCAGCAGTCGGGCCGCTGTGATCATCCGCCAGCGGGTGAGGTACGTGAGCGGCGGTTCGCCGACCAATCTGGTGAAACGGCGAGTGAAAGTCGCTCGCGCCACACCGATCTCGCCCGCCAGGCGATCCACGGTCCACGGTTCGGCGGGGTGGGCGTGCATCCGGTGCAGGATGTGCCCGATCGCCTTGTCCGCCATCGCCGCGGTCCAGCCCGTGGAATTGCCGTCGTGCCAGGCGCGCAGAATGTAGATCAGCAACGCGTCCACCAGTGCGGCGACGACGGCATCCCCGCCGGGATCGTGTGCTTGGATCTCGGCGCCGAGCAACGCGACGGCCGCAGCCAGCCGATCCTGCCGCGGGCCGGACAGGTGCACCACCTCGGGCAGGCCCGCCAGCAGCGGGTGCCGTGTACCCGGTTCGATGCGATAGGCCCCGGACACCACGATGGTTTCCGCGCCGTCACCA